>NZ_JBEPNO010000020.1:0-105981 GCF_040546275.1 Nakamurella sp. UYEF19 | reverse complement strand
GCGCAGGCGCTCATCTCCATCTTCGCTCCGCTCCTCGCTCGTTCCTCGCTTCGATGCTCACTCATTGCTGATGGCTCTTCGCGCAGGCGCTCATCTCCATCTTCGCTCCGCTCCTCGCTCGTTCCTCGCTTCGATGCTCACTCATTGCTGATGGCTCTTCGCGCAGGCGCTCATCGCTTTTCGCTCCGCGCCTCGCTCGTTCCTCGCTTCGATGCTCACTCATGCCGCGACGCCGATCAAGGTCAGCGCCTGCTCGACAGATGCTCCGTCATGCAGCACGGCCATCAGGGCATTGGTGATGCCGGCCGGGTCGCTGTGCTGGATGATGTTGCGGCCGTAGACGATTCCGCTCGCTCCCTGGGCCAGTACGTCGGTGGTGCGCTGGAGCAGGACGTCATCGGCCACCCGGCCGCCGCCGCGGACCAGCACCGGGATGCCGGAGGCCACCTCCACCACCCGGTGGTACTCGCCGATCTCGTCGCTCGGGTCGGCCTTGATCAGGTCGGCGCCCAGTTCCACCGCCTGGCGGACGAGTGAGGTGATCCGCTCGATGTCGCCGTCGACCAGGTAGGCGCCGCCGGAGTTGTTGGCGCGCATGACGAGTGGTTCCACCATCAGGGGGATGGCCAGCTTCGTGCACTCGGACCGGAGCTTGAGCACGTTGCGGATGCACTGCTCCTTGAGCTCCGGCTGTCCCGGGATGTCGAAGATGTTGACCACCAGGCAGGTCGCGTCCAACTGGGCGGCGGTCTCGGCCGCGTTCTCGATCGGGATGCTGAACACGCGCTCGGGCAGCTCCGCGCCATAGACGTTGGCGACGTCGGAACGCAGCACCAGGCTGGGCTTGAACCGACCCGGGCGGCTCTGCAGCAGCCGGGCCTGTCCGATGGTGAGCTGGATGGCGTCCGGTGCGGCGTCCACCAGGGTGTCGATGGCCGCCGTCATGTCGGCGATACCGTCCAGGAACGAGGGCTCCCCGAAGAATCCGTGGTCGACCGCGACATCGAGCAGGCGGCCCGATCTCGGGTTGAACAGCCGGTTGATCTTGTACTGGATCACTGTTGCTCTCTTCTGTTTCGGTGAGTGTCAGTCGTTGTACCGGTGGAGCACACGTCAGGCGGAGCGGTGGTTCTCCGACCGCTCCGACCCGCGCCGGATCGTGATGGCCGGCAGGATGATCTGCTGGGGTGCGCTCTGCAGACCACCGACCCTGGCCAGCAGCAGTTCAGCGGCGAGCCGACCCATGTCGGCCACGCTGTGCGTGACGACCGTGACGGCCGGCTCCACCAGGGTCGCAGCCTCGAAATCATCGAAACCCACGATGGCCAAACGAATTCCGAGCTCTCGGAAGGCGCGTAGGGCCCCCATGCTGGCCCGGTTGTTGGCTGCGAAGACGGCGTCGACCTCGATGCCACTCTGCAGCAGAGCCACCATCGCGGCAGATGCCTCGTCGGTGGTCCGGACGCCATCGATGGTCAGCGCCGGGTCGGGCCGGAGCCCGGCCGCGGTCAGTGCGGACAGATACCCGCGATGACGGCTGGCGATGGTGGGCAGCACCAACGCCTCTCCGACGAACGCGATGTTCCGCGAGCCGCCCTCGAGCAGTAGTGCCGTCGCGTCCCGGCCGCCCTGTTCGTCGTCGGCGACGATCGAATCGGCGATGATCTGCGGGTCATACCGGTCGAGCACCACCAACGCCGGGATTTCCCGCGCCAGGCCGGGCCAGCGTGCACCCGGATCGCTGGGTGGCACGACGATGAGCCCGTCGACCCTGCGCTCGATCAGCTGTTCCACCAGGCGGCAGAACTGATCGGGATCCTCCTCCGAACTGGCCGCGAGCAGCAGCATCCCGGCGGCGCGGAGGCCGAGTTCCACACTGCGGGTGAGTGCGGCGTAGAACGGGTTGGCGACGTCCTCGATGATCAGGCCGACGAGCTGGGAATGCTGTCCCGGACGAATGCTGGCGGCCGCCAGATTGCGCCGGAAGTTCAGTGCGGTAATGGCTTCGGCGATGCGAGTGGCAATGCCCTGATCGATGTTGGTCTCGCCGTTGACGAATCGACTGACCGTCTTGAGGCTGACCCCGGCTGCTCTGGCGACGTCCGTCATGGTGGCCCGCCGGCCATTGGCTGCGATCCGCACGGCCACCTCGTCTCCTGAAAACAACGTTGTCTCAGTCAGTTTGCTGCTCCGGCTGCGCGCTGTCAACCGCAACTTCCACCACCGCGCCTTCGCGGTCGTCGGCAACTTCCGGCCGACGACGATGGAGAGCCTGCACGGGGGTAGAGCCCACCAGTCGTACAGGAGGTGTCGAACCACCGGCACCGACAGGATCAATCACGCACGCAGGGCAGAATCGAGCAGGTGCACCCCCAGGAGCAACACGAACGATCGGTTCTCGTCGTAGCCGGGCCGGCGGGCAGTGGCAAGAGCACCCTCGGCCGATCCCTGGCCGCGGCTACCGGGGGACTGCTGCTGGACCAGGACATCGCCACCAACCCGTTGATGGCGCAGTTGGCGCGGTTGGTCGGTGCCGGCGACGACCTCGATCATCCCCGGCTCCGGGGTCCGGTCCGGCAGGCCCGGTACCAGTGCCTCATCGACATCGCCGTCGACAACGGCAGACTCGGCCGCACCGTGGTGATGGTGGCGCCCTTCACCGCCGAGAGCGCCGACCCGCGGCAGTGGGCCGAGCTGGTCCGGCAGCTCTCCCCGGCGCCGGTGCATCTGGTCTGGGTCACAGTGCCGCCCGAGGTAGCGGTGGCCCGTCGGCGCCGGCGCAATCTGGCGCGGGACCGCGCGGCCGCCCTCGACGCGGTTCCGGTAGCGACACCCGACCCGGTCGTTCCCCACGTCGCGGCGTCCGGATCGGCTGACCCCGAGTTCGAGGGCTTCAGGGTGCTGGAGTTGCTGCGTTCCCAGCCGCCGGCCGCCCCGGAGCCCTCGCCGGCACGGGATTGATCTCCTCCGCGTCCGGCGCGCAGGGCGGGTGCGCGACCCGGGCTAGGGTGTCGTTCGTGACGCAGCGATGGGCCTACCTGGGGCCCGAGGGCACCTTCACGGAGCAGGCCGTCCAGTCGATCCTGGCCCGCAATCCCGACGTCCCGGTCGATCTGGCGCCCTCGGCGGGGGTATCAGCGGCGCTCGATCAGCTCCGCTCGGGTGAGGTCGACGCGGCGTGCGTCCCCCTGGAGAATTCGGTCGAGGGCGCCGTCCCGCTCACCCAGGACGAGTTGACCCACGGCGAGCCGCTCGTCATCACCGCCGAGGCCTTCGTGCCGGTGACCTTCGACCTGCTGGTCCGTCCGGGTACGGACGCCGGTGCAGTCCGGACCGTCGGCTCGCATCCGCACGGTCACGCGCAGGTGCGGGACTGGCTGGCCGAGCATCTTCCGTCCGCCGAGATCGTGATGACCCCGTCGACGGCGGCCGCTGCAGCCGCGGTCGCTGCCGGCGAGATCGACGCCGCCGTCGCGGCCCCCGTCGCGGGCTCCCGTCACGGACTGACCGTGTTCGCCCACGACATCGGGATCGTCCGCGATGCCACCACCCGCTTCGTCCTGCTGCGCCGCCCCGGCCCGCCGCCGGCGCCGACGGGCAACGACCGGACCTCGTTGATCGTCTCGGTCGACAACCAACCCGGGGCGCTGCTGAGCGTGCTGTCGGAGATCGCCAACCGGGGCATCAACATGACCCGCCTCGAGTCGAGGCCCACCAGGAGCAAGCTCGGCGAGTACGTGTTCCTCATCGACACCGACGGGCACATCGCCGAGCCCGCCATGGCCGACCTGGTGGCCGCGTTGATCCGGCGCTCGGTGATGATGCGCTGGCTCGGTTCCTACCCGCGGATGGTCGGGACCAACGTGCCGGCACCGGATTTCGCTACCGACGATGCCTACGATGCTGCGGCCCTTGCGGTGTCGGATCTCCGCACCGGACTCTTGCGGGACGGCGGCTGATGCGGCTCTTCCTGATTCGGCACGGCCAGACGCCGTCGAACGTCCTCGGGTTGCTGGACACCGCACCGCCCGGTCCCGGCCTGACGGAGCTCGGTGTCGGCCAGGCCGCGGCCGTTCCCGAGGTGCTGGCGGGAGAACCGATCGAGACGGTTTTCGCCTCGACGGCTCGTCGGGCCCAGCTCACCGCAGCTCCGCTGGCGGCCGCTCTCGGACTCGAGATCGTGGTGCGGCCCGGACTGCGAGAGGTAGCAGCCGGCGGCTGGGAGATGCTGGAGGACGACACCTCCGTGCACGCGTACCTGCGGGTGATCGGCGGCTGGATGGCCGGCGAACTGGACGAGCGCACACCTGGCCCGACCGGTGAGAGCGGGCGAGAGGTGTTGCAGCGCTTCGACGACGTCGTCGACGAGATCGTGGCGTCCGGCGTCTCGGGCGCCGCGGTGGTGGCCCACGGCGCCGTGAACCGGCTGTGGGCCTCCCTCCGCGCAGACAACCTCGACGACGAGTTCGGCGCCGTGCACTCTCTGCGGAACACCGGGATCGTGGTGCTCGAAGGCGATCCCGGGCGCGGATGGATCGCCGAATCCTGGACCGGCGCGGAGATCGGTGAGCCCACCACGACGGCGGCGTCCGACCCGGAAGGCGGAGCGTCGACCGAGGACCCCTTCGACGATCCGATCCCGGTCCCCGAACACCCCTGACCTGGATCGGCCGCGGCCGACCCGTCCGGCACGTCCACCACGTCCGATCCGGACGGCTATCCTCGACCGATGAGTGGGCCGGGCATCCAACCCAGGGACCTGCGGGTCTCCGACGACGAGCGATCGCACGTCCTGACGCTGCTCGAGAAGGCCACCGGGCGTGGGCTCATCAATCTTGCCGAGTACGGCCGACGGTCGGAGTTGGTGGTGGCTGCACGAACCAGAGCCGATCTCAACGCCGTGCTGATCGACCTGCCCGGCCTGCAGGTGGCCGGTCGCAGCGTGGACGCCGCAGCCGAGGCCACCGCTCGCAGGGGTCCGAATCCTGGCTACTCCGGAGCACCGGCCGCTGCCGCCGGCGACGGCGTGATGGAGCTGACCGGGTGGGGATCCCGCTCGTTCAAGGGACACTGGCTCGCTCCCGCGCACATCGTCATCGGCGGTTTCGGTGCCGGCACCACCCTGGACTTCAGCCGGGCGACCCTGACCAGTACCCAGGTCACCGTCGAGTTCCGGTCGAACTTCGGCGGTTCGACCCAATTGATCCTGCCGCGCGGCGGGTCGGTCCGCTTCGACGGACTGTCCATGCGAGGAGGGAGCGTGAACAACAAGATCCCGCCGGGTGGGGCAGGCGTGCTCGATCTGCTGCTGACCGGCACGAAGAAGGGTGGAGCGGTCACCATCCGTCAGGCCAGGCAGGGAATGTTCGGACGGTAGCGACGTGCTCGGTGGGGCGCGCCCGAGAAGGCTGGGGTCACGCGTGGGACGCCGCCGGTCTAGGTTGGTGGTCCGGCCGCTGCCCCATCCCTACGGCCCGAAGGGGCGATCTCGTTGCACAGCAAGACCTCGATGATCCAGGACCGGCTTCGCCGGGTGCTGAAAGAACGGGTCGGGCCGGCGGTGCACTCCGCCGTCGCCGAACTCCAGGTCGAGGCCTGGCACGTCGGCGGGGGACAGGGTGAGCCGGTAGCGCCGGCGCAGGCGCTGTCGGAGAGGGCGGTGGCCCGTGACTACGGGCCGTTCCGGGTCGGCGATCCGTGGGGACCGGCCTGGGGAACCACCTGGTTCCACCTGACGGGCACTGTGCCGCCGTCAGCCGCCGGCGAGAAGGTCGAGCTGCTCGTCGATCTCGGGTGGGCTGATCACTCGCCGGGCTTCCAGGCCGAGGGCCTGGTCTACCGGCCGGACGGCAGCGTCGTGAAGGGGCTCAATCCGCGTAACGGGTGGATCCCGGTCACCGACAGCGCAGCCGGTGGTGAACCGATCGACCTGTACGTCGAGGCCGCGGCCAACCCGATGATCCAGAGTCCGGCCGGTTACGTACCGACTCCGCTCGGCACCATCGAGACTGCCGGCACTGCCCCCCTCTACCGGTTGGTGCGCGCTGAGATCACCGTCCTGCAGGTGGAGGTGTACGAGCTGGTCGCCGATCTCGATGTACTCGACCAACTGATGCGGTCGCTTCCGGAGTCCGATGCCCGGCGGTTCGAGATCCTCTACGCCCTCGAGCGCGGCATGGATCGGATCCGCCTTGACGACATCGCCGGATCGGCGGCTGCGGCCCGCGCCGAGCTGGTTGGCGTGCTGTCCTCACCGGCCGTGCCTGCTGCGCACCGGATCAGTGCGATCGGGCACGCCCACATCGATTCGGCCTGGCTCTGGCCGGTCCGGGAGACCGTCCGCAAGGTGGCCAGAACCGCATCCAACGTGGTGCAGCTGCTGGACACCCATCCCGAGCTCGTCTACGCGATGTCCTCGGCGCAGCAGTACAAGTGGATCGAGGAGCAGCGGCCCGAGGTGTTCGCCCGGGTGGCCGAGCACGTCCGGGCGGGCCGGTTCGTCCCGGTCGGCGGCATGTGGGTCGAGTCGGACACGAACATGGTGGGCGGCGAGGCCATGGCACGGCAGTTCCTGCACGGTCAGCGCTATTTCCTCGACCGGTTCGGGATGACCTGTCGTGAGGTCTGGCTGCCCGACTCCTTCGGCTACACCGCTTCGCTGCCGCAGATCGCCTCGCTGGCCGGGTGCGAATGGCTGCTCACCCAGAAGATCTCGTGGAACAAGGTGAATGTCTTTCCGCACCATACGTTCTGGTGGGAGGGTATCGACGGCACCCGGATGTTCACCCACTTCCCGCCGGTCGACACCTACAACGCGGAGCTGTCCGGCGCGGAGCTGGCGCACGCGGCGGAGAACTTCCGCGAGAAGGGCGCGGCCGGGCGCTCTCTGGCGCCGTTCGGGTGGGGTGACGGGGGTGGTGGACCGACCAGGGAGATGTTGGCGCGCGCCGTCCGCACGGCCGACCTCGAGGGCTCGCCGCAGGTCGAGATCGAGTCTCCCGCAGTGTTCTTCACCGCGGCGCAGGCGGAGTACCCGGATGCCCCGGTGTGGGCGGGCGAGTTGTACCTGGAGATCCATCGCGGCACCTACACGTCGCAGGCGAAGACCAAGCAGGGCAACCGGCGCAGCGAACATCTGCTGCGGGAGGCGGAGCTGTGGTCGGCAACAGCCGCGGCCAGGGGTTTGCTCGACTACCCCTACGAAGCGCTCGACCGGCTGTGGGAACTGGTGCTGCTGCAGCAGTTCCACGACATCCTGCCGGGTAGCTCGATTGCCTGGGTGCACCGTGAGGCGGTGGCCAATTACGCCGCGATCGCCGGCGAACTCGAAGAGTTGATCACCGATGCGATCGACGCCCTCGCCGACGACCCCGACCAAACCGACGACTCCGACCAAGCCGACGCCGGGCCGGTCGAGTTCAACGCCACTCCCTTCGTGATCAACGGCTTCCCGTCGCTGGGCGCTGGGCCAACGGCGCCGGTGACGGCGCCGGTGAACGTCGAGCAACTCGACGACACCGTGATCCTCGACAACGGTGTGCTGCGTGTCGTCGTCGACGAGTCCGGCGTGCTGACGTCGATCCGGGACCTGCGGGTCGGCCGCGAGATCGTCCCGTCCGGCGCGGTCGCCAACCTCCTGCAATTGCACCCGGACTTCCCGAACGAGTGGGATGCCTGGGACATCGACGAGCACTATCGCAACACGGTCACCGATCTCGTCGACGTGCAGGACTCGGCGGTGATCACCGAGAGCACGGGCGCGGTGTCCGTCCGTATTGCCCGGAGCTTCGGGAAATCGACGATCGTCCAGGAGATCCGGCTGGCGCCAGGTTCCGCACAGGTCGATTTCGGGGTGGACGTCGAGTGGCACGAGCGGGAGACCTTGCTGAAGGTCGCCTTCCCCGTCGACGTGCACACCGACCATGCCGCTTTCGAGATCGGGTTCGGCCACCTCAGCCGGCCGACTCACCAGAACACCAGTTGGGACGCGGCGAGATTCGAGGTGTGCGCCCACCGGTGGGTGCACGTCGCCGAGCCCGGCTACGGCGTGGCGATCGTCAACAACTCTACGTACGGGCACGACGTCACCCGACATTCCTCGGTCGGCGGTGGCACCTTCTCGACGGTGCGGCTGTCCCTGCTGCGGGCTCCGCGGTTCCCCGATCCCGAGACCGACCAGGGCCACCACGCCCTGCGGTACTCGTTGGTCGCGGGCGCCGATGTGCAGGATGCGGTGCGGGCCGGTTACGCGATCAACCTGCCGCCGCGACGGGTGCACGGTGGTGGCGCCGTTGAGCCGCTCGTCGACCTGACGGGCCCCGGCGTTGCCGTGGTGGAAGCGGTGAAACTGGCCGACGACCGCTCCGGTGACGTGATCGTGAGGCTCTACGAACCATTGGGTGCGCGGTGCTCGGTGGGCCTTGCGGCGTCGTTCCCGATCGCCGGGGTCGTGCTCACCGATTTGTTGGAGCGCCCGGTCGACGGGGCCGGGACGCTGGTCGCAGCGTCCGGTCCGGACGGGAAGGGCACGACGACGATCAGCCTGCGTCCGTTCCAGATCGTCACGGTGAGGTTGGTCGTGGGACAAGGATGATCGGCTGATGCTCCTCGGCGCGCCCGTCGACCGACTAGATTCTTTGGTAGTCGAAGGTGGGGCGCGGTAGCAGTGCAGCCGGGCCGCAGCCCCGGCTGCGTCCGTCCGTCGGCCTGCTCAGATCGGGAGCCTCATTGTCCACGCCAGCCATCCTGGCCAAGGGCCAGAACGCGCCCCTTTCCGCCCGCTCGATCCTGGTCACGGTGGATCTCGGCGCGCCGGTCGATCTGTCCGCCCTGCTGGTGACCGCCTCGGGCAAGGTTCGCACCGATGCGGACTTCATCTTCTTCAACCAGCCCGACGGTCCGGGGGTGCGCTGCCGCCGGCCAGAGCCGGGCCGGCCCTGGCGGATCGAGATGGATCTGCCGCAGGTGCCGGCGCAGATCGATCAGGTGCGGGTGGTGGTCGCCCTGGAGAACACCAGCGGCCGCTTCGGTTCGTTCGCCGCGCCGGTCGCGAAGGTTTTCGACGGCGCGGGCGCACTGCTGGTCCAGTACGAGGCGACGGGGTTGTCAAGCGAGAGCATCGTCATCGCCCTCGAGGTCTACCGCCGCGGAGCCGACTGGAAGGTTCGCGCCGTCGGGCAGGGCTACGCCGGCGGGCTGGCCGAACTCATCACCGACCACGGGGTCTCCGTGGACGATGCGGGACAGTCGGCGCCCCCGGTGCAGGCTCCGCCGCACCCCGCCCAGCAGTACCAGCCGCCTGCGCCGCCGCAGCAGTACGCGCGGCCTGCGCCGCCGCCGCCGCCGCCGCAGTACGCGCCGCCACCGCCGCCGCAGCAGTACGCGCCGCCACCGCCGGCCCAGCAATACCAGCCACCCGCGCCGTCCGGGTATCCCCCTCCGGCGCCCGCCTACCCACCGTTGGCTGGTCCGGCCTACCCACCGTTGGCTGGTCCGGCCTACCCACCGTTGGCTGGTCCGGCCTACCCACCGCCGGCCCAGGCCGCTACGCCACCGCCCTCCGGCGAGGTGTCCCTCGTCAAGGGCCGATCGGTGAGCCTGACCAAGGGCCAGCGGGTTTCGCTGCGCAAGGAGGACGGTGTCGCCCTCACGATGGTCCGGATGGGTCTCGGCTGGGACCCGATCAAGAAGCGAAGTGTCTTCGGCAGCCGGGAGATCGAGATCGATCTGGACGCCTCGGCGTTGATGTTCGCCGACCAGCAACCCGTTGACGTCGTCTTCTTCAACAACCTGCAGTCCAAGGACGGTTCGGTACAACACTTGGGGGACAACAGGACCGGCGCCGGCGACGGGGATGACGAGTCGATCGTCGTCGACCTGACGAGGGTGCCGGCCCACGTCACCGCGATCGTGTTCATCGTGACCTCCTACGAGGGTCAGACCTTCGAGCAGGTGGCCAATGCCTTCTGCCGCTTGGTGGATCACACCAACAACGGAGAGCTGGCTCGCTACACCCTCGGTGGCGGAGGGGCTTTCACCGGAATGGTGATGGCCAAGGTCTTCCGCGAGTCGGGCAACTGGAAGCTGCAGGCGATCGGCGAGGGCATGCAGGCCAGGACGCCGATCGATGCCGTCCCCCAGCTGGGTCGGTTCGTGTAGTGCGTCAGCTGTCCAAGGGCGAGAATTCGTCGCTCCCGACGCGGCGGGTGTCCATCCGCGTCACTGCGGCGGTTCCGGTGGACGTCTGCGCACTGCTATTGGGAGCAGACGGAAAAGTCGCCACCGAAGGCGATTTCGTGTTCTACAACCAGCCGAGCGCCACCGGCGTTGTGCTCGCCGAGCACGGTGTCGATCTCGACGTGGAGGCGTTTCCCGCCTCGGTCGAGCGGGCCATCTGTGCCGTCAGCGTGGACGACGTGGCCCACCCCTTGACGGTCGGCGTGACGCTTACCGCCGCGCTGATCGGACCCGATGGTGTGCCGTTGTTCGAGTTCAGCCCGTCCGGGCTCGCGGGGGAGCGGGCGGTCATCGTCTTCGAGATCTACCGACGCCAGCAGGAGTGGAAGGTCCGCGCGGTCGGGCAGGGTTACGCCGATGGATTGGCCGCTCTCGTTGCGGCGCATGGGGTCGAGGTCGAGCCGGACAGACCTCGAGAACCGGTGATTGCCACGGCGACGATGCCGCCGGCGCAGCCGGTTTCCCGTGGGCCCGGCGCAGCTCCGCCGCCGCCCGGCACCTCGGCTCCAGAACGGCAGATGCGTGTGCTCACAGCGATCTTCGAGGACGCTGCCCGTTCGGCGGCGGCCTACCGCTCCGCAGTCACCTTCGCCGAGCAGCGGCGCGAACGCGAGCTGGACAGCGTGTTCGACGATCCCCGACTCCGCGAGACCGCCAGTCCCGCAAGACAGCTGGCCGACGAGAGATACGCCGAACTCGTCATGCGCGCAACGGCGGACCATCGCCGCGACGTCGATCACCTGGCGAACGAACTCCGCGAGCTGACCGGGTCCTTGCCGGCGGCGCTGGCACCGTGGGACGCCCCGGTATGGAATCGGCGCGAGTTCGGCGCAGCCGCCGGGGTCCGCGCGGGGCAGTTGCACCTGCCCGAGGCGCCCGATCTGAAGATCCCGCTGGTGCTCGGTCTGCCCCTGCGGCGTCCGCTGTGGCTGCACGGCTCGCATGATGACGCGTCCGCCGGAATGCTGTGGGGCCACTCCTCGCCGACCGCCGGAGACGGCTCCGCCGACGGCGGGCCGATCGGGATGGCGAGGGCGCTGATCATGCGACTGTTCGCCGCGGACAGCAGCATTCGCCTGCATCTGTGCGATGTCGACGGCAGTCTGGCCGCTGCTCTCGGGCACCTCGCCGGTCCGGCCGCCGGTCTGCTCGGCGCGCCCGTTGCGCGAACCCGGGAGCAACGTTCGGAGACACTCCGGGTTCTTGCCGAGCGTATTGACCTGCTCGAGATGGCCCGCAGTGCAGGTGCTCTGGACGAGCTCCCGCTCGCCGACACCACGGTGCTGCTGGTGATGACGGACGTCCCGGTCGGCTTCGACGAGGCCGATCATCAACGACTGCGGTACCTGGTCGAGCGTGCCCCAGCCTCCCGGATGCTGGTCCTGCTGCTCGGCGACCCGCACCAGGCGGGGGCGTCCATCGAGGTGGCAAGGGCCTCGCTCCGCCTCGGACCCGAAGTGGGGGAGGACATTTCGGACGGCTGGGTCGGCATGGCGTGGACGTTCACGCCCGACTTCGGACCGACCGACCCGGCCTCGATCGTGTTTCGAACCTGATACGAAGGTGTCTGGCGGGGTGCGGCGAAGCGAAAACTCCTACCTTCAGGCAAGTTCGGCGGCCCAGGGCGGGTTGGCGCCGGCGCGGGAGCAGTTGATGGCCGACACCCGCGAGGCGAAGACCAGAGCCGAGGTCAACCCAGCCAGGTCCAGCTGACCGAGGCGCCCGCCGAGCTGACCGGCCACGGCGAGATGGTGCATCATCCCGCCGTGGAAGGAGTCGCCGGCCCCGACCGTGTCGACCAGCGTGGTCGGTGCGATCGGCACCCGGACGGATTCCCCCCGCAGCGACGCGAAAGCACCGTCGGCACCGAGGCTGACCACCACCAACGGCACTCCGAGCCCGTGCAGGTAGGTAGCGGCGTCCTCCGGGGTGCGGTGCGGCCAGAGCTGCTCCAGGTCGTCCTCGGACAGCCGCACGATGTCGGAGAGTCCGGCCCAGCGGTCGATGACAGCGCGGTAGGTCTCCACCGGGATCAGCAGCGTCCGGAGGTTGGGGTCGATCGAGATGGTGACCCGAGATCTGGCTCTGGCCAGCAGATTCTCGATGACCAACCCAGACGGCTGAAGGGCCAGGGCCAGGGTGCCGGTGTGGATCGCCACCGGGCGCTCGTCATCCGGGAACGGTCCGTCGATCAGCGGTGCCAGGCTTTCGTCGGTCCAGGCCCAGTCGGCCGTCCCGGAGGTGTAGAACTCGTACGACGCCGCACCGGAATCGTCCAGCCGGGCGATCGCCAGGGTGGCCGGCTCGGCCGCTGCCTGCGACGCGCTGAGGTCGACCCCGGAGGCCTCCAACTTGGCGCGGCACAGGGCGCCGAGTGCTCCGGTGGACAGTCGTCCGGCGAAGCGCGCAGTGCTACCCAGGCGGGCGACCGCGACGGCGAAATTCGCCGGTCCGCCACCGGGATGCACGGTGAGATGTGCCGCCCCGTCGGCGATCCCATCGGGGGGCAGGACGGCGTCGGCGACGACCTCTCCGACTACGGCGATGGTGGGCATCAGACTCCTGAACAGGCGGGATCAGCACGGATGTCGGGACGCTGCCGCCCGGCTCGACCAGCGTAGTGGGTGCCATCCGAGTGGACCGGGCAAGGCCGGGACACGACGGAACCGATCCGGGAGTGGCCCCGTCGGACTCCGGTCCGCAGACCACAGCCGCACAGACGCGGCACAGAATTGAAGGAGTTCACCATGAGCCACACCCTCGGGCAGGTCTCGCAGGCGATGCTCGGCCGTCCCTCGACCCACATCAACCACACCACCTACCACTCGACGTACCACTCGACCGGCTCCGTCGCCGGCGGCGGCTCCTACTGGTGGATCATCGTCGTTGCGGTGGCCGTGCTGGTGATCGCCCTGGTGGCCCGAAAGATGATGAGCGTTAGCTGATCGCCGAATTCGCTACCCGTGACGGATCTGGGCGAAGCGAATCTGCTTGACTGGCACAGATGTTGGCAATGCGCCCCCTCCACCTCACGCAGTCGACGGAGCTCGCTGACTCCCTGATCGGCGAGAGTTGGCCGTTCCACGCCGGTCCGTCACTCGGTGCGCCCGACGTGGCCGAACGGGTCGCCGCGAACTTCTACACCGGACCGTACGTCGAGACCTGGTGGATCGACCACAGCGAAAGATCTGTCCGTGAACCAGGTGTGGGGCTCATCCGGTTGTACGACCTGGATGACGACACGGCGATGTTCGATCTCCGCTTCCGGGAGCGTCATCGAGGTCGGGGCTTCGGCGCCGAGGCAGTCCGCTGGCTCGACCGGCACCTCTTCACGACCAGGTCCTGCGCCCGGATCGAGGCCACCACCAGGCAGGACAACGTCGCGATGCGTCGCACGCTCGTTCGCTGCGGGTACGTGAAGGAATCGCACTACCGAGCCGGGTGGCCCGGCCCGGCCGGCGGTCCGTCGCACGATGCGGTGGGCTACGCCCGGCTCCGTTCCGATTGGGAGGGTGGCACCGTCACGCCCGTCGACTGGAACGACGAGCCTGCGACCTGACGTCTCCCGCCCCGGTTCGTGGGAGAGCTACAGATCCCTCACCAGGTAGACCACATCGCCGCTGTCTTCATGGGTCTCGACGTGGTCCTCGCGGAATCCGTTCTTTTCCAGAACCCGCAGTGACCGATGGTTCCAGGCCGCGACCGTCGACCACAACCGCTTTCGCCCGGTCTCGACCGCCGCCTCGATGATCGCTGCGGCCGCCTCGGTCGCGTACCCGTTGCCGTGCACGCGGGAAAAGAGCTCGTAGGCGATTTCCGGTTCCTCGAGGCTCGCACGCCCGACCAGTAGTCCCGCGTAACCGATGAGATCGGACTCGTCCCGGCGGTGGATGGCGAGAAATCCGATCCCGGTCCTGTTGCGCTCCTTCGCAAGTCGCTCGATGTTCTCCCGGGCGCCGTCAACGGTGGTGCCGTAGCCGCGAGCGCCGGGTCCCCGCTCCGCGATCAGGTCCGCGTAAGCCGCAGCGTCCTCCGACTCGAACGGGCGCAACAGGAGTCGCTCGCTCTCGAGCGAGAGAGCCATCGGTTCGTACTGCGCCGGAACGTCATCGGTCATCCCGGCAGCCTAATCAGGTGAACCGCCACGCGGATGTTGGTGCAGCTCAGGGCAGGACCAGGGTTGTCCCCGATGCCTGCGGAGGTCGTCCGGGCAGAGGATCAGTGGATGGATCGCTTGGATCGCTTGGATCGCTTGGATCGCTTGGATCGCGTGGATCGCGTGGATCGCGTGGATCGCGACGCCGCCGGCACCGGCTCGCTGCCCCGCGGTGCGAAGGCGTCGGGCGGGGCACGCCTGCTCCGCGCTCGCCGATGGGCGTTGGCCGCAGCTCTGGTGGGAACCCCGTACCTGGCGATCAGCGTGATCTGGGGTCTGGGCGGAACCTGGCTCCTGGAGACGGTCGGAGGATCCCTGGCCGTCGGGGGCCGTGCGGGTTCCCCGATCGTGGTCGCGGCTGTGTGGGCCGCCGTGTTCCTCAAGGCCATCGCGGTCCTCCTGCCGTTCGCCGCGATCCGGCGAGATCTGTCGGAGGGTCTCCGTCGCTGCATCCGACTTTTGTGCGTCGCGGAGGCCATCATCCTGACCTCGTACGGAACGATCCTGACGATCGTGGGACTGATGGTGCAGTCCGGCCTGATCGAGGCGTCGTCCGACGCCGACCATCGTGCCCTGGCCTGGCATGCGTTCCTCTGGGATCCGTGGTTCGCGGCCTGGGGTGTCCTGGTGGTGATGTTCTTGCGGGCCTCCCGGTCGGGTCTGACGTCGATGGCAGAAGGCGACCGCCCCGGCCGTCTGGTCGGGTAGGCACGACGGCTGACCTTTCACGACGGGAAATCGCTCGCGTAGTGAGCCTGAAGAGCATAGACAGATGTTCGAGCAATTGGTATGATGTGCAGATGTGGGGTACAGGGGTCGTCTTCGGGGAGCGGGTGCTCCTGCTCTCGCGCGTCGAGCCGCTGCCCTCGGTTCCTGCGCGGGCCCTCCTGCCCGGTGCGGGCCGATCACTCCGGGAGCGGGCTCGCGCTGCGGTCTTGAGGCCCGATCCACCGGCTCCGCCCACCCGCGGCCGCAGGCCTCGTCGGTCCTCAGGGCGGACCTTACTGACCGGCTCCGACAACCGGGAGATCGTGCTCCCCGGTCGCCCTGATCGTGCCGCCCGCGTCCGTAGTGAGGCGCTCGGGCTGGACCCCGCGGCGGTGGATCTGCCAGCCGCCAGGCATTTGGATCTGTTCGGCTCCAGTACGACCCAGCATCGGTACGAGGTTCTGGGCGACTGGGGATACTGGCAGGCCCGGGTGGCGCAGTTGGCCGCCGGCTCGCCCGGCTCCGAGCTGGCGGCTCTGCTGGAGGAGCGCCCGTCGCTTGCCGACGAGCCAACGGGACACGGGGTGCCTACCGGGCTCGGCTCCCTCCGCGCCCAACTGCGACTCGATTCCATGGCTGCCCGGCACCGATTGATCAGCAGTCTGCAGGGTGACCAGTACGCGGACGCCGCTGCGCTCGCGGTGGAGTACCCGGCGGCAGACGAGTTCCTGAGCGCGGAGGTCGCGTTGGCGCTCGGGGTACCTGAATCGGTGGCCGGAGGTGTCGTCTCGACGGGATTCACGTTGGCCACCAAGCTCCCGCGGACGCTCGAGGCCCTGCAGGACGGGCAGATCACCGCCGAGGTGGCGCAGGTGATGGTCGGTGCGACCGCGCCGGTCTCCGACCCGCACGTCGCCGCTGCGATCGAGGAGATCGTGCTTCCCAAGGTGGCCGGAAGGTCCCGCGAGTGGGTCCGGCGTGAGGTCGTCCGTCAAGTCATCCGGCTGGATCCAGTGGCAGCCGACGCTCGCCACGAGGCCGCTCGCAAGCAGCGCGCCGTGACGAAATGGGCCGACATCGACGGCATGGGTTGGATGAAAATTCATGCGCCGATCGAGGCCATCGCCGCGGCCTGGGAGGCGTTGACCGGGCTGGCCGACAACGCGAAGACCCCGGGCGACGAACGCAACCTGGATCAACGCCGTGCCGACGTGTTCGCGGACCTGTTCCACTCGGTCCTTGATCGTGGCGGTTGGGACGGCAGCCTCCTGCCGGCACAGCACGGGCGCAAGCCGCACGTGGGAGTGCTCGTTCCGTACGACATGATCCAAGCCGCGATGGGTGGTGGCGCCACCTCCGCCTCCTCAGGTGACACTGACTCAAGTAACACTGACTCAAGTGGCAATGCCTGCAACGGCAATGCCTCCAACGGCAATGCCTGCAACGGCAATGCCTCCATCGGCACTCCCGCTGCCGTTCCCGTCGGCGACCGGCCCGGATCGGCGCCGGGTACCGCGTCACCGGCCTGGGAGGTGTCGCGAGGGGTGTGCGAGCTGGTGGGCTACGGCCCGATCGCTCCCGGACAGGGTTTGCGAATCGCGGCGGAGGGCGACTGGCGCCGGATCGTCTGCGACCCGTTGTCCGGCACCGTCATGGACTACGGGCGTACCAGATACATCCCGCCGGGAAGTCTGCGGCAGTTCATCAACACCCGCGATCAGACCTGTTCATTCTTCGGCTGCTCGCAACCCGCCTGGCGCTCCCAGATCGACCATGCCGTGCCCTACTCCCGGGGCGGACCGACGGCCGAGCCCAACCTGTGTGCACTCTGCCTGCACCACCATCGCGCCAAGGACGGCGGCGGCTTCTCCCTGACCTTGAATGCTGATCGGTCCAAGACCTGGACCACTCCGCTCGGCCGGACGGTGACCACCCCGCCCACCTCGCTGCTCGAACCGACCGGGCCGCCGGGTCCGGACGCGCCGCCGGGTGACGAGCCGGAGGACCGACCGTGCCCACCGCCACCGTTCTGAGCTCGGCAACCTCCTCGCACCCTCCGGGGCCACCGTCCTGAGCTCGGTCCCCGACCGTGCGGCGCAGGTTGACTCGCGCTCAGCCCCAGCCGAGCTCGTCGAGCCGGTCGTCATCGATGCCGAAGTGATGCGCCACCTCGTGGATGACGGTGGTGGCCACCTGTTCCCGGGCCCCCTCGGCATCCTGCGCGTGCGCCAGGATCGGCTCGCGGTAGATGGTGATCGTGTCCGGCAGCGACCAGGAGTAGTTCGAGGTTCGCGAGGTCAGTGCGACGCCGTGGTAGAGCCCGTACAGCGACTGCGTGGGATGCCTGGCCTCGACCAGTACCACCACGTTGTCCATCGCGCGAGCGAACTTGCGGGGGATCAGGTCGAGGGCCTCGGAGACCAGCTCCTCGAACTCGTGATCCGACATCATCACAGCCATCACTCCATGATGCCGGTCGCACATGGGTGTTGCATGGAGATGGGTGTCGCGCGAAGAACCCTCCCCCTTGTTCAACCCGTTCGATTCGGGCAGGTCCCCGGCGTTAGGCTCACGGACGTGATCGACCTGCGCATCCTCCGCGAGAATCCCGACCTGGCCAGAGCCTCCCAGATTGCCCGTGGCGCCGATCCGTCGGTGGTCGATCGGCTCCTGTCGGCGGACGCCGAGCGTCGGTCGGCCGTCGCGGCCGCGGACAGCATGCGGGCCGAGCAGAAGGCGTTCGGGCGGACTGTCGGGCAGGCGTCGAAGGAGGATCGTCCTGCCCTGCTCGAGCGCGGAAAGGAAATGGCCGACCGGGTCAAGGTCGCCGAGGCCACCGCCACCGCCGCGAACGATGTGCTGATCGCAGCGCACAAGGCCATCCCCAACGTCATCCAGGACGGTGCACCGTCCGGCGGTGAGCAGGACTTCGTCGTCCTCGAACACGTCGGCACTCCGCCGACCCTCGATTTCGAGCCGAAAGACCACCTCGAGCTGGGCGAAGCCCTGGGCGCCATCGATATGGGCCGCGGCGCAAAGGTTTCCGGTGCGCGGTTCTACTTCCTGCGCGGCGTCGGCGCCCAGTTGCAGTGGGCCATGCTGAATCTCGCCATGTCCAAGGCGATCGCCAACGGGTTCATCCCGATGATCCCGCCGGTGCTCGTCAAGCCGGAGTCCATGGACGGCACCGGCTTTCTCGGCGAACACAACGACGAGGTGTACCGGCTCGGTGCCGACGACCTCTACCTGGTCGGCACCTCCGAGGTGCCGTTGGCGGCCTACCACGCCGACGAGATCCTGGACCTGGCCAAGGGTCCGGCGCGATACGCGGGCTGGTCCACCTGCTTCCGCCGGGAGGCCGGCTCCTACGGCAAGGACACCCGCGGGATCATTCGCGTCCACCAGTTCGAGAAGATCGAGATGTTCTCCTACTGCAAGCCGGCGGACGCCGCCGCGGAGCACCAGCACCTGCTCGGCTTCGAGCGCGAGATGCTCGACGCCATCGAGGTGCCCTACCGGATCATCGATGTCGCCGCCGGCGACCTCGGAACGTCAGCTGCGCGCAAGTTCGACTGCGAGGCCTGGGTGCCGACCCAGCAGGCCTACCGCGAGCTGACGTCCACCTCGAACTGCACCACGTTCCAGGCGCGCCGGCTCGGTGTGCGCTATCGCGACGAGGACGGCAAGCCGCAGGTCGCCGCGACCCTCAACGGCACGCTCGCCACCACCCGCTGGCTCGTCGCGATCCTCGAGAACCACCAGCAGGCCGATGGTTCGGTCCGCGTTCCGGAAGCCCTGCGCCCCGGCCTCGGCGGTCTGGAAGTGCTCGAACCGACGGCCTGAGCCGGCCGGCGCGCGCTTGGCCGGCTCGTGGAACGGGCGCGTGACCCGCGCCTTCAACGGGCGCGAGAATGCCGGCAGCCGCAGGATGAGCCCATGGACTACGCCGAATCACAGGCCGCCTTCTTCTCGACCCGTTCGTCGGCGGACCCGGCCCCTGGATCGGCCTCGTGGAATACCCCGGCGCGTCACCTTCGCGATGCGATCGAGCGGATCGCGCTGGTCGACCTCTGGTCGAGGCAGGGGGCGGAGGCCAGGGCAGCGATCGGCCTGGACTTTCTCGGCGGGTACGTCTGGGGTCGGGGGTCCGCCCTGGGGTCAGCACCCAATCCGGCCGTCGTAGCCTCGGCTTTCGCCGTATTCGAGCCGGGACTGGTTGGGGCGCTACTGGGCCCGGCAGTCGCCACTGCCACCTGGGATCAGATCCAGCATGCCAAGTTGGCGGGCGCTCTTGGTGCGCTCGGGGCAACCATCGGCGAGCCCGAGGCCGTGCCCGACATCGTGCAGATCATCCGCCGGGGTCTGACGGCCGCCGACCCGACCGGCCGACCGCTCTACGCGGGTCTCTCGTCGTTGCCCTGGCCGGCGCAGCCCCTCGGGCAACTCTGGCACGGCGTCAATCTGCTCCGTGAGTTCCGCGGCGATACCCACGTGGCGGTCTGCGTGGCCGCCGGACTCGACGGCGTCAGGATGAATGTGCTGACCGAGAGATGGATCGGGTGGCCGCCTCGGACATACTCGGCGACCCGCGGGTGGTCGCCGGAAGCGCTGGCCGACGCCTATGGCCGGCTGGCCCGGGACGGCTGGCTCGACGGCGACGACCTCACCGAGTCCGGTCGGGCCCGTCGTGAGGAATTGGAACAGCACACCGACGACGGAATGGGCCCGATCCTCGACGCGATCGGGTCCGATCTCGACACCGTCCTGACGACCTGTCGGGGCTGGAGCCACTCGCTCGTCGCCGCAGGCGTCGTGCCGCCCGACCCGTACAAGGCGGCGGCTGGTTAGAGGCGCGCGGCCGAACTAGACCAGCGCTGTGACGACCGCGCCCTCGACGGGCGGCTGGGCCGACCACGGGAAGGTGATCCACAGCTCGGTCTCCCGCCAGGAGAAGTCGGGAACCAGGATGGTGCGCGGTTTCGTGTACAGCACCGCCGATTTCGCGTCGGCGCCGTGTTGCTTCATCAGGTCCATGACGAGCGCGAGGGTCCTTCCGGAATCGGCCACGTCGTCGACCACGAGCAGGCGCTTGCCGTTGATCGCGGCGGTGTCCAGCATCGGTTCCAGCACGACCGGATCGGGCAGGGTCTCCTCGATGTCGGAGTAGAACTCGACGTTCAACGTGCCCGCCGCCTTGGTGCCCAGCGCGTAGGCCAGCGCGCCGGCCGGCAACAGGCCACCCCGGGCGATGGCGATGACGATTTCGGCGTGGAACCCGCTGTCCGCGACCTGCTGCGCGAGCTGCCGCGAGGCCACCCCGAAGCGCTCCCAGGTCAGCACTTCGCGGGCGGGGGCGGTGATCGGGGAGGCCATGGGCAGAACCTACTATGCCGCGGGAGGTTGGCCGCGGCACGATGAGTCCGGTCGACCGGACTCGACAGCAGTTCGGGGGCGATGAAAACCGGCTGGCCGCACGTCGTCACCAGCACGTCGTAACAAGCACGTCACCCGGCTGACGCGGCCAGACAACGTTTGATTGGGAACGTCCACATCAACGGCCGAGTTCGCACTCTCGAGGCAAGGGGCTCGCACTGACTACAGAGTTGGCAGGTGTCGGACGGGTCACCACCCACCGCGTCCTCGATCTGGCCATCCGGGGCCGGCGGGTGATGATCGAAGGCGTCGAACGCCCCGCCGCTCTCTCCATCCGGCACGGAACGATCGTGGCCATCGACGATTTCGGCGTCGTACCGCTCGCCCCGCGGGTGATCACCGTGCCGGACGACGTGGTGCTGATCCCCGGTCTCGTCGACACCCACGTGCACATCAACGAACCCGGCCGCACCGAGTGGGAGGGCTTCGTCACCGCGACGGCCGCCGCTGCCGCCGCGGGGGTCACCACGATCATCGACATGCCGCTCAATTCGTTGCCCCCGACGCTCACGGCAAAGGCGTTGGCCATCAAGAAGAAGGCCGCCCGCGGGCGCTGCCAGATCGACGTCGGCTTCTGGGGCGGCTCCGTCCCGACCAACCTCGCGGACCTGCCGGAGCTGTTCGCCGCCGGGGTGTTCGGGGTGAAGTGTTTCCTGCAGGACTCCGGCGTTCCCGAGTTCCCGCCGCTGTCCACCCCGGAACTGCGTGCGGCGATGGAGGTCATCGCGGGTCTCGGCGGGTTGATGCTCGTGCACGCCGAGGATCCGACAGTTCTGCACACCTCGCCGACTCCGCAGGGCCCCAGCTACGCAGCTTTCGTCGATTCCCGGCCGGACACCGCTGAGGCTGCTGCCATCACCACGGTGATCGAGGCGTCCGCTGCGACCGGCTGCCGCGCGCACATCGTCCACCTGTCCTCGGCGGCCGGGGCGCAACTCGTCCGCGAGGCCAAGGCCGCGGGTGTGCCGATCACCGCCGAGACCTGCCCGCACTACCTGACTCTCGCCGCCGAGACCATCCCGGACGGGTCGCCCCAGTTCAAGTGCTGCCCGCCGATCCGGGGTAGTCGCGATCAGGACGCACTCTGGGCCGCCCTGGCCGACGGCACCATCGACATCATCGTGACCGACCACTCTCCCTCGACCCCCGAGCTCAAGCTGCTCGAGGTCGGTGACCTCGGGCTGGCCTGGGGCGGCATCGCCTCGTTGCAGTTCGGTTTCGCCGCGGTGCTGACGGAGGCCACGAAGCGTGGCATTCCGCTGGCCGAGGTGCTGCGATGGATGTCCAGTGGACCCGCCGATCTGGCCGGTCTGACGAAGAAGGGCCGGATCGCCGTCGGCGCCGACGCGGACCTGGTGCTGCTGGCCGACGACGAGACGTTCACCGTCACCGTCGACTCGATCAAGCACAAGCACCCGGTCACCCCCTACCTCGGTCACGAGCTGCGCGGCGTGGTGCGGACCCGCTGGCTGCGCGGCACCGAACTCGAGGACGATATGGTCGCCGGGCAGCTGTTGAGCAAGGAACTGGTCTGAGACGGCCGGCCGGCTCCCCCGACGACGTCCGGAGAACTGATCCATGAAGCGCACCGACCTCGATCTGGCCTCGCGTGCCCTCGGCGGATCCGTGCGGTGCGTCAGCGATGAGTTCTTCGCGCCCTGCGAGGCGTTGATCCAGCCCTGGACCCCGCTGCACGACAAGCTGGAATTCGGTCCGCACGGAAAGATCTACGACGGCTGGGAGACTCGCCGGCGTCGCACCCCGGGCTACGACTGGGCGATCGTTGCGCTCGGCGTTCCGGGCGTGCTGCACGAGATCATCGCGGACACCGCCTTCTTCACCGGCAACTACCCACCGGAGGTCTCGGTGGAGGCCACCTGGCTCGACGGCAGTCCGTCCAACGAAGAGCTGATGGCGGCGGACTGGGTCACCGTCGTGCCGCAGTCGGCGGCGCGCGGCAACATGGCGAACACCTACCGGGTGCACAACCACTGGGCCTTCAGCCACGTCCGGCTCAACATCTTCCCGGACGGCGGTGTCGCCCGGCTGCGGGTCCGCGGCACCGCGGTGCCCGACCCGAGGGTATTGGGCAGCCGCATCGACCTGGCCAGTCTGCACAACGGCGGCGAGATCGCCGAGTGCTCCGACATGTTCTATTCCGACGCGCGTCAGGTGCTCTACCCCGGTGTGGCCCGCTCCATGTCCGAGGGGTGGGAGACGGCTCGCCGCCGGACGGCCGGGAACGACTACCTGGTGGTCACTCTCGCCGGCCCGGCTCGGCTGTCCTACGTCGACATCGACTCCGGTTACTTCCTCGGCAACGCCCCCGGCCGCGTCCGGCTCTCCGGCCGCTCCGACGAGGAGGCGCCCTGGCACGAGATCCTCCCCGAGACGAGGATTTCCTCCGACAGCCACAACCGCTTCCGCCTGACGTCGTCGGAGACCGTTTCCGCGGTGCGGGTGGATGTCTTTCCAGACGGCGGCTTCTCGCGCCTGCACCTGATGGGCGAACTGGCCGAGGAAGCCCTGGCCGAGGCGATCGCCCACTGGCTGCGGCTGCTGCCCTCCACCGCCTACGCCAAGGTCCTCGCTGGCGTCGGCATCGCCCAGGCCCCGGTGCGGACGCTGACGACGGAGCAGTTGCTCGGTCTCGCCTGGTAGAGCGGTCGCCTTGGTGCAGGGCCGGCTGTTCACGGGCCGCCCGGCCAGGTCAGCTGCGCCTGTTGGGCACCTTCTTCAGATATATCCATTCCGTCATCGGAGTGCAACACACCGTCGCTACCGTTTCGTCAGTCGGCGATGTCGGGTTCCCGGTGTGCCTCATTTCCTGGGGTCCTCTGCAATCCCGTCGCGCTTTCCGTCGCATCGTCGCGACCCATTCTGCCGTCATGTCAGGCCGGCTTTCGTGCGCACCATTGTCGCGAGGTACGGGCTTTGGCAACCTCCCCCTCGAAAGGAGTTCCGATGACCGAAACATCGACTCGTGCAACAGCATCAGACGACGGCGTAGCCGGAGTCTCGCTGGCGCCGGCGACCATCCCGAGCCAAGGAGGGCCTACCGGTGGTCATGCCGAGTCCAGCGAGCTCGGCGGACTCATCAAGCCGGGTTACGACCTCCGGCTGACCAACGAGGACCTCGCTCCGCTCAAGAAACAGACCTGGGGCTCCTACGCCTTTTTCGCCTTCTGGATGTCCGATGTGCACAGCGTCGGTGGCTATGTGACGGCCGGCAGCCTCTTCGCCCTCGGCCTCGCCGCCTGGCAGGTGCTGATCGCCCTGCTGGTGGGCATCGTCATCGTCTACTTCCTCTGCAACCTGGTGGCCAAGCCCAGCCACGCCACCGGAACGCCGTATCCCGTCGCGTCACGCATCCCGTTCGGGGTGCTCGGTGCGAACGTCCCGGCCATCATCCGGGGCCTCATTGCCGTTGCCTGGTACGGGATCCAGACGTACCTGGCGTCGAATGCCCTGGTGCTCCTCGCCCTCAAGATCTGGCCGGGTCTGGCGCCATGGGCGCTCAGGTCCGAGCACGGGTTCGCCGGGTTGTCGACCCTGGGCTGGGCCGGTTTCATGATCATGTGGGTGGCCCAGGCCGTCGTCTTCTGGCGAGGAATGGAGGCCATCCGCAAGTTCATCGACTTCTGCGGCCCCGCTGTCTACGTGCTGATGTTCGCCCTGGCCGTCTATCTCGTCGCCAAGGCCGGCTGGAGCAACATCGACTTCAACCTGGCCGACGGCGGCCTGACGCTCACCGGCTGGGCTGCCGTCCCGGTGATCCTGTCGTCCATCGCGCTGGTCGTCTCGTACTTCTCCGGTCCGATGCTCAACTACGGTGACTTCGCCCGCTACGGCAAGAGTTTCGGTGCGATCAAGCGCGGCAACCTGCTGGGCCTCCCGCTGAACTTCATCGTGTTCTCGATCCTGGTCGTGGTCACCGCGGCCGCCACCCGCAACGTCTTCGGCGAACTGATCACCGACCCGGTCGAAACCGTCGCCAAGCTGGACTCGGTGACCGCGGTGCTGATCGGCGCCCTCACCTTCATGATCGCCACCGTCGGCATCAACATCGTCGCCAACTTCATCTCCCCGGCCTTCGACTTCTCGAACGTCAACCCGCAGCGGATCTCCTGGCGGATGGGCGGGATGATCGCGGCCGTCGGTTCGGTGCTCATCACCCCGTGGAACCTCTACAACGACCCGACCACCATCCACTACACGCTGGACATCCTGGGCTGCTTCATCGGCCCGCTGTACGGCGTCCTGATCGCCGACTACTACCTGATCAAGAAGCGCAGGGTCGTCATCGACGACCTCTACACGCTGAGCCCGAAGGGTCGATACCACTACTACAAGGGCTACAACCCGGTGGCCATCGTCGCCACGCTGGTCGGTGCCACCGTCGGCGTGATCATCGTCTTCGGCGCCTCGTCCGGCGTCGCCGCCTACACCTGGTTCATCTGTGCAACAATCGGTTTCAGCCTGCACTACGCCGGAACCGCGATCTTCAAGAACAAGGTGTCCGTCGAGGACCTGCCTGCCGCCGTCTGAGGGCAGTCGTCAAGAAGGGCTTCCCGTGCTGATCAAGATCATCAATCCGAACACCACCGCCTCGATGACGGAGCGGATCGGGGAATGTGCGCGGGCGGTGGCCGCCGCCGGCACCCAGATCAGCGCGGTCAGCCCGTCGATGGGGCCCGCCTCCATCGAGAGTCATTATGACGAAGCACTTTCCGTTCCAGGCCTCCTCGAGGAGATCGAGCGAGGGGAACGCGAGGGGGCGGACGGCTACGTCATCGCATGCTTCGGCGACCCGGGTCTGGACGCGGCGCGGGAACTCGCCGGCGGACCGGTCGTCGGAATAGCAGAGGCGGCGATGCATGCGGCCACCTTTCTCGGCCGTGGGTTCAGCGTGATCACCACGCTGGGCCGGACGAGGGGTCGCGCCCGGGATCTGGCCGCGCACTACGGCATGGCGAGGTTCTGCCGGAACGTGCGGGCCTGCGAGGTGCCGGTGCTGGAACTGGACGAGCCGGGATCCGGGGCCAGGGAGCTGATCGTCCAGGAGTGCCGGCTGGCGCTCCTGGAGGACCAGTCGGACGTCATCGTGCTGGGGTGTGCCGGGATGGCCGACCTGGCCGCCGAGATCAGCCGCACCCTCGGGGTGCCGGTCGTCGACGGAGTGGCCGCGGCCACCAAGACCGTCGAGTCGCTGGTGATGATGAAGCTGCGGACCAGCGCCTGGCACGAGTTCGCGCCGCCGCCGGCGAAGGAGTACCTGGGGCTGCTCAGCGAGTTCGCGGTCTCCTGAGTCAGCAGTCTCCCCGAGCCGCAGTTCCGCCCAGCGGACGGCCCTGCCCGGAGTGTCTCTCCGGGGCGAAGCCTGGTCGTCATCACCAGGCAACATACGGTCGATACCGTCCGGCGAGTCGTGAAACAACCCGCCGCACCAGGGGGCGGGGCCCGGGCCCACGGTCGGCGCTCGTTCGTCACGGCACCGGACGGACAGCAGCGGACGGACAGCTGCGGGAGGGAGGGGCGGTGCCGGCAACCAGGCGTCCCTCCGCCCTGATCCGACGGCTCCACTGCGACGAGGGCGTGCACTCCCAGGTCGCCATCCTCGCGGAACTGCGCCGGGTCATCCTCGAGGGCGGTGTCCCTCCCGGTACCCCGATTCCGGTCGACCAGGTCGCCGAAACCTTCGGGGTGAGCCGCATCCCGGTCCGCGAATCCCTCCGCACCCTGATCGGCGAGGGACTCGTCGACCATCGGCCGCACTCGGGCTATCTGGTGGCCCAGCTCACCGTCGAGGAGTTCCAGGGTCTGTACGTCGTCAGGGGTGTGCTGGAGAAGGCCGCCCTCGCGGCCGCGGTCGGGCAGGCTACCGCCACCGACGACGTCGGTGCCACCGCTGCGCTCGAAGCGCTGGACCGTGCGATGCGTGACGACGACCACCACGCCTACCACGTCGAGAGCCGGCGCTTCCATCTCGCGCTGGTGACGCCATCCCGGATGCGACCGCTGCTGTCCATGCTCGAGTCGGCCTGGAACGTCACCGAACCCTTCCAGCCGATGACGCTGATCGAAGCCGAGAACCGCCACAAACTGCACAGCGAGCACCGTGCGATGCTCGACCACTTCCTGGCACGGGATGCCCCGGCACTGCTCGCGGTCGCGGCGCAGCACCTCGACCACCTGGACACCTCGATCGCCACGTTGCCGAACGACACCGGCCTGTTCAGCGAGTCCGCCCCGGATGTCGCGGCGCGCCGTGGCCCAGACGGGGCGGGTACCTGAGGTGGGCGGGCATCATCGGGGGCGACATGCGGTCGTCCCGGCCCTGTCGCCGGTACCGCGACCGAGGGGGCACACAAGTCTGATGATCGACCAGAGCCGGTCTGCCGGCCGGCATCGCGCTGCCCCGTCCTCCACCCACGACGTCCCGTCGACGCTCGACGAGTTCAACCGCGCGGATGACACCGCAGCCTCCGATCTGCTCGGCGCCTGCCTCGACATCCCCGCGTGGGTGGAGCGGGTCTCCTCGGGGCGCCCGTACCCCGACCTGACGTCATTGCACGCTGCCGGAGCGGCGGCGTCCGAGGGCGTCACCTGGGATCAGGTGGTGGGCGCCCTCGACCGTCATCCGCGGATCGGCGAGAAGAAGGCCGCCGTGGCCGGTACCTCGACGGAATCCGCCTGGTCGGCCGACGAACAGGCCGGACTGCAGTCCGCCGGCGCGTCCACTTCCTCGACCGGCCGGACCTCCGCCGATGACCCGGCCGTTGCGATCGCCGAGGGCAATCGGGCCTATGAGGAGCGGTTCGGCTTCCTCTTCCTGATCTGCGCCGCCGGGCTGTCCGCCGAGCAGATCCTGGCCGACCTGAACCGCCGGCTCACCCACGACGCCGAAGCAGAGAAACCGGTCGTCACCGGCGAACTGAAGAAGATCGCCGCCTTGCGCCTGGCCAAGGCAGTGGTCACGTGAAAATCTCCACGCACCTGCTGGACACGAGCCTGGGCAAGCCGGGGCAGGGCATCCCGGTCACGTTGGAGAGCATCGGCACCGACGGCGCCGGAACCGCCTGCGGCGCCGGGGTCACCGACGCGGACGGTCGTGTGGCATCGCTGTCGGAGACCTCGCTGGAGCCCGGTGACTACCGGCTGACCTTCGCGACGGCCGCGTACTTCGAAGCTGCCCATGGCACTGTCTTCTACCCCCGGATCGTCCTGTACATCAGCCTTCCCGCTGCCCGAGACCACTTCCACATCCCGGTGCTCGCCAGTACCTTCTCCTACTCCACCTACCTCGGGAGCTGACCCATGGCAATCGTCCTCGGCGCCAATCAGTACGGGAAGGCCGAAGTCCGGCTGGTGTACGTCGACCGGTCGACCCCGGTGCACGTCATCACCGACATCAACGTGACCAGCCAGCTGATCGGCGACTTCACCGACAACTACCTGACGGGCGCCAACGGCAAGGTCATCGCGACCGACACGCAGAAGAACACGGCATACGCGCTGGCCCGCAAGGGCGGCGTCGGTGCCATCGAGGAGTTCGCCCTGCGGCTCGCCCGCAACTACGTCGGGACCTACGACTACGTCACCGGCGCGCGGATGGAGGTCGAGCAGTACGCCTGGGACCGCATCGCGACGGCGAAAGGACCGCACGACCATTCGTTCGTCAAAGGGAGCTCTGCGGTCCGGAACACGGTGGTGCGCAAGGACGGAGCGGACGAGACCGTCATCTCCGGGGTGACCGGCCTGGTGGTTCTCAAGAGCACCGGCAGCGAGTTCCACGGCTTCCCCGACGTCCCGTACACGTCGCTGGTCGAGACCGACGACCGGGTGATGGCCACGTCGGTCAGCGCCCGTTGGGTCTACGCCAGCCCCGGGAAGAGCGCTCCGGAGCTGGACTGGGACGGCATCTTCACCTCGGTCGAGGCGATCCTGCTCGAGCAGTTCGCCACCGTCCACAGCCTGGCCCTGCAGCAGACGCTCTTCTGCATGGGCCGCAGTGTGCTCGAGGCGCACCCGGAGATCAGCGAGATCCGGTTGTCCATGCCGAACATCCATCATTTCGTGGTGGACCTGAGCAAGTGGGATCTGGACAATCCCAATCAGGTCTTCTACGCCGCGGACCGGCCTTACGGTCTGATCGAGGCGGCCGTGGTCCGCGACGACGCGCCCTCGCCCGCCGGGGTCTGGGACGGTGTCGCCGGATTCGTCTAGCTGTTCCGTTGCACCCGATTGGAGTCAGTCCCACCTGCGACGCGGGTGGCCGTGTCTGCGGAGATACCCGCAGCTGATCTGTGGAGGAGTTCTGTGAGCATCTCGATCGTTGCGGGCGCGCCGGAGGTCCCGGGCATTGCCGGGGTTCTCACCCCGGAAGCTCTCGACTTCCTCGCTGCGCTGCACGAAAAGTTCGCTCCCCGGCGGGCGGAGTTGCTCGAGTTGCGCGCCACGCGCCGCGAGGCGGTCGCCGCCGGCGAGCCGCTGGACTTCCTCCCGGAGACCGCGTCGATCCGCGAGGGCAGCTGGCAGGTGGCCCCGGTCCCGGACTACCTGGCCGACCGCCGGGTGGAGATCACCGGGCCGACCGATCGCAAGATGACGATCAACGCCATGAACTCCGGAGCCAAGGTCTGGCTCGCCGACATGGAGGATGCCAACACCCCGCACTGGGGCAACGTCATCGACGGCCAGATCAACCTGGCCGACGCGATCCGGGGGACCATCACCCTGGAGCAGAACGGGAAGTCGTACGCCCTCGCCGCCGGCGACCGTGCCGTCATCGTGATGCGGCCGCGCGGCTGGCACCTGCCGGAAAAACACCTGACGCTGCACGGGAAACCGCTGTCCGGCTCGCTGGTCGACTTCGGTCTGTACTTCTGGCACAACGCCGCCGAGCTGCTGTCCCGCGGCCAGGGTCCGGCCTTCTACCTGCCCAAGATGGAGTCGCACCTGGAGGCGAGACTGTGGGCGGAGGTGTTCGCCTTCTCCGAGCAGTACGTCGGGGTGCCGTCGGGGGTCACGCGCGCCACCGTCCTGATCGAGACCATCTGGGCCGCCTTCGAGATGGAGGAGATCCTCTACGAACTCCGGGATTTCGCCTCCGGCCTGAACGCCGGACGGTGGGACTACCTGTTCTCGGTGATCAAGACGTTCCGCGACGCCGGGCCTGCCTTCGTGCTGCCGGACCGCAACTCGATCACCATGGCCGCCCCGTTCATGAAGGCCTACTCCGATCTGCTGGTGTCGACCTGCCACAAGCGCGGCGCCTACGCGATCGGCGGGATGGCGGCCTTCATCCCGTCGAAGGACCCGGCGGCCAACGAGGTCGCGTTCGCCAAGGTCCGGGCCGACAAGACCCGCGAGGCGAACGCCGGCTACGAGGGATCCTGGGTCGCCCACCCCGGTCTGGTCGGCGTCTGCACGGACATCTTCGACGCCGCCCTCGGTGACGCAGTGAACCAGTTGGACGTCGGCACCGGGGTCACCGTCACCGCGGGTCAGTTGCTGGACATCAGGTCCCTCCACGTCGACGGCAAGGCGCCGGTAACCGAGGTTGGCCTGGAGAGCAACATCGCGGTGGCGCTGGAGTACGTCGTCACCTGGCTGTCAGGGCGCGGCGCCGTCGCCATCCACAGTCTGATGGAAGATGCGGCCACCGCGGAGATCTCGCGTTCCCAGGTCTGGCAGTGGCGGAAGGCCAGGACGGTGCTCGACACCGGCCGGGTGGTGAGCGTCGCGCTGATCACCGATATTGCCGATCTGGCGACGGAAGCGCTGGCCGATCTGTGGGCCGAGGTCCCGCATGGCCGCAACCTGCTGGCCGACGCCCGCAACCTGCTCGTCGACCTGACCACCCAGAAGACCTACGAGGACTTCCTCACCATTCGGGCCTATGAGCTCATTCCGTAACATGGGGGTCCTCGACTCGGTGTTGTTGCGGGCCTGGGACTACCGGCTGACGCCCGACGACACCGACTACGCTCGCAAGTATCCCGGGCCGCCCGGGCCGGGATGTGTCCACACGGTGTACATCCCGGTGCCCAGGTTCGTCGAGGGTGTGGTGCAGGCCTGGGGTGGTCTGGCTCTCAGAGCGGTCGCTGACTTTCCTGACCAGTGGTTGGCATTGCTGCGTGTACTCGGCGATTCGTCCGGCGAGCTGGGCGTTCTCACGCTCGAGAAGCTGGCCCGGGAACCGATCGAGGACCTGCGGATCGACTTCGAGGACGGGTTCCGCGCCCACCGCGGCACGGTCGCGGATGATCTGGAGGAGGACGCGCACGCGCTGCGAGCGGCTCGTGTCGTGGCGGGCACTGTGTTGGCGGGCACGGTTGCTGCCGGGACGGCTGTTCCCGGTTCCGGAATGCCGCGGTCCTGGGGGGTGCGCATCCGGTCGCTGGCCGGGGCCACCCGCGGGCGCGGGCTCCGCACCCTGGACCTGTTCCTGGGTGAACTGCTGTCGCTCGGACCGTTGCCGACCGGGTTCGTCATCACCCTGCCGAAGGTCACCTCGGTGGCGCAGATCGAGGTCTTCTGCGACGTCCTGTCGGTCCTGGAGACGCAGCACGGGTTGACGACCGGGTCCTTGAAGTTCGAGATCCAGGTGGAGACACCACAAACCGTGCTGGGCGCCGACGGCACCGTCCCGGTGGCCCGGATGATCCACGCCGCCGGCGGTCGCGTGTCCGGGCTGCACTTCGGCACCTACGACTACACCGCGAGCCTGGGCATCCTCGGGGCGCACCAGAACCTCCGTCATCCCGTCGCCGACTTCGCCAAGAGCCTGATGATGCTGGCCGCCGCCGAGACCGGGGTGCGGGTTTCCGACGGGTCGGACAACAAGGTGCCGATCGGCGACGCCGACACGGTCGGGCAGCGTTGGCTGACGCACGCCGACGGCGTCGGAAGAGCGTTGCGGCAGGGCATCTTCCAGGGCTGGGACCTGCATCCGGCCCAGCTGCCCAGTCGGTTCGCGGCCACCTTTGCCTTCTTCCGCGACGGGTGGGCCGAGGCCGCCGTCCGGCTCGGCGACTACCACCGTCAGGTGCCCGGCGCCGGCGGCGTGCTGGACGAACCGGCCACCGCGTTCGCCCTGGCCCGTCATCTGGCCGGAGCATTGGCCTGCGGCGCAGTCGGGACGGCCGAGATCAATGCGGTCGCGGGCATCGGCGATGATCTGGTGCGGCGGTACCTCGTACGGGGCGCGCCGCCAGGAGTGGAGTCATGACCGATCGCCGTTCTGCCGACCTCTTCAGGAGTACGACATGCATCTGACACCGCTATGCATCTGACACCGGGCGACACCGAGAAGCTGCTGCTGTCGGTGGCCGGAATGGTCGCCCGCGACCGGCTCGAGCGCGGCGTCAAGCTCAACTACCCGGAAACCGTTGCGCTGCTGACCACCTGGGTGATCGAGCGGGCGAGGGACGGGCGCACGGTCCAGGACCTGATGTCCGCCGGGCGCGAGGTGCTCACTCGCGAGCAGGTGATGGACGGGGTGGCCGAGATGCTGCCCGACGTCCAGGTCGAGGCGACCTTCCCCGACGGGCGCAAGCTCGTCACCATCCACCAGCCGATCGCGTAGGGACGGGCACACATGGCATCCGGAAGTTCCACCGGCCCAGGGGCCGTCCGCACCGCGGAGGGCACGATCGTGCTCAACGGAGACCGCAGCGAGTCCGAACGGATCTCGTTGCACATCGTCAACACCGGTGACCGGCCGGTGCAGATCGGCTCGCACCTGCACCTTCCGGACGCGAACACCGCGCTGGAGTTCGATCGTGCTGCGGCCCATGGTTTCCGGCTGGACATCCCCTCGGGGACGTCCCGGCGCTTCGAGCCGGGTGCGTCGAGAGATATAGCGGCCGTTGCCTTCCAGGGCGCGCGCAGGATTCCCGGCATCCAGATCAAGAGCAATGGTGGGGTGCTCTAGTCGTGGTGGAGATCTCCAGGGCGGAATACGCGGCGCTGTACGGCCCGACGGTCGGCGACCAGGTGCGACTCGGCGACACCGATCTGTGGATCGAGATCGAGAAGGACTACACCGCAGGCGGTGAGGAAGCCGTCTTCGGCGGCGGCAAGTCGATCCGCGAGTCGATGGCCCAGGGCTCGGTGACCCGCGCGCGGGGTGCACTCGATACCGTCATCACCAATGCGATCGTGCTCGACCACTGGGGAATCGTCCGGGCAGATGTCGGCATCCGGGACGGCCGGATCGTCGCGCTCGGTCGTTCCGGCAACTCCGACGTCGCCGACGGTGTCCACCCCGACCTGCAGATCGGGCCGTCGACGGACGTCATCTCGGGTGAGGGAAAGATCCTCACCGCAGGGGGTTTCGACTCCCACGTGCACCTGCTGTCGCCGTCGCAGATCCACGAAGCGCTGGCCACCGGTCTGACGACTATCGGCGGCGGCGGCACCGGCCCCAGCGAGGGCACCAAGGCCACCACCGTCACGCCCGGCGCCTGGCACCTGGAGAAGATGCACCGGGCGATGGACTCGTTGCCGGTCAACGTGCTGCTGCTCGGCAAGGGCAATACCGTCTCGATGGAGGGGCTGGCCGAGCAGGCGCTGGCCGGTGCGGGCAGCTACAAGGTCCACGAGGACTGGGGTTCCACCCCCGCCGCCATCGATGCCGCGCTGCGCGCCGCGGAGGAGTGGGGCCTGCAGGTCGCCCTGCACTCGGACTCGTTGAACGAATCCGGCTACGTGCAGTCCACCATCGACGCCATTGCTGGTCGGTCCCTGTCGGCGTTCCATGTCGAGGGCGCCGGAGGCGGGCACTCCCCGGACATCCTGAAGCTCGCCGGACTGCCGATGGTCCTGCCGGGGTCGACCAACCCGACGCTCCCGCACACCGTCAACACGGTGGCCGAGCACCTGGACATGCTCATGGTGTGCCACCATCTGAACCCGGCCGTGCCAGAGGATCTCGCGTTCGCCGAGTCCCGGATCCGGGCGACCACCATTGCCGCCGAGGACGTCTTGCACGACATGGGCGCCATCTCGCTGACCTCCTCCGACGCGCAGGCGATGGGCCGGATCGGCGAGGTCGTCACCCGCACCTGGCAGGTCGCCCACGTGATGAAGCTGCGGCGCGGCGACATCGGCGGTTCCCAGCCGGCCGACAACTTCCGGGCCAAGCGCTACATCGCGAAATACACCATCAACCCGGCGATCTCGCACGGTATCGACCACGAGATCGGCACCATCGAGGCCGGCAAGCTCGCCGACCTGGTGCTCTGGGAGCCGAAGTTCTTCGGCGTCCGTCCGGCCATCGTGATCAAGGGCGGCGCCATCGTCTGGGGGGCTCTCGGCGACCCGAACGCCTCGATCCCGACGCCGCAGCCGGTGCTGATGCGCCCGTCGTTCGGCGATGCGATCGGCGCCGAGCTGTCGATGTCGTTCGTCGCGCCGGCGGCGCTGCAGGACGGGTTGGCGGCTCGGCTCGGTCTTCGGCGGCAATTGGTGGCGGTCAAGCCGACCCGCGAGGTGGGCAAGGCGCAGATGATCAACAACGACGTCCTCCCGGTGATCGACATCAACCCCGAGACGTTCGCGATCAAGATCGACGGCGAGCCCATCGAACCCGCCCCCGCCTCCGTCCTCCCCCTCGCCCAGCTCTACTCGATGTTCTGAGTTGGCCCCGATGCCCCCGCCCGCCGCGCTTATCAACTTCGACCGCGCTCATGATCGTGCCGGTTTTGGGACGGATGGGACAGAAATCGACCCGATCATGAGCGCGACGGCCGACCCGGTGACTTCTGGCTCCGCCGAACTCATGCTGATGCTGCTGTCGGACGCACGACTGCCGACCGGCGCACACACCCAGTCGGCCGGGCTCGAGCCGGCGCTCAACGCCGGCATGCTCCCGCATGACGTCCCGCGCTACATCACGGCCCGACTCCGCACGGTGGCAACGGTCGAGGCGGGCGCGGCCGTCGTCGCGCGGTATCTGTCGCTCGGCCCGGATCCGGTGTCCGGCCTGACGATGGTCGATCGGGCGTGGCGGGCCAGGACGATCAGTCCTGCCCTTCGGGAGACGTCGGTGCTGCTCGGTCGGGGGTACCAGCGGCTGGTCTCCCGGCTCTGGCCCGACCATCCGGCCGTCGAGGCCCTGCGCTCCCAGCGTCAACCGTCACGCGCGGTGGTACTCGGTGTCGCGGCCGCCTGCACCGGGCTGGCGCCGGCGCAGCTGGCCAGACTCATCGGCTACGACGAGGCCCAGACGATCGCAGCGGCGGCCCTGAAGGTCGCACCGCTGGACCCGGTGGACGCCACCGCGTGGGTCATCGGTGCGCAGCCCGCGATCAACGAGATGACTGCTTCCGTTGCGGGACTGACGGATCCGGACGAGATCCCCGCGTTCGGTGCACCCTTGATCGAGCAGTGGGCGCAGATCCACTCCATCACCACGCAAAGGTTGTTCCGTGCCTGATTTCGTAGGTGTCCCCAGCACCCGGTCCCTTCGCCTCGGGATCGCCGGCCCGGTCGGCACCGGCAAGTCGTCGCTGATCGCGTTGATCTGTCGCGAGATGGCCGACGAGCTCAGCCTGGGCGTCATCACCAACGACATCTACACCGACGAGGACGCCCGGTTCCTTCGTTCGGCCGGCGTGCTGGATCCCGAACGGATCCGGGCGGTGGAGACCGGCGCCTGCCCGCACACGGCGATCCGCGACGACGTCACGGCAAACCTCATCGCCGTCGAGGATCTCGAGAGCGACTTCGCCCCAATGGATGTCGTGCTCGTCGAGTCCGGCGGCGACAACCTGACGGCGACCTTCTCGCCGGCGCTCGTCGATGCGCAGATCTTCGTGCTGGACGTGGCCGGCGGCGGTGACGTCGCGCGCAAGGGCGGGCCGGGGATCGGCCGCGCCGACCTGTTGGTGGTCAACAAGACCGACCTGGCGCCGTACGTCGGCGTCGACGTCGCGCAGATGGTCGCCGACGGTCGTGCGGCTCGCGACGGCCGGCCCGTGCTGGCGCTCTCGCGCCTGGACCGGGAGTCGATCGACGGGCTGACCGCCTGGGTCCGAAGTGTGTTGGTGTCCTTCCGGTCCGGCGATCATGTGGCCGTCGACCCGGGTCCGATGGCACCGCACTTCCACGCCGGTGAGGACGGGGCTCCGCTACCGCACGTGCACGACGGGTCCCAGCCGCACACCCACGCCCACCCATGACGTCCGTCGGCGTCGAAGTCGGCGAGGGGAGAGCCAGGCTGAGCCTGACCGCCGGGAACCTTGCTCCCCGGCTGATCGGCCAGGACAACACCGGAGCAAAGGTCGCCCTGGTCGCCACCACCGCCCTGCTCCTCGGCGGCGACGTGGTCGATCTGCAGCTTCGAGTCGGGCCCGGTGCCTGGCTCGAGATCGTCGAGACAGCAGGCACTGTCGCCTATGACGCGCAGGGTGTCGCGTCGGTGTGGCACGTGCGTGCCACGGTGGAGGACGGCGGCCTGCTGCTCTGGCACGGTGAGCCGTTCGTCGTGGCGGACGGTGCGAACACCCTGCGGCGCAGCGTCTTCGACCTGGGGGACGGCGCCGTGCTGTGTACCAGGGAGACCGTGGTGCTGGGCCGGACCGGCGAGTCCGGTGGGGCGGTACGGATCCACAACACCGTCAGGCGCGGGCCAGCGGCAGTGCTGGTCGAAGACCTGGACCTGACCGACCCGTCCACCCGCAGCCTTCCCGGAATCATCGGCCCCAGCCGGGTTCTCGATACGTTGACGCTGATCGGCGCTGCAGCGCCGGTCGATCCGCCGGTGGCGGTGGGCAGCCGCTTCGAGCTCCAGGACGGGGTGGGAACGGTCGGCCGCGTACTCAGATCGGATCTGGCCCGCTCGCCCGTCCCGCTCTGGTGGAAGGCCTGGAGCACCGCCGCGCGCACTGCCAACGCGGGCAGCAGCACTGCTACGGCACGCTGAGCGGGCGCAGCACCGATCGGGCGCAGCACTGAACTGGCGCGGGCGCAGGGCTCAGCGATCGGCGGGAAGCGGAGACCGGGTGCGTGGCACGAAGGCGGGCGCCAGGGTGATGAGGACGGCGGTCAGGACGAGCGGCACCACGTATCCCCAGCGCAGTGAACTGCCCGAGCTGACCAGCCCGGTCAGCACCCCGCCGAGGACGAAACCGAGATAGTTGAACTGGTTGAGCCGCGCGATCAGGGCGTCCGCCCGTCGGCGACGCTGTTCCGGTGTGCCGTCGCCGGCGAGCACGCCGGCGGCCGAGAACGTCAGGGGTGCAACTACGGCGAGGCCACCACCGAGTACGGCGAACCCGATGATCGCCAGCGCCGGTCCGTTCGCCAGGACCACCAGCAGCAGTCCGATCGTCCCGATGCCGGCGGCCAGTCGGACGACGTCGACGGCCCCTCGGCGGCGCACCAGGAGATCGCCGGTCAGTCGCGAGAGGAGGCTGGTGGCCTGGTAGGCGCCGTAGGCGAGCGGAGCCAGCCCGGCGCCGGCGGCCAACCCATCGCGGAGGTAGATGGTCGACCAGGAAGACGCCGCCGAGTCGGCCACGTAGAACAACACGAGGGCGACGCCGAGCAGGAGCAATGGCCGCCAGGGGATCGGCGGGTCGGCGTTCCCGCCGATCGGGGCGGCAGCGGTCAGGTCCTCCGCGGCGCTCAGGTAGGGCGCGGCCGCGATGACGGCGATGACCACCGCGATCAACGGTAGGTCGACCGCCAGGGACCAGGAACTGGTCACCGAGGTGTAGAGAGCGCCGACGATGCCGCCGGCCGACCAGGCCGCATGGAATGACGTCAGGATCGACCGGCCGTACTGCGCTTCGAGTGCCACCGCCTGCATATTCTGCGACGCGTCGACGGTCCCCAGACCCAGCCCGTAGAGCGCCACCCCGCCCAGGAACAGGGCCAACGAGCCGGCCAGTCCGGCGAGGATCAGGCCGGCCGCAGCCAGGAGCAGCGCCAACCTGAGGGTGAGAGCGCTACCGCGGTGACCCGATTGGACACCGGCGACCGTCGAGCCGAGGCCGGCGAGCACAGCGACGCCGAACATGACGCCGGTGATGGCCAGATCGGTCAAGCCATATCGATCCTTGAACGCGGGCAGGTGGGTGAGCACCACGGCGAACCCGAGGCCCTGGGCGAAGAACGCCGCGGCGACGCCGGCGCGAGGTGACGTGAGCTGGCCCATGTGGGCTGACTATCCAAGGCCGTGGCGGCACCGTCAAGGGTTCGTGGGCACCCAACTTGGTCAGCCGACCAAAAGTAAGTGCTGATCCGCTTGACGACGGCCGGGCACCGCCGTCACAGTGGTCGACATGCCCAGGCTCACCGTTGCGCAGCGACGGGACCTGCTGCTCCAGGCCGCCTGGCGGATCCTGGTCCGGGATGGTTACGCAGCGGCCACGACCCGCGCCATCTGCGCGGAGGCCGGGATGAAGCAGGGGGTCTTCCACTACTGCTTCACCAACCGTGACGAATTGCTGCTGGAGATTGCGGCCGGCCTGCTGGACGCCGAGATCTCGGCGTCGATCGGCGCGGTGAGCCGGGACGGCAGCATGATCGACGCGGTGAACAACGCGTTCGCCGCCTACTGGGACACGGTGGAGGCTGAGCCCGGGCTGCACCAGGTGCTCTACGAGATCACCACCGCCGTCCTGAGGGATCCGCGCATCGGTGAGATAGCGCGATTCCAGTACGGCCGCTATCTGGAAGGGGTCGCCGGGAGTCTCGATCAGATCGCCGAGATTCGGCAGATCGAGTGGGACGTCCCGCGGGACATCCTCGCTCGACAGGTGGTGACCGTCCTGGATGGCCTGACGCTGCACTATCTGGTCGACCGGGACAGTGCCGCGGCCCGAGCGGCTCTGGCGTCCTTCGCGGTCGACTTCGCCGCGCACGCCCGTGACATACCCGCCCGTGCCATACCCGCCCATGCCATCCCCGCCCATGCCATCCCCGCCCATGCCATCCCCGCCCGTGACATACCCGCCCGTGACATCCAGGCATGTGGCATCCCCGTGCCGGACATCCCCATCCGACAGATCCCGGAGCCGGCATGAATCTCCCACTCCTGCGTAGCGCGACCGCCGCCCTCGACCCGCCGTTCGGTGTGATCGATGCAACGGCGCTCGATGCCAACGTTGCCGACCTGGTGCGCCGAGCCGCGGGAAAGCCGATCCGGTTGGCCAGCAAGTCCGTCCGGGTGCGGCAGGTGCTGGCGGACACGCTCCGGACGAACGGCTACACCGGACTGCTCTGCTACACCCTGGCCGAGGCGCTCTGGTTGCACAGCAAAGGGTTCACGGATCTGGTGCTCGGATATCCGACCGTCGACCGGGTCGGGATCGCAGCGCTGGCCGATGATGTCGCCGCGGCCGCCGAGATCACCCTGATGGTCGACGATCACGCGCAACTCGACCTGATCGACGCCGTGATACCCCCGAGCGGCCGGCCGTCGATCCGCGTCGCCATCGAGCTCGACGCGGGCTACCGTTTCGGTTTGCTGAAGTTCGGCGCGCTCCGGTCACCGATCCGCACCCCCTCCGCTGCAGCGGATCTGGCGAGAATCATCGCCGGCCGAAGGGGGTTCTCCCTGGTCGGCCTGATGGCCTACGAGGGCCAGATCGCCGGGGTCGGCAACACCGGCGGTGGCCCACGAGGCGCGATCGTCCGCCTGATGCAGGCCAGGTCGGCCGCCGAACTGGCGCAGCGACGGTCGGCGGTGGTGGCCGCGGTTCGCGAGACCGCCGATCTCGAATTCGTCAACGGCGGCGGGACGGGCTCGTTGGAAACTACCGCCTCCGAGGGCAGCGTGACCGAAGTGGCAGCCGGCTCAGGGCTTTTCGGTCCGGGGCTCTTCGATCACTACGGTGCCTTCCAGCCCGCGCACGCTGCATACTTCGTCCTGCCGGTGGTCCGGAAGCCGACCCGCTCGGTCGCCACCCTGCTCGGTGGTGGTTGGGTCGCGTCCGGTCCGGTCGGCCCCGATCGGCTCCCGGTGATCGCCGACCCGCCCGGCCTGCGGTACGTGGGCGTCGAGGGTCCCGGCGAGGTCCAGACCCCACTCCTCGGCCGCGCCGCCCGCAGATTGCAGGTGGGCCAGCATGTCTGGCTGCGGCACGCCAAGGCGGGGGAGCCGGCGGAGCACCTCAACGAGTTCCACATCGTCCGTGACGGCGTGATCACCGACGTCGTGCCGACCTACCGCGGTGAAGGCAGGGCCTTCCTGTGAAAATTCGATCGTCATCCGGGCAACACCCCTGGCGGAACTGGGGCCGATCCGTCCTCGCCCATCCGCAGAGTGTCGAGATGCCCGCTGACGAAGGTGAAGTCGCAGAAGTCCTGACGAGAGCGAAGAGGGACGGACTGACCGTCAGACCGGTCGGCGCCGGCCACTCCTTCACGCCGATCGCGGCCACCGACGGTATCAGCCTGCGGCTGGACCGCCTCGCCGGTGTGCGATCGGTGGACGCTGCCGCCGGTCTGGTCCGGCTGGGCGCAGGCACCAGGCTCTACGATCTCCGGGGTCCGCTCGCCGCCCACGGACTGGCCCTGGAGAACATGGGAGACATCGAGACCCAGACCGTAGCCGGTGCGATCTCGACCGGAACCCATGGAACCGGCAATGATTTCACCGGCCTTGCCGCCCAGGTGAAGGCCCTGCGTCTGGTGCTCGCGAACGGCGACATGGTCGACTGCTGCGAGACGGAGCGCCCCGAGTTGTTCCAGGCTGCCCGCCTGGGGCTCGGCGCTCTCGGCGTCCTCACCGAGGTCACGCTCCGCTGCGTTCCGGCGTTCCTGCTGGAGGCCGACGAACGTCCCGAACCACTCGCAGCGGTACTGGAGAACTTCGACCAGATCATGGCCGGCGCCGATCATGTCGAGTTCTACTGGTTCCCCCACACCAGCACGGCGCTGGTCAAGGCCAATCGCCGCCTACCGGCGACCGCGCAGCCGGACCCGCTGCCACGCTGGCGATCCGTCCTCGATGACGAGATCCTCTCCAACGGCGTCTTCGGGCTGACCTGCGGCCTGGGAACCCTGATGCCTCAGGTGATTCCGCCGGTGAATCGGCTGGCGGCCAGGCTGATCGGCAATCGACGTTTCACGGACAGCTCGCAGGAGGTCTTCACCTCGCCGCGCCGCGTGCGGTTCCGGGAGATGGAGTACGCCATCGATCGCGAGGCGTTGCCGCAGGCACTCTCCGAGATCCGCAACCTGATCAAGGCCAGGGGCTGGCGGATCTCGTTCCCGCTGGAGATCAGAGTGGCTGCCGCCGATGAGGTCTGGCTGTCGACGGCCTACCGCCGGGCGTCCGCCTACGTCGCGGTGCATCGCTACCGCCGTGACCCCTTCGCCGGATACTTCCTGGCCGTCCAGGAAATCCTGCTCGCGTACGGCGGTCGGCCGCACTGGGGCAAGCTGCACACCCTGGATGCCGGGCAGTTCCGCGAGCGGTACCCACGTTTCGACGATGTGCTCGCGGTGCGCGACGAGGTGGATCCGGACCGCCTGTTCCGCAACGCCTACCTGGATCGTGTGCTCGGTCGCTGATCTGGCCCACGTCACGGCCCCGGCAAGGTGGGCGTGGTCAGGCTGACTCAGGCACACCCGTCCGAGCCCGCACGTGGGCGCGCTCGCCTTGGCGGCCGAACAGCGAGAGCACCTCCACCGCAACGGTATCGGCACTTCCAAACCAGTGGGGGACCCGGGTGTCGAACTCGGCAGCCTCGCCCGGCGGCAGCACGATGTCCTGATCGCCGAGCTTGAGCAGCAGTCGACCGGAGAGCACGTACAACCACTCGTAGCCCTCGTGGGTCTTCAGATCCGGTGGATATCGGATCCCGGCCGGCGGGATGATCAGCTTGTAGGCCTGCAGACCCCCGGCCCGCCGGGTCAGCGGCACCATCGTCATGCCGTGGCGGATGATCGGTCGCAGGTGCACCCGCGGATCACCGGTCTGCGGGGCGCCGACCAATTCGTCGATCGGCACGCCGTGCGCGCGGGCCAGCGGAAGCATCAGTTCCAGCGTCGGTCGCCGTTGTCCGGACTCCAGCCGGGACAATGTACTGACCGAGATACCCGTGGTGGCAGAGAGTTCCGTCAGGGTGGTGTCCGCCCGTTGCCGCAGTGCACGCAGTCGGGGGCCGACGGCCGCCAGGACAGCATCGAGATCCTCGTTCATCGACCCAATTTGCCACCACAGCAACTGACCTTGTTGACCGGCGCGCCGTCGCCCGCTCGTGAAGTCATGTTCACAGCGGACGCCTCGTCGACTCCGAGGCGAGCCTATGGGGCGCGGTCCGCAACAGCAGCTAGAAACGTGCGGACCTCGGTGGCGTAGGCAACTGGGTTGTCCACGTAGACGGCGTGACCGCCCGACAGGTGCCGCAGGACGGTTCCCGGCCGGCGGGACGCCATCTCGTCGGCCTGCTCGGTGCTGAGCTGCCGGCTCGAGATCCCGTGGATCAGCAGGGTCGGCATGCTCGACCCGAGCCACTCCGACCAGTGGTCACCGTTGAGTTCCCGTTGTGAGGCAATCATGTCGGCGCTGTCCCAGGGCACGCCCCATCCGTCGTCGTGCTCACGCATGACGTAGGCCTGCTTCGAGCCCATGAACGACATGGCTTCCACGAGTTCCTGCTGCGTCGACGTCCGGCGCGGCCAGGTCGAGGTGATCTCCAGGTTGTCGTCGATGACGGCTCCGATGTCCACCACGATCAGCCCGGTCACCCGCTGCGGGGCGCGTGCCGCCAACCGGTAGGCGACCGCACCGCCCAGTGAATGCCCCAGGACAACGGCCTTGTCGATGCCCAGGTGGTCGAGGAGGGCGAGCGCGTCATCGACATAGCCTTCGGTGGCGTAGCTCTCGGCATGATCGGACTCGCCGTGCCCGCGCTGGTCCAAGGCGATCACCCGGAACCCGGCGTCGGTGGGAACGCCGCCCTGGTCGACGAAACGGGCCTCGTTGAGGTGGCCGTGCAGAGCGAGCAGCACGGGGTCATCGCCGCCGTAGTCGAGATAGGAGAGAGTCAGACCCGAGGTCCGGAAGGTGTCACGTCGACCGGGACCGGCCGGCGCCGCGTCGTCGCCTGCTTGATTGCTCCACTGGTTCCGCATCTGCTGCCCCATCCGCTTCGTCCCCGCCTGATCCACCCACCGACCACCAGCCTGGTCTCGACCCCATCAGAAGTCCACCAGATGGTTGTCGGCGAGTCCAGAACTACAGGTCATGGCCCAGGCACCGCGCCACCGAACGTCGGCCCGGAGTTCTCCGGTCCTTCGGCGGGGGTTTGCCGGGGAGTGGCCTGCACCGCGAATGATCGGAGCGATGATCCCCTCGTCTGAGAAGCCAGGGGTGGCCCGGCAGGGTGTTGACGGGCTGGTCGTCGGGCTGGACGTCCTGGCCGCCGGCGAGCGGACGGCCGATCGTCTGCTGGTCCAGGTGATCTCGCTCCTGCAGGAGGCCGGGGCCGAAAGTCTCCTCGCCGCGACCCATCATGTGCAGGTGTTCGGTAGATCCCACGTGGCCATGTCGATCTCGCTCACCGGGCCGGTCGGCCGGACGCGAGCTCTGGAGCTGGTGGCCGATGCCATCGCCGTCGACGACGGTGCGGCCGGGGCACTCTGGACCGGAGAGACGGGCACCGGTCTGCCGTCCCTGCAGCAGTCGGCCCGGGTTGCTGCCACCGAGCACCGAGATCAGCGCAGCGGGCGGGTCGTTCATTTCCCGGGCGTGGAAGGCCTGACCGGTGTCGTCTCCTTGTGCAGCGTGCTCGAGACCGCCATCGATCGGATCGACCCGTTCGATGGTCGACCGTTGCCGAACGCGTTACTGATGACCGGCGACGTGCTGCGGCCACGGTGGCTCGACGGTGAGTTGGTGCTGCACGTCCGACCGGGAACGGGTGGCGTCTGGGTTCCGACTGACGTCACGGACCCAGCAGTCAGCCGGCCGGAATGACGAGAATCCTCGCGTGCGCCAGGTCTGGCCCGTACATCAGGCCGTAGGCGCCCTGTCCCGCTGTGAGTTTCGGATCGAACGCCGCGAGAACGGGCTTCTTGGCGCAGGTATCGCTGACCCTCTCGTCGGTTCCGAGCTGATTGATCCGGACCTGGGTCCCCGGCTCGACGGGATAAACCAGGTTCGAGGTGCCGCCGAACGGCTGGAACACATCCGAGGTCATGTCGTGCAGGTCCCCGCTGTAGCCGAGGCCCGCGCTGTCGAATTCGAAGTAGGGCAGACACTTCCCATCGGTGGTCGAGGGGGTCAGGCCGCCCGAGCCCTGCGTCATCCCCTTCCTGCCCTGGAGGGCCAGCGCGTTCAACAGCAGTACCGCGTGACCGGCCGGCGGCTTCGGGAGCGTTGCCGACTTGAAGGCGTTGTTCGGCCCCGATCCAAGTGCGTCGGCGAACAGCTGGCTGGCCGCGCCCAGCTGGTCGGGGTCGGCATTGGTCGGATCCGTCGGCGCGACGACCAGGGTCAGCTTCAACCCGGTGGAGACAGGCTCGCTCTCGTCCCCGATCGGCCGGGACGCCGCCGTTGCGCCGGCCGCGTAGTAGGTGACGGTGAATCGCTGTTGCCCGTCCCCGATGCCCTGGCCGAAAGGGTCGAGCATCTCCGGGGCGAAGAAATTGCTGACCTGCGCGTAAGGCACGGTCGCGAGCTTCTTGCCGGCGCCGGGCGCACCGACCCACACTTCGACGGCGGTGGGCACCGCCGTCTTCGGCGTGACGTAGGTGTTGGCGACCCGGATGGACATGTCGAAGGCCAGAGTCCGGCTCGCGTCGGTGGCGGACCCCACATCGGTCGTCGTCACCCCGTTGGAAGCACCCGCCCGCGCCCCGTCGACCGTGCCGGCAAAACCGGCCTGACCGCTGCAGGCCGACAGCATCAGGCCGGCCGCCACGACGAGCGTTCCCCATCGAAGCGGTGCCCCTCGTTGCGGTGCCCGTCGAGCAGTGCGGGTCTGGACCATGTGGATCTCCCGGTGGCTCGTCGGACAGGGTTGTCAGGTGGCGCGTGCTCGCCAGGAGTCACGGCGGCCCTGGTAGATACAGCGGCCGAGAAGTTGGGTCGCGATTCACATCCGTCCGTCGACGTTCCCTTCAGTTCTTTGGCAGATGGGATGATCGGGAGGTGCTTGCCCCCTCCCTCATGACCCGAACTCCCCGCATGGTCGTTTCCGACATGGACGGCACCCTGCTCGACCTGGAGGGCCGACGGGTGAGCCCGCGGAACGCCGCCGCCCTGACGCGTGCGGCCGAGGCCGGAGCACGGGTGGTCATCGCGACCGGTCGTCCCGTCGTCTGGCTCGGTCCCGTCATCGATGCGGGCTTTGCCGGAACGGCCGTCTGCATGAACGGCGCCGTCACCTACGACATCGCCGCCGGCGAGATCGTCACCAGTGCGCCGTTGTTGCCCTCGGCCATGCAGGCACTGGTCGAGGCCCTGGCCGAACGGGCCCAGTTCACCCTGGCCGTGGAACGGCTGGGCACCTCGAGCCACGACTTCTGGGCCGAGTCGACCTACAGCCACCCGTGGATCATCGGCGACTACCAGGCTCTGGATCGTGCCGACCTGCTCGCCGAGCCGGCCGGGAAGCTGCTGATCCGGGGGATCACGGACTCCTCCACGCTGGCCGCCGCGGCCCGGGCGGGCGCCGAACTGGCCGGTGTCGCCGATCAGCTCTCGATCACCTACTCCACCGATGACGGACTCATCGAGATTGCTGCAGCGGGGGTCAACAAGGGGTACGCGCTGGCCAATCTGGCAAGCCAGTGGGGCATCGACGCTGCTGACGCCGTCGCCTTCGGCGACATGCCGAACGACCTGGAGATGCTGACCTGGGCCGGGCACGGCGTCGCCATGGCGAATGCCCACCCGGAGGTGACGGCGATCGCGAGCGAGATCGCCCCGCACCACGGAGACGACGGAGTGGCCGCGGTTCTCGAACGCTGGTTCTGAGAGTCACGCAACGCTGTTCGGATGGTCGAACACGGACACCACAGTGGTCCTGGCTCAGCGAAGGCAGTTCGGACAGTGCCCAGGGCTGCCGGGCCAACCCTGACCGATCAGCACCTCGCCCACCTCCAACGCGACCGCACACGACTCCTGGGTCACTTCCGTCCACCCGTATCGCAACGACGGTGAACTCGTTTTGGTGTGCGCGTTGTCCCGCCGCCGGTCGCGCAACCGTCCGACGTGACCTCGATGGCCGTCCAGTTCGACGATCAGGGCGTATTTCTCGTACAGCACGTCGATGAACTCATGACGAGCCTCCCTGGTTCGCTGCCGCTTGCCCTTGGGTAGATCGTGCGCCAGCTCCACGGCGTGCCGATAGTGGTACTCGAGGGTGGAATGCACGCCGTCCGCCGCGTCCGCGACGATGTCGGTGATCAGCCGACGATGGGGCATCCGCTTACGCCTGTGCAAGGCTCGTTGCAGCGCCTCGGGCGAGGTCAGCCTGCGCTGGATCGCTGCCGTGATCCACTCGACGGCGGCGGCCTGTCCCAGTCGGCACAGGTCGAGCACGGTGTCCTCGATCCGGGTGCAGGGCGGTTCCGTGCGTGTCGAGATCGAGCGGACGCCCGGACGCTCCCTCCGGAAGCTCACCCAATCCCTGGTGGACACGGTTGTTCCGGTGGGCGTCAGGATCTCGATGCATGGCGGTTGGTCGTCGGCCAGGCGCAGCAGCTTGGCCGCGGTCAGTCCGGCGGCCCGCGCGTCCGGCCCGCCGAGCAGGATGCCGGCCCAGACCCACCCCTCCCAGGGCAGCGTTCCATGGGGAAAGGCGAAGAGACCGCGTTCGATCCGCCCGAAAAGACCGCTGGACACCACACGCTCGAGAACCTTCTCCGACACCCCGCACCCCCAAGATCTGGCCACGACTGATCACTCCGGACTGCACGCGCGCGAGGCGTTCCAGCTCGGGTGGGAGTGCCTGGCGGCGGTACATGTCCCGAGCGTCCCCGAATCGTCCGGTCAGGCGATGCAGTTGTCCACAATCGTCAAGAGCGTGCGGATGAGCCCCCCATAGTCGGGGGGGAAATCCACACGTACTGGCCAGTAGCGCGGCATGGCCGCGGGGCACCCTCGAGATTGGCGGACCCGATCCCATCGGCAACGCCGGTTCAGGGCCGCTGCGACGATCTGGGCGGCCCAGCGCCCTCAGCCGCCCAGGAACCGGTCGAATGCCTTGGCGATGGTCGAATGCCTTCCGGTGCGGGTCTCGCGCCGGTCGGCCGAGTCCATCACGCGTAGGGCCGTGTTGACGCCGAGGTAGCGCAACGGCTCCGGCTCCCACTTGCGGGAGCGGTGCCCGACCCACGGCAGTCCGACCAGTTCGGTGGCGGCGCCGCTGATCAGGTCGGCGAGGGTCCGACCGGCCAGGTTCGAGGTCGAGACCCCATCGCCGACATAGCCTCCGGCCCAGGCGAACCCGGTCTCGCGATCGAGGCCGACGCCGGCGTGCCAGTCGCGTGGAACTCCGAGCGGCCCACCCCAGGAATGGGTGAACGCCGCGCCGGCCAGGGCCGGGAACATGTCGATCAGGGTGAGGCGGAGCGAGTCGAAGACAGCCGGCTCCCGATCGAACTCGGCCGACGTGCTGGACCCGAAGTGGTACGGGGCGCCGCGCCCGCCGAAGACGATGCGGCCGTCGGCGGTGCGCTGTCCGTAGCAGATGACGTGTCGCTGGTCGGCGAAGGTGGGTCGGTCCGTCAGGCCGACGGCGGCCAGGGTGTCGGCATCCAAAGGTTCGGTTGCGACGATCAGCGAGTAGATCGGAGCGAGGTCGCGTCGGGCGCCCGGGAGTGCGGCGGTGTACCCCTCGGTCGCGCGGACGACCACATCGGCGGTGACGGTGCCGGTGTTGGTGACGACCCGGTGCGGGCGGATCTCCTCGGCAGTGGTGCCCTCGTACAGTGCGACCCCCCGATCGGTGACGATCTTGGCCAGCTCGCGCACCAGTGTGCCCGGGTCGATGCTCGCGCAGTGTGGCGTGAACGTCGCGCCCAGAACGCCTTCGGCCCTTGCGATCTCGAGGGATTCGGCGACCGAGAGCAGCCGCATGTCGGCCTCGGTGTCACCCCACGAGTGGGCGTGCGCGACCTCGGCTTCGGCGCGTTCGAGCTGCACCTTCGACCTGGCGAACCCGATGGTGCCGCCGCGGGAGAATCCGCAGGCAATCTCCTCTGCGCCCACCACCGACTCGACCTCGTCCAGGCTCGCCCGCATGGCGTTCTTCATCGCCAGCGCGGCGTCCCGTCCGTGCCGCCTCGCGATCTTCTCCCAGGAGGCCGGGAAGAGGTCCGAGCACCAGCCGCCGTTGCGTCCGGAGGCCCCGAACCCGGCGATCTCCTTCTCCAGCAACGCGATCCGCAGGGTGGGATCGGCCTTCTGCAGGTAGTACGCGGTCCACAGCCCGGTGAAACCAGCGCCGACGATCGCCACGTCGACGGACAGGTCGCCGTCCAGCGCCGGCCGTCGGGTCAACGGCTCGGGGAGGCGGTCCAGCCACAGACTCAGCCCCCGGTAGCCCGCCGTCTGGGTCTGGTCGGCCTGATGCTGCGTCAAGACGGGTGAACCTCCTCAGGCCGCGCTCATCAACTTTCTCGGCGCTCAAGATCGTGGCGGAAATGGGACTGGTGGGAAAGAAGTCGACGACTTCGTGAGCGCGGTCGAAGTTGATAAGCGCGCCGCGCCTAGCGTCTAGATGCGGTTCCAGGCCTCGGCCAGGACGATGCGGAGCTTCTGCTCGATCTCGTCGAACTCGGCCTGGCCACCGATCAGCGGCGGGGCGACCTGGACGACGGGGTCGCCGCGGTCGTCGGCACGGCAGTACAGGCCGTTCTCGAACAGCGCGCCGGAGACGTAACCGCGCAGCACCCGCTCGCTCTCGGCGGCGTCGAACGTCTCCTTCGTCGCCTTGTCCTTGACCAGTTCGATCCCGTAGAAGTAGCCGTCACCACGGACGTTCCCGACGATCGGCAGGTCGTACAACTTCTCCAGGGTGGACCGGAACGCGTTCTCGTTGCGCAGCACGTGGCCGAGCAGGTCCTCCTTCTCGAAGAGGTCGAGATTCGCGAGCGCCACGGCGCACGACACGGGGTGGCCCCCGAAGGTGTACCCGTGCGCGAACGACACACCCTCCTTGCCGAACGGCTCGTAGATCCGGTCGGAGATGATCGCGCAGCCCAACGGCGAGTACCCGGACGTCAAACCCTTTGCAGTGGTGATGATGTCGGGTTGATAGCCGAACTTCTGGGCGCCGAACATGGTGCCGAGCCGCCCGTAGGCACAGATCACCTCGTCCGAGACCAGCAGGACGTCGTACTCGTCGCAGATCTCGCGCACCCGGTCGAAGTAGCCGGGGGGCGGCGGGAAGCAACCACCCGCGTTCTGCACCGGCTCGACGAAGACTGCTGCGACGGTCTCCGGGCCTTCGGCGAGAATGGCCTCCTCGATCCGATTTGCCGCCCACAGACCGAAGGCCTTCTCGTCCTCCGCAAAATGTTCGGGAGCGCGGTAGAAGTTGGTGTTCGGGACGCGGAAGGTGCCGGGGACCAACGGTTCGAAGGCCTGCTTGAACGGCGGGATCCCGGTGATCGAGAGTGCGCCGGCAGTGGTCCCGTGGTAGGCGATCGACCGCGAGATGACTTTGTGCTTGGCCGGTTTCCCGGTCAGCTTGAAGAACTGCTTGGCCACCTTCCAGGCCGTCTCCACCGACTCGCCGCCGCCGGAGGAGAAGAAGACCTTGTTCAGGTCGCCCGGCGCCGCGGCGGCCAGCCGGTCGGCCAGCTCGATAGCGGCCGGGTGGGCGTAGGACCAGATCGGGAAGAAGGCGAGCTTGTTCGCCTGGTCGTACGCGGCCTTCGCCAGTTCCTCGCGGCCGTGGCCGACCTGGACGGTGAACAGACCGGAGAGCGCGTCGAGGTACTTCTTGCCGTTCGTATCCCAGATGTAGCTTCCCTCGCCACGTTCGATGATCGGAACTGGCGCGTGGTCGTAGGCCGACATGCGGGTGAAATGCATCCACAGATGGTCGGTGGCCTTGCTGGTGACGCTGGTGCTCATCGTGTTCCCCACGGGTAGGTCTGAATGGAAAGTTGGGTAGAGGGGCGCCGCGTCATCGGGTGCCCCACGTGTAGGTCTGTTTTGAGGGTTGCCAGGTGCATGGACGCGACCGTGTCATCTCGTTCCCCAGGTGTAGGTCTGTTTTGACAGCTTCAGATACATGAACGACTCGGTCGACCGGATGCCCTCGATGGTGCGGATGCGCTCGTTGAGCAGGCTCAGGAGGTGTTCGTCGTCCTCGCAGACCACCTCGGCGAGGATGTCGAACGACCCCGCGGTGACCACCACGTAGTCGACCTCGTCCATCGCCGACAGCGCGGCGACGACCGGATCCAGATTGCCCTCGGCCTTGATCCCGATCATCGCCTGACGGGAGAACCCGACCTGCAGCGGATCGGTGACGGCGACGATCTGCACCACGCCGGACCCGATCAACCGCGAGACCCGTTGTCTGACCGCTGCCTCCGAGAGCCCCACAGCGGCAGCGATCGCCGCGTACGGCCGACGACCGTCCTGCTGGAGTTGTTCGATGATCCCCTTGGATACGTCGTCCAGTGCCACGGCCGCGCTTCGGTGACGGAGCGTCCCCGGACCGTCGCTGTCGGCTCCGAGGCCGGCCGAGGATCTGGACATGACGATGATGATGGCCGGATCCGAGGTCGGAAAGCAAGTGATTCCGTCGACGAAACCAAATGGCAACACGGAAACCCTTGCACAGGGCGTTCAGAACTGCGATAACCGTATCGACCATTCGAGCAGCTGGGAGTGCGCATGACGACGACAGCACCGGTCGGACCGCCGGCCGGTTCCGGCACCTCGGATGGAACCGCCGTCGACAAGGGACTCAAGTCGGGTTCGCTCGGCCTGGTCGGCAGCGTCGTCGTCGGGATGGCATCGACGGCCCCGGCCTACTCGCTCGCGGCCAGCCTCGGGCTCATCGTGGCCAGCGGCGGCGCGATCCTGGCCGGCGTCAAGGCGCCCGCGATCATGCTGCTGGCCTTCATCCCGATGTACTTCATCGCCGTCGCGTACAAGGAACTGAACGAGGCCGAGCCCGACTGCGGCACCACGTTCACCTGGGCCACCCGGGCGTTCGGTCCCATCGTCGGTTGGATGGGCGGGTGGGGCATCATCGCGGCGGACGTCATCGTGATGGCCAACCTGGCGCAGATCGCCGGGGCCTACTCGTTCACCCTCGCCGACGACGTCGGGATCCACAACACGTTGGCGAGCAATACGTTCTGGTCGACGGTGGCCGGGATCTTCTGGATCGTCATCATGACGTACATCTGCTACCGCGGCATCGAGGTCTCGGCCCGACTGCAGTACGGATTGCTGACCATCGAGGTGATCACGCCGATCATGGTGGCCGTCGTGGCCCTGATCAAGGTCTACTCGCACACCGCACCCAAGGGGTCGCTCACCCCGCAGCTGTCCTGGCTGTGGCCGGGAGGCCTGTCTTTCGGCGGCGTCATCGCACCCGCGGTGCTCACGGCCGCGTTCATCTACTGGGGCTGGGACACGGCGGTCGCGACCAACGAGGAGGCGGCCGATCCGGGACGGACCCCCGGTCGGGCGGCCGTCATATCGACGGTGCTGCTGCTGATCACCTACGTGCTGGTGACGACGTCGGTGGTGGCCTTCGCCGGGGTCGGGACCGACGGTATCGGGCTCGGCAGTGCGGCCAACGCCGCCGACGTCTTCACCGCCATCGGGCCCGCTCTGTTCGGCGACAGCTTCCTCGGCCACGTCGGACTCGGGCTGCTGACCGTGTCGATCCTGACGTCGGCCTCGGCCTCCACCCAGACGACCATCCTGCCCACCGCGCGGACGGCTCTGTCGATGGCGGTCTACAAGGCCGTGCCCAGGAACTTCGCCCGGATCCATCCGAAGTACCTGACTCCGACCTGGTCCACGATCGGGATGGGTGCGGTGTCCATCGGCTTCTACCTGCTGATCACCATCATCAGCACCAGCCTACTGGCAGCGCTGATCGGATCGATCGGCCTGCAGATCGCCTTCTACTACGGCCTCACCGGCATGGCCTGCGCGTGGTTCTACCGGAAGACGCTGCTGAGCTCGTTCCGCCATCTGCTGATGCGCGGAATCATTCCGCTGGTCGGCGGAATCTTCCTCTTCGCGATGTTCGTCTACGGACTGGTCAGCTACGCGGCCGCGGACTGGTTGACCGACGATGCCGGCAAGAACGTCACCATCTTCGGCATCGGTGCCGTGGCCGTGGTGGGCATGCTGGCGTTGGGGGTTGGGTTCGTGCTCATCGCCCTGCAGTGGTGGCGCTCACCCGACTTCTTCCAAGGGAGAACACTGCCGAGAAGGTCGGCGGACCTGGTGCTGGTCGGCGTGGTCGAGGGAGTGCCCAGCACCCTGCCGGGCTCGGGCGAGCAGGGCACCGTCATCGCGAAGGACCTCTCCAACCTGCCCGTCGGGCAGGTCGCCATCGATCCGGAAACGGGCGAGACCTTTCGGAAGGACGTGACCTGACCCACCCGCCGTGGCCGCTCACCGTGGTCGACATCGCTGTCGGCCCGGTGAGCGGTCTCGTGCGTTCTTCGCCGCTACGTGATGTCATATCGCGCACGGCCCTGCAGCAAGTGCGGACGGCGCACCACCGCCCGCATCAGCACCCAGCAACTGGAGGAAACGCAACTCATGCCCAGCAAAGACGACCGGAACCAGCACCTCCCGACGATGGCCGATCTGGCCAGGGCCGGCCTGACCAGGCGCACCCTGTTCCGCGGCGCCGGTGTGGCCGGAACCGCGGCCCTGCTGGCTGCCTGCGGGGTCAAGGGGACCAATGCCCAGGCCGGCTCGACCTCCTCGGCGTCCTCGTCGAGTTCGTCGGCGGCAGGGTCGTCGGCGGCAGGGTCGTCGTCGGCAGCCGGGTCGTCGTCCGCACCTGGTAGTCCGCAACCCGCAGCCTTGACGCCGACCAGCAGCGCCGGCGTCCCCGACCTGTCCGACACCGACAAGACAGTCAACTGGTCGAACTGGCCGGAGTACATCGACGTCAGCAGCGGCAACGCCAGCAAGCACCCGACGATCGACGCCTTCACCGCCAAGACCGGCATCGCGGTGAAGTACACCGAGGACGTCAACGACAACAACCAGTACTTCGCCAAGGTCCAGCCGCAGTTGGCTGCCGGGCAGGCGATCGCGGCGGACGTCTTCGTGGTGACCGACTGGATGGCCTCCAAGTTCATCCAGCTGGGATACGTCCAGCCGCTGGACCACTCGATGATCCCGAACATCAAGAACCTGCAGCCGGCCCTGATGAACGTGCCATTCGACAAGGGCCGCAAGTACTCCCTGACATGGCAGTCGGGGCTCACCGGCATCGCGCAGAACCCCAGTGCCACCGGCGGCAAGACCATCGACTCGATGGACCGGCTGCTCACCGACTCCTCGCTCCGGGGCAAGGTCACGCTGCTCACCGAGATGCGCGACACCATCGGGCTCACCCTGCTCGATCTTGGTTTCGACTGCAGTGATTTCACCGACGAGCAGTTCAACAAGGCGATCGCCAAGCTGCAGACCGCGGTCGACGCCAAGCAGATCCGGCAGTTCACCGGCAACGACTACGCCCAGGGGCTGGTCTCCGGCGACATCGCCGCCTGCATGGCGTGGACCGGAGACGTTGTGCAGCTCAAGGCGGACAACCCCGATCTGACGTACGTGCTGCCGCCCGCCGGCTACACGCTCTGGAGCGACAACTTCGTCATCCCGGTGCGGACCTCGCACAAGAAGAACGCCGAGATCCTGATGAACTACTACTACGACCCGCAGGTGTCCGCGAAGGTCGCCGACGCGGTCAACTACATCACCCCGGTCGCCGGCACCCAGGCGATCCTGGCCAAGACCGACCCGAAGGTGGCGAAGAACGAGTTGATCTTCCCGACCAGTGCCACCCTGTCGAAGGCGAAGGGTTTCATGGAACTCGATGCAGCTCAGGAGAAGCGTTACAGCGCAGCTTTTGCCAAGTTGTCCGGTGCGTGAGACATTACCACCACGAATGTCTCGAGCGGTAAGATGACCGTCGCCGACACAGCAGGTGCAGCCGAACTGGGCACCGGGCTCGAGATCCGTTCGCTGGTCAAGAACTACGGTGATTTCACGGCAGTCGACTCGATCGACCTGACCGTGCCGGAGGGGTCGTTCTTCGCCTTGCTCGGGCCGTCCGGCTGCGGCAAGACCACCACCCTGAAGATGGTGGCCGGGCTCGAGAATCCGTCATCGGGTGCGATCTACATCGGTGGGAACGACATCTCGGCGCTGCGGCCCTACCAGCGGCCGACCAACACGGTCTTCCAGAACTACGCACTCTTCCCTCACATGACGATCTTCGAGAACGTCGCGTTCGGTCTCCGCCGCCGCAAGGTGGACGACGTGCGGGGCAAGGTGATGGAGATGCTCGAGCTGGTGGAACTGTCCCATCTGGCGCAGCGCAAGCCGACCCAGCTCTCCGGCGGCCAGCAGCAGCGCATTGCGGTGGTGCGGGCGCTGGTGAACCGGCCGAAGGTGCTGCTGCTGGACGAACCATTGGGTGCGTTGGACCTCAAGCTGCGCCGGCAGATGCAGCTGGAGCTCAAACGGATCCAGACCGAGGTCGGGATCACCTTCATCCACGTCACCCACGACCAGGAGGAGGCCATGACCATGGCCGACACCATCGCGGTGATGAACAAGGGTCGAGTCGAGCAGCTCGGTGCTCCGGTCGATCTCTACGAGAACCCGCAGAGTGCCTTCGTGGCCGGCTTTCTCGGCCAGTCCAATCTGATGGCGGTGAAGGTCGTCTCCCGCGACGGCGACGTGCTGGCGCTCGACTTCGAGGGCGTGCGGCTGACCATGCCGGCGGCCAGGGCCCGGTCGGCGGCGGTGGACATCGAGGTCGGCGTGCGCCCGGAGAAGATCCAGATCAGCGAACCGGGTGAACCGCGGCCGGGGCTGAACGCGGTGGACGGGATCATCATCGACACCTCCTTCGTCGGGGTGTCGACGCAATACCTGGTGCGCACCAAGGGTGACGAGGAACTGACCGTGTTCAGCCAGAACACCGCGACGACGCTGCGCCAGGTCGGCGACCGCGTCACGCTCTCCTGGCATCCCGAGCACACCTTCGGTCTGGAGGCCGGCGCCTACGAAGAGGCGACCGCGGCCGAGGTGGCGTCGTGAGTGTGGTTGCGGCGGCGGGAGTCTCCGGAGGGGCCAGGACCCCGGAGCCGCCCCCGGAGAAGTCCGGTCGGAAGCTGACCCCGTACTTCCTGCTGCTGCCCGCCTTTCTCGCGCTGATCGTCTTCTACGTCCTGCCCACCCTGACGCTCGCCTCGACCTCGCTGCAGACCGGCTCCCTCGAGGACGGCTACGCGCTGACCTGGCACTGGGCCACCTACGGCGACGTCATCACGCAGTACTGGCCGCAGTTCGCCCGCTCCTTCGTCTTCGCCGCGGTGGCCACCCTTCTCGCACTGCTCATCGCCTACCCGCTGGCCTACACCATCGCGATCAAGGCCGGCCGCTACCGAAACCTGATGCTGGCCCTGGTGATCGCGCCGTTCTTCACCAGCTTTCTGATCAGAACCCTGGCCTGGCGCCAGATCCTGGCCGACCAGGGCTGGGTGGTCGACATCATGAAGTCCACCGGGCTGATGCATCTGACCGACTGGCTGGGGATCACGGAAGGCCGCCTGCTGGCCACCCCGATCGCCGTCGTCCTCGGTCTGACGTACAACTTCCTGCCGTTCATGACGCTCCCGCTCTACACCTCGCTGGAGAAGATCGATCCGGGACTGCTGCAGGCCTCCGGTGATCTGTACGCCAACTCGTGGAGCAGTTTCTGGAAGATCACCTGGCCGTTGTCGCTGCCGGGGGTGGTGGGCGGCACCCTGCTCACCTTCATCCCGGCGGCCGGTGACTACGTCAACCAGCAGTTCCTCGGCTCGACGTCGGAGACGATGACGGGCAACGTCATCGACTCGTTGGCGTTGCAGCAACGGGACTATCCGTCCGCGGCGGCACTGTCGCTGGTACTGATGCTGGCGATCGTGGTGCTGGTCAGCGTCTACGTGAAACGAGCCGGAACGGACGACCTGCTGTGATGGCCATCCTGGAGAAGACCCGGACCTCTGCCCCTGCGCCGATTTCCCGGCCGACGGGCCGCCGTTTCGGCTGGATCCGCGACCACTTCGTCGCCTTCCTCGGCGTTCTCGGGCTGATCTACCTCTTCGTCCCGATCTTCGTGGTGGTGCTGTTCTCGTTCAACAAGCCCAACGGCCGCTTCAACTACACCTGGGTCAGGTTCTCGTTCGACGCCTGGTCCTCGCCCTGCGACGTCTCCGGGATCTGCGACTCGCTGCTGGTCAGCCTGAAGATCGGGCTGCTGGCCACCCTCGTCGCGACGATCCTGGGCACGACGGCGGCGTTCGGGTTGGCACGGCACCGGTTCCGCGGCCGTGCCGTCGCCAACGTGCTGATCTTCCTGCCGATGGCCACCCCCGAGGTCGTCGCCGGCTCGTCCCTGTTGACGCTGTTCATCAACATCGGAGTGCCGCTCGGTCAGCTGACGATCTTCATCGCCCACGTGATGTTCTGCATCAGCTTCGTCATCGTCACCGTGAAATCCCGCCTGGCCGGGATGGACCCGCGGTTGGAGCAGGCGGCGATGGACCTGTACGCCAACCGGTTCCAGACGTTCTTGCGGGTCACCCTGCCGCTGGTGATGCCCGGCATCGTGTCCGCGGCGCTGCTGAGCTTCTCGCTGTCCTTCGACGATTTCATCATCACCAACTTCAATGCGGGATCGACCGTCACCTTCCCGATGTTCGTCTGGGGTGCCTACCAGCGGGCCCTCCCGGTGCAGGTGAACGTCATCGGAACGGGCATGCTGCTGATATCGCTGGTCCTGGTGGGGATCGGCCGGATCATCAGTACAAGACGGAACAGGTGAGCTATCCGATGAGCGCGTCGTCCAGCACGGCCGCCGCGGTGACCATGAACGTCATCGACGGTCAGTGGCTCCCGGGGTCGGGGGAATCCTTCCCGGTGCTGAACCCGGCGACCGGACGTGAGGTGACCCGCTACGCCCTGGGGACCGCCGCGGACGTCGAGAAAGCCGTGGCCGCCGCCCGTCAGGCGTTCGGCAGCTGGTCGCGCACCACGCCGGCGGAACGATCGTCGTTGCTGGCGAAGCTGGCCGTGGAGCTGGAGCACCGGGCGGAGGAACTGGCCCAGGTCGAGACGTCGCAGACGGGGAAGCCGATCAGGCTGTCCTCGGGCTTCGACGTCCCGGGGACCATCGACAACACCGCCTTCTTCGCCGGCGCCGCCCGGGTGCTCGAGGGCAGCGCGGCGGGGGAGTACTCGCCCGACCACACGTCGATGATCCGGCGCGAGCCGATCGGTGTCATCGGGTCGATCTCACCCTGGAACTACCCGTTGCAGATGGCCGGATGGAAGATCCTGCCGGCCGTCGCGGCGGGGAACACCATCGTGCTGAAACCTTCTGAAATAACCCCGATCACTTCCTTGATGTTCGCCGAGGCGGCCGCCGCCGTCGGCCTCCCGGACGGCGTCATCAACATCGTCAGCGGTACCGGTGCGGACGCGGGATCGGCGCTGGTCTCCCACGCCGACGTCGACATGGTCTCGTTCACCGGCTCGACCGCCGTCGGTCGTCAGGTGATGGCCGCCTGCTCAGGGCGGGCCGCCCGGGTACACCTCGAACTCGGCGGCAAGGCCCCGTTCGTGGTGTTCGACGACGCCGACCTGGAGGCGGCGGTGCACGGCGCGGTGGCCGGCGCACTGATCAACTCCGGGCAGGATTGCACGGCTGCGACCAGGGCCTACGTCCACGTCTCGCTCATCGACGCCTTCGTCTCGGGCATCGCCGATCTGCTTGCCGGCCTGGTGATGGGAGATCCGATGGACCCGGCAACCGACATCGGGCCGCTGTCGAGCAAGCGTCATCGCGACAAGGTCTTCGGCATGGTCAACGCGGCCGCGCAGCGCGGCGCGAAGATCATCTCGCCGGGTGGGCTGCCGGGGAGCGACCACGCCGGCTGGGACCTCGCCCACGGGTTCTGGCAGCTGCCGACCCTGGTGACGAACGTGGCCCAGTCCGACCCGATCGTCCAGGAGGAGATCTTCGGGCCGGTGCTGACGGTGATTCCCTTCACCACCGACGACGAGGCACTGGCGCTGGCCAACGATTCACCCTTCGGGCTGGCCGCCTCGGCCTGGACCTCCAACGTGCATCGGGCACTTCGGGCCTCCGCGGAGCTTCGAGCGGGTACCGTGTGGATCAACGATCACATCCCGATCTTCTCCGAGATGCCGCACGGCGGCTACGGAGCATCCGGTTTCGGTAAGGACATGAGCACCTACGCCCTGCATGAGTACATGCAGATCAAGCACGTCGCGATGGATCGCACCGGCATCGGCCGCAAATCCTGGCACCGCACCGTTTTCGGCCTGCCCCCGGCCTGACGCGCGCGTCCTCCCCTCACCGGGGGACGGCCTGCCGGGAGTCCTGTCCTTCGGGCCCGCTTCTTCCTGCTGCTCCCGATCCGCTTCACCGAACCATTTTCGTCGAAGAATCACATCCGAGGAGAACCGAACCGTCATGATCCACACCTCCATTCGCGTGCTCGACCCCGTTCCCGACCCACGGGGTCCGTCGCTCTCGTCCGACATCTGGGACGGCAAGACCGGGACCGTCATCGAGACCTCCCGCAAGTTGCCGCACGCTGCGCAGCAGGGGTGATCTGCGATGTCTCCTCTGCTTCCCGCCGGCCGCGCCAGATCCAAGGCCGTCCGCGACTCCCTGTCCGACTCCGAGCCCATCTGCTGGTGGCTCGATGACGTCGATGCCCCGGAGCCGCGCGAGCGGTTGACCGGATCGTCCCGTACCGCCCTCGCCGTCATCGGGGGTGGATACTCCGGACTCTGGACGGCACTACTGGCCAAGCAGGAGGACCCCTCGCGCGAGGTGGTGGTGCTGGAGGGAAAGACCCTGGGGTGGGCGGCTTCCGGTCGGAACGGCGGTTTCTGCTCCGCTTCCCTGACGCACGGCCAGGCCAACGGGATGGACTGGTACCCGGAGGACATGCCGCGGCTGGAACGCCGCGGCCGCGACAATCTCGCCGGGATCGTGAAGACCATCGAGGACTTCGGGATCGATTGCAAACTCGAGAAGACCGGTGAGCTCAAGGTTGCCACCGAGAGCTACCAGATCGGTGACCTGGCCGCGGATTACGAGCGGATGCTCGACTTCGGTGACGAGGCAGAGCTTCTCGACCAGGCCGGGACCAGGGCGCTGGTGAACTCGCCGACCTACCTCGGTTCGGTGAACGGCCGCGACAAGACGGTGCTGGTCGATCCGGCCCGTCTGGTCTGGGGTCTCGCCGATGCGTGCGAGTTGCTCGGGGTGAAGATCCACGAGAACACCCACGTGCAGGGGATGGCCCGCGACGGCCGCGAGATGGTGCTGACCACCCCGCACGGTACCCTGCGTGCGGACCGCGTTGCGTTGGGCACCAACGCTTTTCCGTCGCTGCTCAAGCGGGTCCGGCCGTACGTGGTTCCGGTCTACGACTACGCGATGGCCACCGAACCGCTCACCGACGCGCAGATGGACACCATCGGCTGGAAGGGCCGGCAGGGTGTCAGCGACGCCGGCAACCAGTTCCACTACTACCGGCTGACGGACGACAACTGCATCCTGTGGGGCGGTTACGACGTGATCTACCACTACGGCAACCGGATCGATGCGTCGCTCGACCAGCGGCCGGAGACGTTCAAGCTGTTGTCGGAGCACTTCTTCGCGACGTTCCCGCAGCTGGAGGGCCTCCGCTTCACCCACACCTGGGGCGGGGTGATCGACACCTGCTCCCGCTTCTTCCCGTTCTTCGGCACCGGCTACGGCGGAAAGGTCGCCTACGCAACGGGTTACACCGGTCTCGGGGTCGGGGCCACCCGCTTCGGGGCCCAGGTGATGCTGGACCTTCTGTCGGGCGAGAAGACCGAGTTGACGTCGCTGAACACCGTCCGGGCCAAGCCGGTGCCGTTCCCGCCCGAGCCGCTGCGGTCGGGTGTCATCAACCTGACGCGGTGGTCAGCGGCGCGGGCCGATGCGCGGGCCGGGCACCGCAACCTCTGGCTCCGCTCCCTCGACCGGTTCGGGCTCGGCTTCGACTCGTGACAGGACCTTCGCCGGCTCGTGCTGCAGCACGGCGGTTTGCTCGGTGCGTTGCGGGCGGGGGAACGATTGAACCGTCCGGACGACGGATTGCGGTCATCCGTTGTGCGAGCGATCACGCAGCTTGCCGATCGTTGTGCGCGCAGCGAAGCTGACAGACGAAAGCGAACATCTCAGGTCCGGCACCCCGCCGGATGGCACCACCACTAGCAGGAGAGTTGATCCCCATGGCGCGCTACGGCGCAATGTACGGCCCCGATGTCACCTTCACCGGGGTTCCGCGCTGCGACCTGTCCGATCCGTCGACCTATGCCTCGGCGTCGGCGGTGATCGTCGGCGCCCCGTACGACTCGGGCACCTCCTACCGCTCCGGCGCGCGGATGGGCCCGATGGCGCTGCGGACCGTCGACTACTCGGAGCACACCGGTTCCCGACCGCACCTGTCGTTGCGGGTCGACCCGCTGCTGGACCTGGGCGTGGTCGATGCCGGCGACGTCGAGATGGCGCCGACGGAGACGATCCGCTCGCTGAGGGCGCTGCAGGACGTCATCACCCAGCTCGCGAAGGCCGACAAGATCCCGATCGTCCTCGGTGGTGACCACACCGTCGCGATGGCCGACATCACCGGCCTTGCCGAGCATTTCGGCTACGGCCGGATCGCCGTCATCCACTTCGACGCGCATGCCGACACCGGAGACATCCAGTTCGGCTCGCTGTACGGGCACGGTCTGCCGATGCGCCGGGTCATCGAATCGGGAGCCGTCAAGGGCAGCAAGTTCTTCCAGATCGGTCTCCGCGGGTACTGGCCCGAGCCACCGGAACTGGCCTGGATGGCCGATCAGGGCATGCGCGGTTTCGAGATGGCCGAGATCCAGCGGCGTGGCCTCACCGAGGTGCTGACGGAGGCCATCGCCCTGGCCTCGCAGGACACCGACGGCGTCTTCCTGTCCGTCGACATCGACGTGGTCGACCCAGGAATGGCCCCGGGCACCGGCACTCCGGAGCCCGGCGGACTGACCGCCCGCGAGCTCCTGGACGCCGTCCGCCGGATCGGCCGCGAGACCAAGCTGGTCGGGCTGGAGATCGTCGAGGTGGCGCCGCCGTACGACCATGCCGATGTGACCGCGATGCTGGGCAACCGTGTTGTCCTGGAGACACTCTCGGGCATCGCCCGGCGACGTGCGGACGAGGCGGAGGGCACCACCTGGGACGAGTCGGTGCCGGTGCTGTCCGGTCGTAGCCTGGCGCCCGTGCGGTCGGCCAGCGGGAAACTGCGGGTGCTGCTCGTCGGCGCCGGCGGCGTCGGGTCCGCGGTGGTCGCCACGGCGGCCAAGCGCGAATACATCGAGGCCATGGTGGTGGCCGACTACGACCTGTCCAAGGCCCAGCAGACCTGCGAGATCGTCGGCGACGGGCGGTTCATCCCGGCCCAGGTGGACGCCACCAAGCTCGACGACGTGGTCGGCCTGCTGACCCGCTACCGGTGCGACCTGCTGCTCAACGCCACCGATCCGCGGTTCGTCATGCCGCTGTTCAACGCGGCGCTGCAGGGCAGGGCGCACTACATCGACATGGCGATGTCGCTGTCGCACCCGCACCCGACCGACCCGTTCAACACCCCGGGCATCATGCTCGGCGACGAGCAGTTCGCGATGGCCTCGGAGTGGGAGGCCGCCGACCGGATCGCCCTGGTGGGCATGGGTGTCGAGCCGGGACTGTCCGATGTCTTCGCCAAGTACGCCTCGGACCACCTGTTCTCCTCGATCGAGGAGATCGGCGTCCGCGACGGAGGCAACCTGCAGGTCGAGGGATACGATTTCGCTCCGACGTTCTCGATCTGGACCACCATCGAGGAGTGCCTGAACCCGCCGATCGTCTACGAGAAGGATCGAGGGTGGTTCACCACCGCCCCGTTCTCCGAGCCGGAGGTCTTCGACTTCCCGGAGGGCATCGGGCCCGTCGAGTGCGTGAACGTGGAGCACGAGGAGGTGCTGCTGATCCCGCGCTGGCTGGACGCCGGCCGGGTGACGTTCAAGTACGGGCTCGGCCAGGAGTTCATCGAGATGCTCAAACTGCAACGCAAGCTGGGGATCGACTCCGCGGAGCGGCTGCAGGTCGGCTCGGTGATGGTGTCGCCCCGTGACGTCATCGCCGCGCTGCTGCCCGACCCGGCCACCCTCGGCGACAAGATGCACGGGAAGACCTGTGCCGGAACGTGGATCAAGGGTCTGGACAAGCAGGGCAACCCTCGCGAGGTGTACCTCTACCACGTGGTCGACAACGAGTGGTCGATGAGGGAGTACCACTCGCAGGCCGTGGTCTGGCAGACCGCGGTGTGCCCGGTGGTTGCGATGGAGCTGATCGCACGCGGGGCCTGGTCGGGTGCGGGTGTACTCGGCCCGGAAGCCTTCGACGCGGTGCCGTTCCTGACGCTCCTCACCGAGTACGGCTCGCCGTGGGGCATGCGGGAGCAGGGTCCGGCGGCGCTGGATGCGGGCGGGGCCCGTGACACCGGCCCCGCGCCGACCAAGCCCGGCGACCCGCACCCGCAGCCGGTCCGCCCGAAGACCGGCACCGCCCCCGACGCCCCCCACAGCCGCGCCCTGTAGCCCCCCTTTCGGCGCATACAGGAATGCCCGGCGCATACGGAACTGTCCGTTTTCCGCCTCCGAGGTCGCGAAACGGTACGTTCCATATGCGCGGGCGCGCGGGCCTCGCGGGCATTCGGCCTCAGGCGCTGAAGAGCTCCGCGCAGAGCTCGGCGAACATGGCGGTATGGGCGTCGACGTCGGCCTCGGTGGTGGCCGGGCACATCAGCGCCATGTTGTGGAACGGCGTCAGCAGAATGCCGCGGTTCAGGGCGTAGAGGTGCAGCAACTGCTGGAGTTCGAAGTCGTCGGCCGCGGCCGCCTCCGAGCCGTTCACCGGTAGCTCTGTCGAGAAGCCATACTCCGCCCGGCATCCGAGCCGGGTGACGTGCCAGGGTGCATGCGCCGCATCGATTCCTGCCTGCACACCGTCGGCCCATCGGTCGGCGAGCGGGATCATCCGGGCGAACGCGTCGTCGGTCAGGACGTTGCGCAGGGTTGCTGCCATGGCGGCCATCGACAGTCCGTTGCCGGCCAGCGTCCCGCCGATCCCGCCGACGTCGATGTCCTCCAAGGGCACCAGTTCCTCGATGCGGGCGGCCAGCTCCGCCGTCATACCGAAGGTGCCGCAGGCGATTCCGCCGCCGATCGACTTCCCGATCACCAACAGGTCGGGGTCGAGGCCCGCGAGCCCGGTGTAGCCGCCCGGGCCGGCGCAGATGGTGTGGGTCTCGTCGTTGATCAGCAGGACGCCGTCCTTCCGGGTCAGCTCCCGGACGGCCTCCAGGTAGCCGGGATCCGGCAGCACGATGCCGATATTCGTCAGCGCCGGTTCCAGCAGGACAGCGGCGACCTCGCCGGTGGCCAGGGCCATCGCCATGGCCTCGATGTCGTTGAACTCGACGACGATGGTCGTCTCCGACGTCGGTACCGGTGGCCCGATGTTGGACCGGCGATCAACGGTGCGCCCGTCCGCATCCAGCGTGGCGAACGCCTCGTCGACGGACCCGTGGTAGCAGAAATTGTGGACCACGATCTTCCGGCGGCCGGTCACCACGCGGGCGTACCGGATGGCATGACGGTTCGCGTCGGTCGCCGTCAGGGTGAACTGCCAGAGCGGAAGGCCGAAGCGGCGGGCCAACTCTGCCGACACGGTGATCGCATCAGCGGTCGGCAGCATGGTGGTGATCCCTCGGTCGAGTTGTGCATGCACCGCCGCGACCGTTGCCGCCGGCGAATGCCCGGCCATGGCGCCGGTGTCGCCGAGACAGAAGTCGATGTACTCGAGTCCGTCCACGTCGACGAAATGCGCGCCCGCAGCCGATTCGACGAAGACCGGGAAGTCGCCGGGCCACTTCACCATCCAGCTCATCGGCACGCCGCCCTGCATGTGAGCGCCGGCCCGGCGTGCAAGATCTGCCGATCGCGGATGGTCGCGGTCGAAACGTTGCCGTTCCCGCGCATGCAGTTCACCCAGTCGCGTCCGGTTCACCGTGGCCATGGGCTGCATCCTGCCCGATGCCCGCCGGGAACAACACAACGTCCTGCAAAGTGCTCGCTATAGCGAGCACTTTGCAGGACGCACGGGGTGTGCAGCGGGGCCGGAGCTACAGGTACTGGCCGGTGCCGTGGGGTCCGACACTCGGCTCCTCGCCGGACGTCCCGGGCGGGAGAGCGCCGCGCCGCATCTGTTCCAGCTGGGACCGGGCGGCCAGCTGCTGGGCGACCAGGGCCGCCTGCAGTCCGTGGAACACCCCCTCGAGCCACCCGACCAGCTGCGCCTGTGCGATCCGCAACTCGGCGTCCGTCGGCACCGAATCCTCGGTGAACGGCAGGGTGAGCCGCTCCAGTTCGTCACGCAGGTCAGGCGTCAGTCCGGACTCCAGCTCCTTGATCGATGCGGCGTGGATGTCCTTGAGCCGCACCCGGCTGGCCTCGTCCAACGGCGCGGCCCTGACCTCCTCCAGCAGCTGCTTGATCATGGTGCCGATCCGCATCACCTTGGCGGGTTCACCGATCGCGTCCCCCGGGTCGACGCCCGCCAGCTGCGTGCCCACCGGCGGCTCGGACTCGCTCTCCTGTTGTCCGTCGGGCCCGACCACCACAAAACGGTGGGATTGCTGCTCGGTCATCACATGCTCTCTCTCGTCGTCCGATTCGTCTGAAGCTAGTCGATCGGTTCCCGGTGGGGGTGCGCTTCAACATCACCCGAAGATCCCGGCTCAGGTCGCCAGCAGGATCTTCCCGAAGTGCCCACCGTCGGCCATCCGCTGATGAGCCTGCCCGGCCTGGGAGAGCGGCAGCACCACATCGATCACTGGCCGGACGGCGCCGGTCGCCACCAGCGGCCAGAGATGGTCACGGACGGCGTCGACGATCTCGCCCTTCGACCCGGGACCACTCACCGCGCGGCTGCGAAGGGCGGTCGAGATGACGGCCCCACGTCGGGCCATCAGCGCACCCAGATCGAGCTCCGCCTTGGCCCCGCCCTGCATCCCGATGATCACCAGCGATCCGTCCAAAGCGAGCGTGGAAATGTTGCGCTGCAGGTACTTCGCTCCGACCACGTCGAGAATGACGTCGGCTCCCCGACCGTCGGTCGCGTCCTTCAGCGCCTCGACGAAGTCCTGCGTCGAGTAGTTGATCCCGACGTCCGCGCCGAGTTCGCGGCAGCGTTCGAGCGAGGAATCGCGGGAGGCGGTGACGACGACCGTGGCGCCGATCGCCTTGCCCACCTGGATGGCCATGGTGCCGATGCCCGACGCCCCACCGTGCACCAGCAGGGTCTGACCCGCGCCCAGGCCGGCCCGCATGATCAGGTTCGACCACACCGTGCAGGCGACTTCCGGTAGTCCGGCGGCGTCGGCCAGATCGACGCCGTCCGGCAGCGGGAGTACCTGCGGTGCCGGAACGGCGACCTGCTCCGCATATCCGCCGCCCGCAAGCAGGGCGCACACCCGGTCGCCGATCTGCCACCCGGTGATGCCACTGCCGACCGCTGAAATGGTCCCGGAACACTCCATGCCGAGGATTGGCGAGGCCCCCGGCGGGGGTGGGTAGTGGCCCTCGCGCTGCAGCAGATCCGCCCGGTTCACCGCACTCGCCGTGACGGCGATGAGCACTTCGCCTTCGCCGGCCACCGGATCTTCGACCTCCGTGAGGTGCAACAGCTCGGGACCGCCGAATTCGTCCTGGGTGATGGCCAACATGGTCCCGAGGGTAATGCGACTGCACGGCGGGCGATGGGGATGGCAGGCTTCGCATCATGACCACGACGTCGAGGGACGCCCTGACCAGGCTCTGGCCCCTGTTCGGGCTGCGCCTGGCCACCCCGCGGCTGATCATGCGGCCGGTCTGCGACGACGATCTGGCCGAGTTGGTCGACCTGGCCGCCACAGGCATCCACGACCCGGCCGCCATGCCCTTCCTGATGCCATGGACCGACGAGCCGCGGGAGAAACTGATCGAGAACACGCTGCGCCACTTCTGGCGGTCGCGGGCCGCGAGTGTGCCGGAGGACTGGTCGGTGCACTTCGCCGTGCGCTCGAAGGGGGCGTTGATGGGCACCCAGGAGATCAGCGGTCGGGACTTCGCCGTGACTCGGACCGTCGACACGGGATCCTGGTTGGGCCTGGCGCATCAGGGGCAGGGGTTCGGTACGGAGATGCGTTGCGCTGTCGTCAATTTCGCCTTCGACCATCTGAAAGCGACAAGAGCCGAAAGTGCTGCATTCTCCGACAACCCGAAGTCCCAGGCGGTGTCCAGGAAGGTCGGATACGTCCCCAACGGCGACCGGGTGGTGCAGCGGCGCCCGGGAGAGGCCGCGGTCGACGAGCGACTGCTGTTGACGCCCGAGACGTTCCGCAAGCCGACGTGGTCGGTGCAGGTGGCCGGCCTTGACGCTTGCCGAGGATCATTCGGGTTGTGATTCGACCACGTTCGCCCGCCTCGGCCCGGTCGAAGGAAGTCGGCACGCTCCGGGCCACTGTGGTGGTCGGCGGTGGCCACGCACTCGCGGCGACTGCCGCGACCGCGGGTTGCTACTGGCTGCTCGCGAACGTGCGGCGGTTCGGGCAGGGCAACGTCAGCACCCTGTTGTTGCAGGCCAGCGGCATCGTCGCGTTGCTATGGGCCTACGCCGGCCTCGTCCTTGGTCTCGTCATCAGCATTCGCCAACCGAACAGGCGCGGTGGTAGACCGCGTCGCATGGGGTGGCGACCGGCAGTGGTCACCTGGCACCGGCAGCTCAACGTGGCGGTCATCGGCCTCACCCTGCTGCACGCCCTGACGTACGGGATCGGCGTGCCGGGCGGTTCGCTGCTGGTGGCGCTCGTCCCGTGGACCGCGCACGTGGACGGGCTCGGCTACACGCTCGGGGTGCTGTCGCTCTACCTCGCGGTCCTGCTCGGCCCGAGTTACTACCTACGCCGCTACGTCGGACGACGGGTCTGGCTGGTCGCGCACCAGATCGCCGCCGTCAGCTACGCCGTCGGGCTGTGGCACGCCTTGTTCCTCGGCTCCGACCTCCGGCTGGAAGGCCTCGGCCGGACCCTGGTCTGGATCACCCAGATCCCGCTGCTTGCGCTGATCGTCCTCCGGCTGCGCAGGCCGCTCCGCTTGTCCGACCAGCTCAGCATGCGTCGGCGGGCCGGCCGCTTCGAGGAGCCGCGGCACGTCGCGCTGCGGATCGCGGTGGCCGTCGGCCTCTCCGTCACCGGCCTGATCGTGCTGGTGATGGCGCTCGTCGCGCTCGCAAAAGGACAGCACGGGACGCTGTAGTCGGCGTTGGCTCAGCCCATGGTGCTGATCTTGTGCGGCTCGATCGTCATCAGCAGGCGCACCTGGTCGCGGCCGCCGTACCAGGGGTAGGGCGTGCCGAGGTAGCGCTGGGCCAGCATCTCGATGTGGTCGACCGCCCCGTCGGTCGTCACGCCGAGCACCGTCCCCCTGATCTGGAAGTAGCGGAACGGGTTCGCAAGGTCCGCCACGCTCAACGCGACCCGCGGGTCCCGTTCGATGTTCCGCATCTTCTGGAATCCCTTGACGCTGTTGATCAGGATGTTCGTGCCGTCGGTATCCACCCAGGTCTGGGTGATCTGCGGCGAGCCGTCTGGCATCGTCGTCGCGAGGTAGCAGGGGCTGCCGCCCGTCAACAGGGCGAGCAGGTCGGCTGACAGTTCCGCTGGATTGGTCACTGGTCTCTTTCCACTTCGAATTGCCGGGTAGGTCGACCCCTTCATCGTGCCCGGTTCATGCCGCCCTCAACCGGTTCTCGCCTCGGTCGGCGCGCGGCGAACGTATGGTGATCGACGTGACGACCGTGACCCGCTCGACAGCGGTGTCCGACCGCATCCCGCCACCGCTCATGTTCATGGCCTCCGGGCTGACGCAATACTCCGGTGCCGCGCTCGCGGTCGGTCTCTTCGCCGTCATCCCGGCGCAGTCGGTGGCGTGGTGGCGGATCGCCTTCTCGGCGATCGTCCTGCTGCTCTGGCGACGACCGTGGCGACAGACGTGGACCAGGCAGGGACTTCTCGCCGCCGCGCTGTTCGGCGTTGTCCTGACGACGATGAACATCGCCTTCTACATCGCCATCGACCACCTCCCGCTGGGCACGTCGGTGGCGATCGAGTTCATCGGGCCGGTCGCCGTCGCCGCGATCAGTGGCCGGGGCTGGCGCGAGCGGGTGAGCATCGTGCTGGCCGCGGCCGGTGTGGTGGCGCTGGCCGGCGTCAGCCTGCAGGGTGGCTGGACCGCGAACGCCGTGATCGGGTTGGTCGCGATCCTCGCCACCGCTGCGGCCTGGGCCGGCTACATCCTGCTCGGCCGGCGGGTCGCCCGGGGTGGCGATGGCATCTCCTCGCTCGCCGTCGGCATGACGGTCGGCGCCGTCCTCTACTGCCCGTTGGCGATCGGCGCGACCAGGGTGATCGTGCATTCGCCCCGGCACCTCCTCGCCCTGGTCGGGATCGCGGTGTTCAGCTCGGTGATCCCCTACGCCATCGAGCAGGTCATCATGCGCCGGGTCAGCGCGGCCCGGTTCGCGATCCTGCTGGCGCTGCTGCCGGTCGCCGCCACCGTGGTCGGCGCGGTGATCCTGGCGCAGATCCCGGGGCCGCTCGACCTTGCCGGCATTGGCGCGATCTGCGGGGCCGTCGTGCTGTCGGCGCAGCGCCCTGGACGTCCGGAGCCGGGACGACCGAAGGCGGGGACGCAGGACGAGCCGGCGCCGTTGCCCTGACGACAGTCCCGCCCGACGCGATAGCGAATGCGATACGTACCTGAGTACAGGTACGTATCGCATTCGTTGATGGTCCTTCGTCGCCCCGACCGACCGTCACCCCAGACTGTTGGTGTCGAAGGTGTTGCAGGCGGTCGGCTTTCCGGTCTGGTAGCCGGTGGTGAACCACTTGCGACGCTGGGCGGACGAGCCGTGGGTGAACGTCGACGCGTCCACCGTGCCACTGCCCAGCGTCGTCTGGATGTAGTCGTCGCCGATCTTGCCGGCGGTGTCCAGCGCATTGGCGACGTCCTGCGAGGTGATGTCGCTGATCAGGACCTTGCCGTCGGAGCCGGCCACCGTCGATGCGTGATTGGCCCAGACGCCGGCGTAGCAGTCGGCCTGGAGTTCCAGCCGCACGGAGCCCGAGGTGGCGCCCGCCGCGGTCGAGATGCGGGCGCTGGTGCCGAGCAGGTCCTGGACGTGGTGCCCGTACTCGTGCGCCAGGACGTAGGCCTGGGTGAAGAGGGCGTCGTTGGCGTTGAAGGTGGTCTTGAGCTCCGACCAGAAGCTGAGATCGATGTACACCTGCTTGTCCGCGGGGCAGTAGAACGGCCCCATCCCGGTCTCGCCGGTGCCGCAGCCGGTGGAGGTCGAGCCGCTGAAGAAGACCGTGTCGGACTCGGTGTACGTGGTGCCGGAGGTCGCCAGCTGCTGGCTCCAGAACGACTGGACCGAGTTGACGATGGCGAGCACCTCGCAGTCGTCGCTGCTGGTGGCGCCGCCCGTGCAGACAAGGTTCTTGCTGTCGGCCTGCGCGTTCGGAGTACTCCCACCGGCCAGTTGGGACAGCAGTCCGCCGACCCCGGGTGACCCCGTCGACGATCCGCCGCTGCCGGAGAAGACCTGGAACAGCACGAACACGATGATGGCCACCACGCCGACCCCGCCGCCGGCCAGACCGCCCTTGCCGAGCGAGAACCCGCCGCCACCACCGGAACCGGAGCTGCCCCGGCGGTCCTGCACCTGCGAGGTGTCCAGCTGCGCATCGTCGTTGAATTTCATCTCGGCCCCTAAGTCTCTCTCCTGGAAGCCCGGCCTGGGCGTCCTCGCGGCATGAATTGTCACCCGCGCCGGGCGCCCATCGCTACGCGCCGACTGTGCAGCCCGCCCGCTGAGCAGAGCGGGGCGAATTGCACAATGGGCATGTTTGCGCATTGGGAAACTTCAATCTATGGTCGTACACATGCCCACCGTGTCCACCGTGCCCGGCCTGCGCGAGCAGAAGAAGCTCAGCACCCGCGCCGCACTCACCGAGCAGGCCCTCCGGCTCGCCGACGAGCGTGGATACGACGGGTTCACCATCGCCGATCTGGTCGATTCTGTCGGGGTCTCGCGTCGGACGTTCTCCAACTACTTCGCCGGCAAGGCCGAGTGCCTGGCCGCGATCAGCGATTCCTGGATGGACGGTGCGCTCGGTCTGATCGAGAGCGCACCGGCCGACAGATCACTGACCGCCTTGCTGCGCGAGGTGCTCGAGAACCTGTCCGAGCAGATCGTCAACAGCCGGACCGGAATCCTGGCCATGGCCGATTCGGAACCCGAGCTGGCCGCTGCACTGGGTGCGTGCGAGCTGGTCCATGGCGAGCGGGTTGCTGCCGTGATCTCGGCCCGGACATCCCTGGCGGCCGACGACATCCGCATTTCCCTCCTCGCCGAGTTCGCACTCTCCGCCGGCCGCGCGTGCATCCAGCGCTGGGTGATGCGTGACCGTGCCGGTGGAAGAGAGGGCCTGGCCAGAGATCTGGATCTGGCCTTCTCGCTGATCGACTTCGACCGCCTCACCTGACCTGACGTTTCCTGCCCTCCTCTCACCGCAAGACCCCGAACCCAGGAGAACCAAGATGGCCACATTGCTGTACCGCCTCGGAGCCTTTGCCGTCCGGCGTCGATGGGTGGTGTTGCTGATCTGGGTGATCCTGCTCGGCGGGGTCGGCGGTGGCGCGCTCGCCTTCAAGGGCGTGATGACCAATTCTTTCGCCATTCCCGGGACGCAGGCGCAGAAGGCGCTCGACCAGCTCAACAAGGAGATTCCGGCCGCCGGAGGTGCCGCCGGTCGCATCGTGTTCGCCGCACCAGCCGGACGCAAGCTCAGCGAACCCAAGTACCAGCAGGCGATCTCCGACGTCCTGAGCGGTACCGAAGGCCTGGCGAAGGTCGGCGTCATCATCCCGCCGACGGTCGGCCGTAGCATTTCCCCGGCCGGTGATGTCGGGTATGCACAGGTCCAGTTCGCCGGGCAGATCACCGAGATCCCGGAGGCGACACAGGACACCATCGCGTCCCTGGCCACCCAGCACTCGGTGGACGGACTTCGGATAGAGCTCGGCGGCGGAGCGGTGAAGCAGGCCCCCTCCATCGGTTCGACCGAGGGCATCGGCGTGATCGTGGCGCTGGTCGTCCTGCTGATCACCTTCGGCTCGGTGGTGGCCGCCGGCATGACGATGCTGACCGCGCTCATCGGCGTGGCAGTCGGCCTGTCCGGGATTCTCTGGGCCTCCGGCTCCATTCAGATGTCCACCACCGCGCCCATCCTCGCTCTCATGCTCGGCCTGGCGGTCGGCATCGACTATGCGCTGTTCATCGTCTCCAGACACCGGGCCCAGGCGAAAGGCGGTATGGCGCTGGAGGAATCCATCGCCCGGGCCACCGGGACCGCCGGCTCTGCCGTGGTGTTCGCCGGGCTCACCGTGCTGATCGCCCTCGCCGGGCTCAGTGTCGTGGGAATTCCGTTCCTGACGGTGATGGGGCTTGCGGCCGCCGGTACCGTGGCGATCGCCGTGCTGATCGCGATCACCCTGGTGCCCGCGCTGCTGGGCTTCGCCGGTGAAAAAGTCCTGAAACGGTCGGACCGTGCCGGCGCCCGGACCGCTCGGGATTCCGACACGGACCAGCACGCCGTCGTCGATCACGCCCACAACCCCAACCGCTGGATCCGGATGGTCACCCGTCGCCCGGCGATGGTGTTGGCCGCCACCGTGATCGGCATGGGCATCATCGCCCTGCCGACCGTGAAACTGCACCTGGCCCTTCCCGACGACGGATCCGGCAAGATCGGATCGACCAAGCGCGAGGCCTACGACCTGCTCGCCGCGTCGTTCGGGCCGGGCTTCAATGGCCCGCTCGTGGTGACCGTGTCGGCCCCGCCGGCCGGTCTGCAGTCGGCCGTGGCCACCGTCGCCGCCGACATCAACGCGTTGCCGCAGAAGCCGGTCGCCGTGCCTGCTGCAGTCTCGAAGGACGGCACACTCGGTGTGGTGCAGGTGATTCCGGCTACCGGCCCGTCGAATGAGCTGACCCAGAACCTGGTGAACGACCTCCGCGCCAAGTTCGCGGGCTGGGGTGCGGCCACCGGGTCCGTCATCGCCGTGACCGGGCAGACCGCCGTCCAGATCGACGTCTCGGAGAAACTCGGGAGCGCTCTGCCGGAGTACCTGCTGATCGTCGTCGGACTCGCTCTGATCCTGCTGTTGCTGATCTTCCGCTCGATCGTCGTGCCAGTGAAGGCGGCACTGGGATTCCTTCTGTCCGTAGGTGTCTCGTTTGGCGCGGTCGTCGCGGTCTACCAGTGGGGCTGGCTCGGTGGGATCTTCGGGGTGGACACCCCGTCCCCGATCATCAGCTTCCTACCGATCCTGCTGATCGGCGTGCTCTTCGGGCTCGCGATGGACTACCAGGTCTTCATGGTGTCCGGGATGCGGGAGGCCTACGTGCACGGCGCCGACGCGAAACGTGCTGTGGTGGGCGGCTTCACGGCCGGATCCCGGGTGGTGACGGCGGCGGCGATCATCATGACGTCGGTGTTCTCCGGGTTCATCCTCGCGCCGGACACGATCATCGCCTCGATCGGTTTCGCGCTCGGGATCGGTGTGCTGGCCGACGCTTTCCTCGTCCGGATGATGATCGTCCCGGCCGTGATGACCCTGCTGGGCCGCCGCGCCTGGTACATCCCGCGCTGGTTGGACAAGGCGCTCCCGAGCGTCGACATCGAGGGCGAGAAGCTGCTCGCCAAGCTCCGCGCCGACGCCGACGCCGCCGTGTCGGGTGGGTCTGACGCGGGCGACGACCCTCGCCGCCCCGAACTCGCGTCCCGCTGACCCTGCCCCCGCGCTTATCAACTTCGTCGGCGCTCATGATCGGGTTGACTCGCTTCCCAGCAGCCCCAAAACCGCCACGATGATAAGCGCGGGACTGGGTCAGGGACGGCTCTCAGCGGTAGAAGCCCCTCAACGGAACCTGGGCTTCTTCGAGGAGCGCTGGGCCGTCCTGGGGCACCGCCGCGTACCCGGAGCCGGGCTCGAGTTCCGCGGATTGTTCCTTCGACAGGGCGAACACCACCCGACCGAGACCGGATCGGTCGATGGCGCCGGTGCACATGGGGCACGGCTGGCAGCTGGTGTACATCGTGGTGCCGGCGCCCTGCTCCGGGGTCAGGTTCACCGATGCCCACCTGGCCAGCTTGAACTCCGGGTGGGCACTGATATCAGCGTCGGCGAGCACGGTGTTGTAGTCCTCCACCAGCACAGATCCATCCGCAGCGACCAGCAGGGATCCGTAGGGTGCCTGCCCGGCAGATCGGGCAGCCGTGGCCAGAGCGATCGCCCGTCGCAGGTGGGTCTCGTCGGTCTCGTTCATGGCGTCTCCCTCGTGAGGTGCTGGGGCCACAAACTACCGCTTCCCACGTCCACGGCGCGGATCAACCGGTTCCGCGCGGATGAACTCGTCGACTTGCGTCACCCGAGTCCCAAAAGGGCAGAGTTGATCCGCGCCGTGGGTGCCGGGCTTGGGTCAGCGGGCGGTTTCGTTGCCGGTCGAGTCGGCCGGGCGGGGCTGGACCGGGATGCCGCGGAGCCACAGCCGGATGCCCTGCCAGCGGATCAGCGCCGACGTCCGGAGCGTGACCAACGGCCAGCGGATCAGCGCGGCGACGATGTTGCGCTTGGTCGCAGGCACACCGCGACCGGTGAGAGTGGCGACGAACGGGGTCTTCTCGCCGATCTGCAGGGCGATCGACACGTTCAGCTTCTCACCCGGAGGCGGCGTCCGCATCAGGTACCGTCCTCCCATCGGCAGGAAAGGCGAGACGTAGAAGCACTTGTCGACCTGGTCGCGACCGGCCGAATCGGGTCGCAGCAGGTAGACGTGCCGCCCGCCGTAGGTGTTGTGCACCTCGGCAACCGCGGCGATCTGCTCGCCGCGGAGGCTGCAGTAGTACACCGACAGCGGGTTGAACACGTACCCGATGGTACGAGGGCTGGTCAGCAGCTGGATCCGGTCCACTAAGATGTTGTTGTCCGCCAGCAGTTTCCGCACGTTGCCGGCAAGAGTGCCGGTCGGATCGCCGAGATGGTCGGCGGCGTCGAAGCGGGCGAACGGACGTAGCACCGCTGGCAGCACCGGAGGGGAGTCGACGTCGATCAGCCAGTAGTAGCTCGAGTACTGGAAGCTCCGGGTCGCCGTCGTCTTCCGATGGTGCTTGACCAGGCTGCGATAGATGGTCGCCGTCCCTGCGCCCGCCGTCCCGGCGCCCGAAGTCCTTGCAGATGCAACGACCGGGACCGACGCGGGATCTCGCTCGAGCATCACCATGTGACGCCAAAGGATTCCGCCGCCCGGACGCCCGAGGCGCACCCGTCCTCGTGGAATCCCCAGCCCTGGTAGGCGCCGGCGAACGCCGTCCGCCCGGCATTGATCGAGCCTAGCTCCTGTTGTGCCGCAACAGAGGTCACCGTGTAGGTCGGGTGCGCGTAGTTCATCTCTTCGATCACGGTGGCCAGATCGACCTGGCCGTCGCTGTTGAGCGTCACCAGGTGGTCGGTCGAATCGTCGATGCGCTGCAGGCGGTTCAGGTCGTAGGTGACGTTGACCTGGGTCTCGGAGGACTCGCAGCTGTCCATCTGATAGTTCCAGGAAGCCCTGGCGCCCTTGGCCTTCGGCATCACCGACGAGTCGGTGTGCAGCAGCGTGCGGGAGCGGGTGTACTCGAACGCACCGAGCAGTCGCGTTTCGTCGGGGCTGGGGTCGGTCAGCATCGACAGGGCCTGGTCGGGGTGGGTCGCGACCACGACGCGGTCGAAGTGGTGGACCTCGTCGCTGTCGTCGACCACCGTGACACCGTCGGCCTGACGGGTGATCGACTTGACAGCGGTTGCGGTCTGGACGGCGGACAGTTCCTTGACAGCCTTCTCGACGTAGCTGCGGGACCCGCCGACGACGGTCCGCCACTGCGGCGATCCGGTGACGGCGAGCATGCCGTGGTGCTCCAGGAAGGCGAAGAGGTAGCGGGCCGGGTAGTTGCGGGCGCCGTCGAAACCGCACGACCAGACGCACGCGACGACCGGCAGGAGGAAGTGGTTCGAGAAGTATTTGCTGTAGCCGCCCTCGTCGATGAACGTGCCGAGCGTGCGGAGGTCATCCGGATCGTCGAGCACGCGGTGCGCCTCGGCATGGAACTTCTTCACCTGGAACAGCATGGAGAGGTACTTTGGGCGCAGGACCGCAGAGGGCTGGGCGAACAGTCCACGAAGACCGCGAGCGCCGGCGTACTCCAGGCCGCAGCCGTCGCACCGCACGCTCATCGACATCTCCGACTCCTGGGTCGCGACCTCGAGTTCGGCGAAGAGGCGGAGCAGGTTCGGGTAGGTCTTGTGGTTGTGGACCAGGAATCCGGTATCGAGCCCGGCCACTCGACCGGAACTCAGTGGCACGTCGTGGGTGTGGGCATGACCGCCGAGGCGGCTGTCGGCTTCGAAGAGCGTGACGTCGAACTGCCGTTGCAGCAGGTACGCCGCCGTCAGGCCGGAAACGCCACTGCCGACAACGGCAACCTTCTCGCGTGGCCCAGCCGAGGTCGAACTACTCATCTGCGAACTCCCTGACGATGCTGACCCCGATCGGCTCATGGCCGGACCAACGTCATCTTCATGTCTCTACCGGGCCGAGTGGTGCCGGCCGGTCTGTCGATGGTAGTTCGATCCGGGCCCGTCGGGAGATGGGTGAACCCGCGCACCCCCGCTATCAAGATCGATCGCGCTCGTCAACGTCGCGCCGTTGGGGGCGGCAGTGACGAAAATCGAACACTTCCTGAGGCCATCGATGTTGATGAGCGCGAGTGAGGCAGAGAGCGCGGGTCAGGGTTGGATGTGCACGAACCCCAGGTCGAGGAGCTCCGCGATGGCGCTGACCTCCTTGGCGCGATGCCCGACCCCCAGGGCCCAGTGGTGAGAAATGCCGGTGTCGCTCCAGCGATCGACCCAGTCGCCGGGGTGGCAGCCGAAGTCGACGCGGGAGGTGGTGTTGCCGATCTGCAGCAGTGGGCCGGGGACCACCTGACCCTCGGATGCGACCAGGGTGAACGAACCGTCGCGCTGCTGGGCGATGCCGAAGGTCGTGACCGGGCCGTGCCTGACGTCGAATTCCACGGACACGCCGTATCCGCGCTTGCCGTGATACACCCCGAGCCCGCGGAGCAGCGGCCGGGAGGCGCTGATCGCCAGATGCGCCGGGCCGTCGTGCCCCATCTCCACCACGTCGTCGAAGAAGTTCAGGGCCTGCAGTTCGGTGAAGGAACCACCACCGCCGAGCCGGTCCATGATCAGCATGGCGATGGAGGTCCGCAGTTCGTATTCACCCACGGTCGGTACACCGCGGGCGGTCAGCAGCGACGCGCCGAGGATCATCCCGGCCCCCAGCCTCTCGTGCTGCTCGCCCTCCAGCCCCCGGTGGTAGTAGGCCAGCGAGTCCAGCTCGAAGTCGGCGACCAGCCGGTCGAGTCCGACCGAAACCTTGGCGCCCCATTCGAGGTCGGGAAGCGCAACGGTCTCGTCCAGATCGAAGTTCTCCCTGGCCAGGGCCACCCGGTCGGCAACCTGCGCGCCGGTGACGGCGGCCACCCTGACGCGGAGATCGTCGAATTCCACCACCTCCATGTGACCGCCGAACTGCGACGTGATCAGGGTGAGATCGGTGGATACATCGAGCATCCCTGGGTAGAGATGGCCCATCAGGCCATGGCGGGACCCCCTGAGTCCGGCCCTGACGCCGGCGGCCGTCACCCAGTGCCCGACCTTGGCCCAGGACCTTTCCTCCTCGAGATAGCCGGACACCGAACGGAAGTCGATCCCACAGCGCAGGAACGCGTTGGATATCTCGGGCACCGAACAGGCTCCGCAGTAGGCCAACCACTTGCCGGTGTCGAAGTTGCGGTGGTCCATCGCCTCGGTCGGTTGCAGGTTCAGCACCAGCACCGGTGCCCCGGTGCGCTGGGCGATCGGCAGCATCATCGAGGACGTCAGGTAGGTGGGGATGTACATCACGATGAGGTCGAGATCGGCCACCCTCAGCTGCTCCGCGGCGAGCTTGCCCTCGTGGGCGTCGGAGATGAACCCGGCGTCCACCACCTCGCAGTCCAACGCCGTCAGCCGCTCGACCACCCGGCGCGCACAGTGTTGCAGTTGCGGCAGCAATTCCGGGAACTGCGGCCAGTACGCACCGAGGCCACCTGCGACCACGCCGACCCGGGTGCGATGCCCGGCGACATGTTCCAGTGCGGTGGATGAAGGGGAGGCAGTCGTCATCGGCTCAGGCGCCCCAACCTGCCTGCTGGCCGCCGACACGCTCCGCGGCGATCTTCTGGGCATACCCCGACCGCGCGTAGGCGGCCATCGGGTCACGTTCCAGACCTTGCTCCTCGCGCAGGTCGCCGAGCAGTTCGCGCACGTCCGTGTTGTAGGCGTCCATCAGTACGGCGTTGGCGCCCAACACATCTCCGCCCGACTGGGCCGCACCCAGAGCGTCGGTGTCGACCAACAGTGCCTTGGCCGTCGCCTCCTGGACGTTCATCACCGATCGGATCTGGCCGGGGATCTTCGGCTCGATGTTGTGGCACTGGTCCAGCATGAAGGCGATCTCGGAATCGGCGTCGAGACCGCCACCGCTGACCACCTCGAACAGGATCCTGAAGAGCTGGAACGGATCGGCGGCACCGACGATCAGGTCGTCATCCGCGTAGAACCGCGAATTGAAGTCGAAGGCTCCGAGCTTTCCGGCGCGCATCAGGAAGGCGACGATGAACTCGATGTTGGTGCCGGGGGCGTGATGTCCCGTGTCGACGCAGACCTTGGCACGCGGACCCAGTTCCAGGCAGTGGGCGTAGGAGGTGCCCCAGTCCGGTACGTCCATCGTGTAGAAGGCCGGCTCGAACAGCTTGTACTCCAGGACAATTCGCTGATCACCCGTCAACCGCTCGTACACCTTGCTCAACGCCTCGGCCAGACGGTCCTGGCGGGCCCGGATGTTGTCCTGCCCCGGGTAGTTGGTGCCGTCGGAGAACCAGAGCTTGAGATCGCGGGAACCGGTCTGGTCCATCACATCCACGCACTCGAGCAGGTGGTCGATGGCCTTGGCGCGGATCCGCGGATCGGGATTGGTGACGCTACCCAACATGTAGTCGTCGTCCTGGAACACGTTGGCATTGACGGTACCCAGCTCGATACCGGCGTCCGCTGCGGCCTTGCCCAACTTGGCGAAGTCGTCCACGTTGTCCCACGGGATGTGCAACGCGACGCTGGGAGCGGCACCGGTGTGCTTGTGCACCCGAGACGCGTCGGCGATCTTCTCGAACGGATCACGCGGCACGCCCTGCTGGGCGAAGACCTTGAAACGGGTCCCCGAGTTACCAAAAGCCCAGGAGGGCAACTCGATTCGTTGCGTACCGAGGATCTTCTTGACTGACTCGCGCTCGATCATGAAAATGCACCTTCTTTTCGAATGGCTTTGAGGGCAGGAGATGTCAGGTTTCCGTGACGAGGGCGCAGTGCTGGCACGGAAGGGGAGCGGGCTGATCTACGTCACCGGGGGTGCCCGGCCCACTGGAGAAGCAGGCCGGGCACCGACGGAAACGGATCAGAAGTTGAACTGATCGATGTTCGAGGAGTCGAACACGGTCGGCGGCCCGAGCACGACCGACGGGCCGGTCGTACCGGACGGTGCGAGCACCGTGTAGTCCTTGAGCTTTCCGGCGCTGAACTTGGCTCCGGTGGCGGTGGTGGTGATGCCGGAGGCCAAGGACGCCGCCGCGTAGCCGGCGAGGTAGCCGAGGTCACTGGGGTTCCAGAGCTCGAAAGCCTTGACCGTGCCGTCCTTGATGTACGGCTTCATCTGAGACGGGAGTCCGAGGCCGGTGAGGGTGATCTTGACGTTCTTGTGGGTCGAAAGGTACTGGGCCGCAGTGGAGATGCCGACCGTGGTGGGCGAGATGATGCCCTTGAGGTTCGGGTACGCGGAAATCAGGCCCTGCAGCACGGTGAGCGAAGTGGCGGGATCGTCGTTGCCGTACACGGTGGAGACCAGGTGCATGTTCGGGTACTTGGCGGCCAGCTGCTGCTTCATGTAGCCGATCCAGGCGTTCTGGTTGGTCGCGGTGGCGGCGGCGGAAAGAATGGCGATGTCGCCGGTGCTACCGATCTGCTTGGCCAGCAGGTCGACCTCGGAGGTACCGATCTGCTGGGTGTCCGCCTGGTTGATGAAGAGGTGATCGGGGCAGGTGACGTCCGAGTCGAACGACACCACCTTGATGCCGGCGGCAACGGCCTGGGCCAGAGAAGGGCACAGGGCGGTCGGGTCGTTGCCGGCGATGACGATGGCATCGGCGTGCGCCTGGATGGCTGCCTGGATCGAGGGGATCTCAGCGGCCGCAGTCGCCGTCGACCCGCTGGAGACGACGACGGTGCCGCCGAGTTCCTTGAGCGCCGCCGTCCCGCCGGCGTCGGCCAGAACCTCGTAGGGGTTCTGCGTGTCGCGAGGGATGAAGTAGACCTTCAGACCCGACTTGATCTTGCCGCCCGCCGGGGCCGAAGGCGATCCGGATGCGGATGAAGACGCCGGAGCGCTGGCTGCGGACGAACCGGAGACCGCCGGGCTCGAGGCCGGGGCCGGAGCCGGGGCCGGCGCAGAAGACGAACCGCCGGCGACCGCCGGGGCCGAGCTGGTGGGGCTGGCAGTCGTGCTGCTGGAGCTGCACGCCGCCATCGTGGTGGCCAGAGCCACCGCGGTCGCGGCACCGAGCAGGCGCCGCATCCTGGTGTTGGACGTCATTGCTGAGATTCCTTTCGCTTTCGTGGAACTGCCTATGTTTTGTCGACGAATGCGGTTAGACGCTTCGTCGGGTCCGAGCTCGAATACGCCGTAAGGCCTCCCCGCCGTTGGGAATGATGACACTGATGAGGAGCAGAACACCGATGATGATGTTCTGGATCTGGGGGTCGATGTTGATGATCGTCATGGCGGATTGCAGGGTTCCGAAGATCAGAACGGAGAGCACCACACCGAACACCGTGCCGCGACCGCCGAAGATCGACACACCGCCGAACAGCACGACGGCAACCACATTCAGCTCGAGGCCGGTGCCCTGGTCGTACCGTGCGGAGGCGTTCTTCAGGGAGAAGAGAATACCCGCGAAAGCGCACAGCACACCGGAGAGGACGTAGAGCCAGAACTTGATCCGGTCGACCCGGATGCCGGAGAACCGTGCTGCCTCGGATTGCAGGCCGATCGCGAACAACGACCGGCCGAATGGCGTGGCGTGCAGGACGACACCGAAGATGATGGCGAGAACGACGAAGACGACGGTCGAGAAACTGAAGTGGGTGCCGAAGACGCCGGCCGCGCCGATCTTCGTCAGCGAAGCAGGGAAGTTGCTCACCGAGTTGGCCCCCAGGAGGGGTTCGGCGAGCCCGCGGAACAGGCCCAGCGTACCGATGGTGACGGCGATGGACGGCAGACCGAGTTTGGCGATCAGCACCCCGTTCAGGGCCCCGCCCAGCGCTCCGACGACCAGGGCGGCCAGCATGGCGAGGTAGATGTTCCAGCCGTCCTGGAACAGCAGGCCCATCAGGGTGCCCGACAGACCCAGCATCGACGCGACCGAAAGGTCGATCTCGCCGATCATGACGATGAGCATCAGCGGCAACGCCATGATGGCGATCTCGCCCATGTTGTAGCCCATGAAGAACACCGTCGTGCCGCTGGCGAAGTTCGGCTGTGCGAACCCGAACCAGAGCGCCGCGATGAGTACGACGATCAGGCCGCTCTCCCATCGCACTGCGGAGCGGAGGGACAGACGCTCGGACGGTGGAACGGCCCCGTTCGGGGACTTCTTCAGCACGGGTGTGGCAACGATGTCAGACATCCCGGTGTGCCCCCTGTTCGGATTTGAGGCTGCGGGCGACCCGCAGACTGAGCCATCGGTCGAATGCGATCGCCACCAGCAGCAGAGCACCGGCCACGGCCTGGTTCCAGAAGGGGGAGACCTTGAGGGAGCCCAGCGACTGGTTGATGGTGTTGAGCAGAAGAGCGCCGAGCGCGGCGCCCAGGATGGTGCCGCTGCCGCCGAAGATGGCCACACCGCCGACGACGACCGCAGCGACGACCAGGAACTCGTAGCCCGTGCCGCCGGTGGAATCCACCGTGGCGTACTCGGCCAGGAACAGGGCACCGCCGAGCCCGGCGAGGCTGCCGCTGACCAGGAAGGCCGTGAAAACCCGTCGGCCGGTGGGGATACCGGCCAGCCCGGCCGCATCGGGGTTCGAGCCGATCGCGTACAGCTCGCGGCTGGACCGGAAGGAGCGCATGGCGTAGCCGGCGATGGCCACCACCACCGCGACGATGATGAAGAGCAGCGGAACACCGAAGACGTTGTAGTAGCCGATGGTCTGGAAGCCGGAGGGCACACTGCCGGGGTCGATCCGCTTGCCGTTGACGATCAGCGCGTCGATACCGCGCACGATGTACAGCGCCGCCAGCGTCACCACCAGGCTGGGCACCTTGGTGACCGTGGTGATCAGACCGTTGACGGCGCCGACCACTGCGCCGACCAGGATGCCGATGACGAAGCCGAAGATGATCGGCATCTGCGGGTGGTTGACGAAGGTGTTGCCGACGACGTAGGCGGAGAGTCCGACGACCGAACCAACGGACAGATCCACGTTGCGGGTGATGATCACCAGGGTCTCGCCGACACCCAGCAGGGCGAAGATCGATGCACCCGTGAGCAATTGCTGCACACTGCTGGCGGACAGGAAGCTGTGGTTGAACAGCGTGGTCAGCGCGATGACCAGGACCAGCGCGATACCGATACCCATCTCCCGGGCCCGGAGTAGGGCTCCGCCCCTGGCCATGGCGGCACCGGCCGGCTTCTTCGAGATGACGGCGGTCATACGATCGACTCCGTACTCTGCAGGGTGGCGGCACGCATGACCGAGTCCTCGTCGGCCTCGGCCCGTGACATGTTCGCGCTCAGGCGCCCCTCACGGATGACCAGCACACGGTCGGCCATCCCCAGCACCTCCGGCAGTTCGGACGAAATCATCAAGATGGCCATTCCTTCTGCGACAAGACCGTCGAGGATGCGATGCACCTCGGCCTTGGTGCCGACGTCGATACCGCGGGTCGGCTCGTCGATGATCAAGAGAGATGGGTTGCGGGCCAGCCACTTTCCCAGTACCACCTTCTGCTGGTTGCCACCGGAGAGGGTCGCGACCGGGTTGCGCATCTTCCCGTATCTCAGCTGGAGTCGCTGGGCCCAGTCCAAGGCAAGGTTGCGTTCGCTGGAGCGGGAGATGAGCCCGCCCTTGCTCAGCCGGGACAGGGAGGCCAGGGCGACGTTCTGGTCGATGCTCAGATCCATCACGAGACCCTGCTGGCGCCGGTCCTCCGGGACCAGGGCGATTCCTGCGGCCATTGACTCGCGGGGTGCGTTGCGGTGCAGAACTTTTCCGTTGATCGTGACGACACCCGAGTCGTAGGGGTCGATTCCGAAGATCGCCCGGGCCACCTCGCTGCGTCCGGCGCCGACCAACCCCGCCAACGCCACGATCTCGCCCCGCCGTACCTGGAAGGAGATGTCGGTGAAGACGCCTGCACTCGTGAGGTGCTCGACCTCCAGCACCACCTTGCCCGGTTCGGTGATCGTCTTGGGGAACAGGGACTCCAGGTTGCGGCCGACCATCGAGCGGATGATGTCGTCGATGGTCAGATCCTCGATGGGAGCGGTGGACACGAAGTTGCCGTCACGCATGATCGTCACCCGCTGACAGGACGCGAAGACCTCTTCCAGACGATGCGAGATGAACATGACCGCTGCGCCCTGCGAGCGCAGCGTCTTCATCACGTCGAAAAGGCGTTGGACCTCGACCTGGGTCAGCGCGGCGGTCGGCTCGTCCATGACCAGCACCTTGGCGTCCAGCGAGAGTGCTTTGGCGATCTCGACGATCTGCTGGTCTGCCACCGATAGTCCCTTGGCCAGCCGCTCCGGGTCGAGGTCGACACCCAGACGCGAGAAGACAGCGGTGGCAGCCTTGTTCATGGCGCCGCGATCGATCCGCCGCCCGCCGCGCAGTGGCTGCCGGCCCATGAAGATGTTCTCGGCGACGGTCAGGTCGGGGAACAGTGTCGGCTCTTGGTAGATGATCGAGACGCCGGCGGCCTTGCTCGCGGCCGGTCCGCTGAAGTTGACGAGTTCCCCGGCGATGGTCAGATCACCGCTGTCCTGTCGGTGCACACCGGCCAGAATCTTTACCAGGGTGGATTTTCCTGCCCCGTTCTCACCGAGGAGGGCATGTGCCTCGCCGGGGTAGAGGGTTACGGAACCGTTCTCCAGCGCGCGGACCGGACCGAAACTCTTGGTCGCGTGGTCCAGCACGAGCAGCGGCTCCATTGGCGCCTGCTCAGTCAACGTCGACTCCTCCTAAGATCGGGGGCATATTGTGAAACCTTTCAGTACCTGGGCGGGAACGTTAAACCTGCGTGTCGGGCGCGTCAAGTGGCCAACTCCAATTCGTTACCGAAGAGGACATCCTCTAGTGATCCGCCGATCAGTTCGGAGCTCGTCGGAAGCGGTATCACCGCAGATCGGAGAACTGCCGAAAGTGTGCCGGTTTCGAAGAGGGCGTCTCGGATCGAACTGTGGCCGTTGCCCCGAACACCGTGGAGTACTTTGATTCGATTCAACGAGGCTGGCCGCGTCGGCCCAGGGAGGCGGTGACATGTCGGGGGAGGTCAGCGTTATCGACGTGGCCAAGAAGGCCGGCGTCTCCCTGGGCACCGTCTCCAACGTGCTCAACCGCCCGGAGCGCGTCGCTCCGGCGACCAGGGCAAGGGTGCTGGCCGCAATCGAGGAACTGGGTTTCATCCGCAATGAGGCGGCCAGGCAGTTGCGAGCGGGCCGGAGCCGCTCGATCGGTCTGGTAGTGCTGGACATCCGCAACCCGTTCTTCACCGATCTGGCCGCCGGCGTCGAATCCAGCGTCGCGGACGCCGGGTTGTCGCTGGTCCTCTGCAACAGCGGTGACGACCCCACCAGGGAGGATCACTACCTGAGCCTGCTGCAGGAGCAGAGGGCAACCGGGATCCTGATCACCCCGGCGGCGCGGGCCACCAGCCCCATCGAGGGGATCCGCCGGCGGGGCATGCCCCTGGTGCTCGTCGATCGGAGTTCCCATCGCCGTCAATGCTCCGTCTCGGTAGACGATCTGGTGGGCGGCGAGCTCGCCATCGACCATCTGATATCCCTCGGGCACAAGCGGATCACTTTCGTCGGCGGGCCGCTGTCGACGAAGCAGGTCGCCGATCGACTCCGGGGAGCCAGGGCCGCGGCCGAGCGGGCCGGACTCCGGGTGACGGTGATGGAGACGGACGGCCAGGTCTTCGGTGCCGGTCGGACGATGGGCGAACGGATCGCTGCAATGCCGGCCAGGCGCCGTCCAACGGCCGTGTTCTGCGGCAACGACCTGATCGCGCTCGGCGTCCTGCAGGAGATGACCCGTCATCACATCGTCGTACCCGACGATCTGGCCATCGTCGGGTACGACGACATCGACTTCGCCGGTGCGGCCGCTGTCCCTCTCACCTCGGTACGTCAACCGAGGGAAGACCTCGGGCGTACCGCTGCGGAACTACTGATCGAGGAGGTCGTTTCCGCAGACTCCCACCGCCACCGCCAGGTGGTCTTCGAGCCGGATCTGATCGTCCGGGCCTCGACCGCCCAGTCCTGAACTCCGCGAAGGGCTGACCGCAAGCTCAGGAGGCACATAACGCAAGCAGAACGCTTTCGTTTGTACGGATGCCATTGACCTCTGGCGGCGCCGGGATTACGTTTCCTTTCGATCGGTCGCCGTCGTCGAAGCCATCGAACCGGCTGCCCGGACCGGCGCCCGATCGGCCGGCCGCCCCGCGGTCGGACGCCGAGCCGTCGTCGACACCGTGAACGGGAGGCCCGACGCTCGTGACGTCACTCGATGAATTCGCTCGCGAACAGGCAATCCTGAACACGCTCGACGCCCAGGGCCGCGTGGTGGTGAACGATCTGGCCACCGAATTCGGTGTCTCGGCCGTGACCGTGCGCAAGGACCTCGAGGGCCTCGAACGTCGCTCCATGCTGCGCCGGATCCGCGGTGGGGCAGTCACTGTCGGCACCCCCGACGAGGGTGCCTTCGAGATGCGACTCCGCCATTCCCGGGACGTGAAGCAGCGCATCGCGAGGTCCGTCGCACCGCTGGTGCGGCACGGCGACGTGATCGCGCTTGACTCATCGACCACCTGCTACTACCTGGCCAAGGAGATCCTCGACCGCCGCGATCTCGTGGTGGTCACCAATGCGCTCCGGCTGGCCATGCTGCTGATGGAGCAGTCGTCGGCCATGGTGCTGATGCCCGGTGGTGTGCTCCGCCGGTCGGCAGGATCCATGGTCGGTCCGATCGGTGACGTGCTCACCGGGCGGGGCCGGATCAACAAGGGATTCTTCGGAGTGATCGCAATCTCGACAGTGCATGGCCTGATGGATCTCTCGGCCGAGGAGGCGCAGACCAAGCAGTTCATGGCCAAGGCCTGCGACCAGGTCTACGGCGTCTTCGACTCCTCCAAGGTCGACGGTTTCGGGTTGCATTCCTTCGCCGCCGTCGACGACATCGATGCGATGTACACCGACGACGGGATGGAGCTCGGTGCGATCGCGCACTGGGCCAGACTGGGTGTTCCGGTCCATGTCGTCGGAGGGCCCGGCGACCGAGGTGCCGGCCGTTCTGCGGTCAGGTCGCGATGACCGGACGCGCGGTGAAGACAGTGGCGGCCGTCGATCTCGGCGCCGAGAGCGGTCGTGTCATAGCTGCTTCCTTCGACGGCAACCGTTTGACGATGGAGATCGCGAACCGATTCGCCAACACACCGCGCGTCCAGGGCGGCGCGCTGCGCTGGAACATCGAGGACCTGTGGGCCCGGATCGGCGAAGGACTGGCCGGGCTGGCCGGTGGGAGCCGCCCGGTCTCCAGCGTCGGTGTCGACACCTGGGGCGTCGACTACGGTCTGCTGGATTCCGGCGGTATGTTGCTGGACGCGCCGATCAGCTACCGCGACGACCGCAACGCTGCATCCTTCGCACTGGCTCTGCAGACGGTCGGGGCGAAGCGGTTGTATGCCGCCACCGGTGTGCAGGTGCTCGCCATCAATACCGTGTTCGGGTTGATGGCCGATGTGCGGGACGATCCGACCAGACTGGCCAGGGCCAGGACGCTGCTGATGATGCCGGATGTCTTCCACCACCGGCTGTCCGGCGCCCGGACGGCCGAGTACACCGGCGTCTCCACGACCGGTGCGTTCGACATGGCCGGGAACCGCTGGGCCACCGAGCTTCTCGACGAGCTGGGTGTGCCGACGCACATGCTGCCCGAGATTGTCCCGCCCGGCACCGATATCGGTGCACTGGTGCCCGACCTTGCGGTCGGCAGTCTGCGGGACGCACGGGTCATCGTGCCGCCCGGCCACGACACCGCGAGTGCCGTGGTGGGGGTGCCGCTGACTGATCCCGGCGGCCTCTACATCTCCTCCGGGACCTGGTCGCTGGTAGGGCTGGAGACGTCGAGTCCGGTCGTGACGGCGCAGTCGCAGCGCTCCAACCTGACGAACGAAGGTGGTTACGCCAACACGATCCGTCTGCTGCGTAACGTGATGGGGCTGTGGATCCTGCAGGAGTGCCGTCGACAGTGGCAGCGAGAGGGCACCGACATCAGCTACCCGGACCTGGCAGAGATGGCGTCGAAGGTGCAAGGGCTGGTCAGCATCGTCAACCCGGACGATCCGGCCTTCCTGGCCCCGGGCGACATGCCGGCACGGGTGCGGCAGTACTGCGTCGACCACGGACTTCCGGTGCCGCAGACGATCCCGGAGGTCGTCCGCTGCGTGGTGGACTCACTGGCCCTGAGCTACCGGGCCGTCGTCGACTACCTGGTGGACGCGACCGGTGAGAGGCCACCGTCGGTCAACATCGTGGGCGGGGGCGCCGACAACGTCCTGCTGTCGCAGCTGACCGCCGATGCCACCGGACTTCCGGTTTCGTGCGGTCCGACCGAGGGGACGGCTCTCGGCAACGGTGCGGTCCAATTGGCCACCCTGGGCGAATTCGACGGGTTGGCCGACATCCGTCAGGCGGTGGCGGCCAGCACCATGATGCGGCGTTACGAACCCCGGACCGGTGGCGGGTGGGATGAGGCGCAGGCCGTCTTCCGCCGCCTGGTCGCCGCGGACCAACGCACGGATCCAACACCGCCCGACAACCCGAGGGACAGGACATGAGCGCGATACATGCACCGGAGCTGGTCACCCAGGAGCTCTTGGAGTTGACCCGGTCTCTCGGCCGGCCCGAGCGTGATCTGGTGATCCTGGCCGAGGGCAACACTTCTCAACTGCTCGACGACGGCCGGGTGGTCGTCAAGGCCTCTGGGTCGAACATGGCGTCCGCCACCAGTGACGACTTCGTCACGGTCGAAGTCGGGCCGTTCGTGGACCTGCTCCAGCGTGAGAACTGTACCCAGGACGAGGTGACCGCGGCGTTGGACGCCGGGGTGGTCGGGGGCCAGCGCCGGCGAGGCTCCATCGAGGCCCTGGTGCACGTTGCGGTGCAGGCTGTCTCGCCGGCCGGATTCGTCGGGCACACCCACCCGACGGCCATTCTCGGCCTGATGGCATCCGTGCGGGCGCAGGAGGCCTACGGCTACTGGGTCTACTCTGACGAAGCCGTGGTGATCGGCCGGCCGCTGTACGTGCCCTACGCCTCGCCCGGGATCGAGCTCGGGCAGGTGTTCTACCACGCGCTGCGCGGATACGCCGACCAGTACGGACAGCTGCCGCAGCTGGTGCTGCTCGGCAACCACGGCATCGTCGCCATCGCGCCGACAGCAGCTGGGGTCGATGGCATCTCGGCCATGGCCGTCAAGGGTGCCCAGGTTCGTGCAGCCGCCTACGCCGTCGGCGGGGTGTCGCCCGTTCCCGCCGAGTCGGTCGCCAAGTTCTTGGCCCGCGCCGACATCTCCGAACGCCGGGGCAACCTGGCCAAGGGGCAGTTTTAGCCACCATTTCCAGCCCCCGCTCGTCCGCCGCATCGTGCCGTCGACCACCATCCGAACACCCACCGCAACGCCTATGTCACAGGAGCAGATATGACCGAGCAAATTCCGGCCGGCGTCGCCGAGCTGCTGGGACGGTCCAACCGTCTTGGTTCGGACCCAAAGGTCACCAACTACGGTGGCGGCAACACCTCGGTCAAGGTCCGGGAGATCAGCCCGGCCACCGGCGTCGAGGTGGAACTGTTGTACGTCAAGGGTTCCGGTGGGGATCTCGGTACCTTGAAGGCCGGCGGACTCGCCGTGCTGGAGCTCGACCGGGTGCGCGCCCTCGACGGCGTCTACCGCGGAGTCGACTTCGAGGACGAGATGGTCGGGTTCTTCCCGTTCTGTGCCTTCGGCACCGGCGGCGCGACGCCGTCGATCGACACCCCGATGCACGGGCTGGTCCACTACGACCACGTCGACCACCTGCACCCTGATGCCGTGATCGCGATCGCGTGTGCGGCCGACGGCGAGGCTCTGGTCGAGAAGATCTGGGGCGGAACGGTTGCCTGGGTTCCGTGGAAGCGGCCCGGCTGGGAGCTCGGGCGTGCGATGGCCGCGCTGGCCAAGGATCCCAAGGTGATCGGTGCGGTCCTGGGTGGCCACGGGCTCACTGCCTGGGGTAGCTCGAGCGACGAGGTGGAGGAGCGCAACCTCCGGATCATCTCCGGGGCCCAGCAGTACCTCGATACCAACTCGGTGGCCGAGCCGTTCGGTGCGGTGGTGGACGGGCGGGAGCCGCTGGATCCAGCCGCCCGGCAGGCACGTGCCGCCGAGCTGTTCCCGCACCTGCGGGCCGTTGCGTCCGCGGATCGGCGACAGGTCGGGCACTACAACGACTCCGAGGTGGTCCTGGACTTCCTCACCCGCGAGAAGCTCGCGCACCTCGTCTCTCTCGGTACGTCATGCCCGGATCATTTCCTGCGCACCAAGGTCCGGCCGCTGTTGCTGGACACCGCCCCGGACGCACCGGTCGAGGACGTCGTCGCGCGGCTCGAGGAGCTGCATGCGGAGTACCGGGTGCAGTACCAGGCGTACTACGACCGGCATGCCACCCCGGCCTCCCCTGCCATCCGCGGCGCCGACCCGGCCGTGGTGCTGGTGCCCGGTGTCGGGATGTTCTCGTTCGGCGCCGACAAGCAGACCGCCAGAGTGGCCGGCGAGTTCTACGTCAACGCGATCAACGTGATGCGCGGCGCCGAGGGTGTGTCGGTGTACCAGCCGGTCGCCGAGGCGGAGAAGTTCAACGTCGAGTACTGGCAGCTCGAGGAGGACAAGCTCAAGCGGCGTCCCGCCTCGAAGGCGTTGGCCGGACGGATCGCTCTGGTCACCGGTGGTGCGTCCGGAATCGGGCTCGCCACGGTGAAGCTGCTGGCCGAACACGGTGCAAATGTGATCATCGGCGACATCAACCAGGCGGGTTGCGAATCGGTCGCAGCCGATCTGGGCGGCCCGGACAAGGCCGTCGGAGTGGCCATGGACGTCACCGACTTCGACGCGGTGAAGGCCGGGATCGCCGCCGGCATCGTGGCTTTCGGCGGCATCGACCTGATCGTCAACAATGCCGGCATCACCCGGGCCGGCTCCCTGGCCGACACCTCCCTGGTGGACTGGGATCTGCAGTACCAGATCATGCCGCGCGGATCGTTCCTCGTGGCGAAGGCGGCCGAAGGTGCATTGCGGGCGCAGCGTCTGGGCGGCGACATCATCAACATCTGCAGCAAGAACTCGGTCTTCGCCGGGCCGAACAACATCGCCTACTCGTCGGCGAAAGCTGCTCAGGCGCACATGGTTCGGCTGCTTGCAGCGGAACTCGGTGACATCGGCGTGCGCGTCAACGGGATCAACCCCGACGGCGTGGTGCGTGGTTCCGGGATCTTCGCCGGCGGGTGGGGCGCTTCCCGGGCGGCCACCTACGGCGTGTCCGAGGAGGACCTGGGCAAGTACTACGCCCAACGCACCGTGCTGAAGGAGGAGGTGCTCCCCGAGCACATCGCGATGGCGGTGCTGGCCCTGACCAACGGCACCCTCCCCATCACCACCGGCCTCCTCATCCCCGTCGACTCCGGCGTCGCCGCTGCTTTCATGCGCTGAAGCCGCACCCCAGGTGCCCCGTGTCGGCGCATACAGGAATGCCCGGCGCATACCGAAGTCCCCACGTTTCGCGTTTTCCGGCCGAATTCGGTCACTTCGGTATGCGCGGCAGGGCCCAGCCGTCAGGAGCGGGGCGGGTCGGCGGTGTCGTAGTCGTCGCGGGCGGCGATGACCTGGTCCATGTGCTCCTCGGCCCAGTCCTTCACCGCCGCGAGGATCGGCAGTAGGGAGACTCCGAGCGGGGTGAGCGAGTAGTCGACGCGCACCGGGACGGAGAGCGTCATGACCCGGGAGATCAGGCCGTCGCGCTCCAACGTGCGTAGCGTCTGGGTGAGCATCTTCTGGCTCACCCCGGCAAGCTGGCGGGCCAGTTCGGAATACCGCCGGTCGGACTCGCCCAGCGCGACGAGCACCAGTGACACCCACTTGTCGCTGATGCGGTCCAACAGGTTTCGGCTCGGGCACGACGAGAGGTACGCGTCGTAGGACTGTTTGGCCGCGGCGCGGCTCTGGGCAGCTGTCTGGGTGGTCATCTGTCTTCTTCCGGCTAGCGAACAGACGCGACTCGTCAGCACCCGCGACACTGAAAGCGCACACGACGTAGAGCTACGCACTCACAGGTGCCTACTTCCCAAAGGAGAGTGCCATAGGGAGGCTGGTGTTCGCAAGGCCCCACCACGGGACCACAAGGGTCCCCCAGGGCCCGGAAGCGACAGCAGAGAGGATCGCCGCCATGCGCGCCATCGTCACCACAGGTCAGAACGACCTGCACATCATCGAAATACCGCTCCCAGCAATCGGTCCCGGCCAGGTACTGGTCAGGATCGAGGCTGCGGCGGTGAACCCCGTCGACATCGGCACCCGCCTCGGCGTGTTCCACCAAGCCGGGATGATCGCCGCGGGTGCCACCACCGGCCTCGGCTGGGACCTGGCCGGAACGGTCGACAGCATCGGTCCCGACGTCCAGGACATCAGGGTGGGCGATCGGGTCGCCGCCGTGTTGTCCGGTTTTGACATCCCACCGAGGGCCTACGCCGACTACGCGCTCGTCCCGGCGGCAGCCGTCGCCCGGATTCCGGACGGGCTCATCGCGATCGACGCCGCCACCATCCCGCTGAACGCCCTGACCGCGGCGCAGGCGCTGGACCTGATCACGCCGGAGTCTGCGAACAACCTGCTCATCACGGGTGCGGCCGGTGCCGTCGGTGGGTTCGCCGTCACGTTGGCAAGGAAAAACGGTTGGCGGACGACGGCGCACGCGCGTCAGGCAGACACCGAGTTCCTGCGGCAGGCCGGTGCCGACGAGATCATCACCGATCTCCCCGACGCACCACGGTTCGATACGGTCCTGGACGCCGCGGGCCTCGGGAACCCGGCGCTCGACACGGTTCGCGACGGCGGCTCCTATGTCGGAGTCACCCCAGGCGCCACGCCACCGGAACAGCGCGGGATCACCGTCACGGCTGTCTCCAGCCACCACGACGGCGCGCGGCTGGCCGAGCTGCTGAAGATGGCAGCCACCGGTGATCTCGCGGTGCGCGTGGCAGGCACCCTCCCGCTGGCCGACGCCGCCCAGGCGCAGGCCAACGTCCAGAAGGGCGGACAGCGCGGCCGGTGGGTCCTGCTGCCGTGAGCTGATGTCGCCCGCACGATCGGGTTGGGTAATCCGGCCCGCCCGATCGGCCGGTCGCCTAGTAGTGCTTTGTGAGGTTCGCAGGCCCGACTGGCATGTAGGGCAGACGCCGATCCAGTCGATCGGGCGGACACCCTCGGCGACACCACCACCGAGGCCAGGAAGAAGCTCGAGAAACTGTTGGCGGCGCATCCTTTGGAGGCCGTCGTGGCCTCGGCGGTCGCAGTGCCCGATGACGGCCGCGCCATCGTTCATGCCCGCTATCAGGACGCGGCGTCGGCGACTGCCGACCTGGCGGCCCGCCGGGCAGGGCTGGCCGGCAACTCGGTATTGCTGAAAAGGCCCTACGCAAAGGATTTCGCGGTCACCCTGGCGGCCCGGGGATCTGATCTGGTCTACGACCTGATCCTGCACGGCGGGGCGGGGCAGCTGCGATCGCTGGTCGAACAGCACGACGCGCCCTGGGTGTTCTGCTGAATCTGGGCGCGATGCCCGGCTCAACCTGACAGCGCGGCATCCACCAGCACCGGCGCGCCCTTGGCGAATTCACGCACCCGTCTGTCCTCCCAGAGCTGGGCGGGCACGGCACCGGACAGCAGTTCCCGCGCCAGGGCGGCACTTTCAATCGAAGCATCCGATCCGATGACGATCACGTTGCCCCGACGGCGGCCCTTCAGCATCGGCGGGTCCGCAACGATGCCGACGTGCTCGAAGACGCTCCCGACGGTGGCCGCCTCCGACCGGCTGAGCTGCAGATCGGGTCGGTCGCCGCAGTTGAGCAGGTACAGGCCGCCCGGTCGCAGCACCCGCCGCACCTGGGCCGTGAACTCTGCGGTGGTCAGCGGCAACGGGGTGACGGCGTCGGCGAAGACGTCCCGCACCACGACGGAGTAACTGTCGTCGGCGAGGGATTCGGTCACCTCCCGGGCATCGCCGACCCGGATGCGCAGGGCCGGCGCGCGGGGCAGGTCGAACCAGACACGCACCAGCCGGGACAACTCCGCGTCCGTGTCCACGGCAAGATGCTGCGAGCCCGGGTGGCCGTCGATCAGATGGCGGGCGAGGGAACAGGCGGCCGCGCCGAGATGCAGCACCCTCAGCGGATCGGGTAGTGCACTACCGATGACGGCAGCGATCCACCGCATGTACTCGAAGTCGAGCCAGGTCGGATCACCCAGATCGATGTGCGAGCTCTGCACACCGTTGATCAGCAGCAGGTAGCCGAGGGGATTGTCGCGGTCCTGGACGAGTTCGGCCGTGCCGGAGTCGATGGGGTAGACCCCGGGCTTCGGGACCGAAGGCTTCGCCGTCCGCCCGCCCCGCTCCCGCGATCTGCCCACCCGCCCATCATCCCCGCCTCGACGCGGTGCACCTCGCCGTCAGAGGCCACACCGCGCAGAACAGAGGGTGGGCTCGCCCACTGAATCGATGCGTCGTCGGGCAGGTTCTCCTGCGCTGCCCCACACTGCCAGGAACGCTGCGCCGCTACACCGGCGAAGTGAACGGCATCCGCCGCGCGGACGAAGGAGACCCCCATGACGCGCTACGTCTTTGATTTCACCGAGGGCGACAAGGATCAGAAGGATCTGCTCGGCGGCAAGGGCGCCAACCTTGCCGAGATGACCAAGTTGGGCCTGCCCGTCCCGCCGGGTTTCACCATCACCACGGACGCCTGCCGCGAATACCTGTCGCTCGGCAGCGAGCCCGGCGAATTACGGGTGCAGGTGACGATGGCCCTGCGTCACCTGGAGGATGACGCCGGTCGTCAACTCGGCGATCGCCACGATCCGCTGCTGGTCAGCGTCCGATCGGGGGCGAAGTTCTCGATGCCCGGAATGATGGAGACCGTCCTCAACATCGGGCTGAACGACGCCAGCGTCAAGGGTCTCACCGAGGTCAGTGGTGACGAGCGATTCGCCTGGGATTCCTACCGCCGGCTGTTGCAGATGTTCGGCAAGACCGTGTTGGACATGCCGGGCGAGGTCTTCGCCGACGGACTCGACGCGGCCAAGACGGCCAAGGGCGTGCACAGCGATCTGGACCTCGATGTCGACGACCTGAAAGACCTCGTCGTCGTGTTCAAGGACGCCATCAAGGACCATTCCGGAAACGAATTCCCGCAGCATCCGCGGGAGCAATTGGATATGGCCATCCGTGCCGTCTTCAACTCCTGGAACACCGACCGGGCCCGGCTCTACCGGCGACGGGAGCGGATTCCCCAGAACCTCGGCACCGCGGTCAACGTCTGCACCATGGTCTTCGGCAATCTCGGCGAGACCAGCGGCACCGGCGTCGCTTTCACCCGTGACCCCGCGTCGGGCAAGACCGGTGCCTACGGCGACTACCTGGCCAACGCACAGGGCGAGGACGTCGTCGCCGGCATCCGCAACACGCTGAGCCTGGACGACCTCGCGGCGATGGACCCGGAATCCAATTCCCAGCTCCGAAAGGTGATGCGCCGCCTGGAGACCCATTACCGCGACCTGTGCGACATCGAATTCACCATCGAACGAGGCAAGCTGTGGATGCTGCAGACCCGGGTCGGCAAACGCACTGCCGCCGCAGCGTTCCGGATCGCCGCCCAACTGGTCGACGAGCAACTGATCACCCTCGACGAGGCGTTGTCGCGGGTCTCCGGAGCCCAACTGGCACAGCTGATGTTCCCGCAGTTCGACTCCTCGGCGGAACGCAAGCTGCTGACCACCGCCATGGCTGCCTCGCCCGGAGCTGCCGTGGGCCGGATCGTCTTCGATTCGCCGACGGCCAAGGCCTGGGCGGCCCGCGGCGAGCAGGTCGTGTTGGTGCGCAAGGAGACCAACCCGGACGATCTCGAGGGCATGATCGCGGCCAATGGCATTCTCACCGCGCGGGGCGGCAAGACCAGCCACGCCGCGGTGGTGGCCAGAGGCATGGGCAAGACCTGCGTCTGTGGCGCGGAGGCCCTGCTGGTCGACGCCGTGGCCAAGACTGCGACGGTGGGCGAGATCGTGCTGCACGAAGGTGATCTGCTCTCCATCGACGGGTCGACCGGCGAGGTCTTCCTCGGTCAGGTCCCGATGGTGCCCTCGCCCGTCGAGACCTACCTGGAACACGGCCTCGAGCAGGCGGTCCAGGGCGTCGACGACCAGACGGCAGACCTCGTGACGGCGGTGGACCGCCTGCTGCGGCACGCCGACTCCCGACGACGGCTGGACGTCCGGGCCAACGCGGACACCGCCGAGGATGCCCTGCGGGCAAGGAATCTGGGAGCTCAGGGGATCGGTCTGTGCCGCACCGAGCACATGTTCCTCGGCGATCGGCGGGCGTTGATCGAGCGGGTGATCCTGGCCGACGGCGCCGTCGCGCGCGAGGCGGCCCTCGAGGCACTCCTACCCCTGCAACGCAAGGACTTCACCGAGCTGCTCGAGGCGATGGATCCGCTGCCGGTGACCATCAGGCTGCTGGATCCGCCACTGCACGAGTTCCTGCCCGACCGGACCGAGCTGTCGGTCAAGGTGGCCCTGGCAGCCGCCGCCGGCACCCCCGATCCGGCGGACGTGAGGCTGCTGGCCGCGGTCGAGAGGTTGCATGAGTCGAACCCGATGCTGGGGCTCCGCGGGGTCCGGCTAGGGCTCCTGACGCCTGGGCTGTTCGCCCTGCAGGTCCGGGCCATCGCCGAGGCCGCCTGCGCGTTGTCGAAGGCGGGAAAGAACCCGCACGTCGAGATCATGGTCCCGCTGGTCGGGTCGGTGATGGAGTTGTACCTGGTCCGGGACGAGACCGACGGCATCCTCACCGAGGTGACCGCCGCGGCCGGGGTGGACCTGAAGGTACCGATCGGCACCATGATCGAGTTGCCAAGAGCCGCACTGACTTCGCACCGCATCGCCGAGGCGGCCGAGTTCTTCTCCTTCGGCACCAACGATCTCACGCAGACCACCTGGGGCTTCTCGCGGGACGACGTGGAGGCGGCCGTCTTCGCCGCCTATCTGGACAAGGGCGTGTTCACCGTCTCGCCGTTCGAGTCGATCGACCTCGACGGCGTCGGGCGTCTGGTGGAGATCTCCGCGACCGAGGGCCGCCGGACCCGGCCGAACCTCAAGCTCGGCGTCTGCGGCGAACACGGCGGCGATCCCGAGTCCATCCACTTCTTCCACCGGGTCGGTCTCGACTACGTCTCCTGCTCCCCGTTCCGAGTGCCGGTGGCGCGGTTGGAGGCCGGACGGGCGGCCGTCGGCTGAGGCCGGCGGTGATCGTCGGGACTGGCCCGAGCGGCTGCACGCCTGCCCGGAGATGACGCGGCCTATCCTTGACCCATGCCAGTTGACGGAGAATACGCACCCAGCCCGGCCAAGTGGGTCCGGGACCAGGTCGAGGCCTACGAAGGCTCGAACGGCAAGGCCGCAGCCGATCTGCGGGGGATGCCGGTGATCATCCTGACCACCATCGGCGTGAAGACCGGACTCGTCCGCAAGGTCCCGCTGATGCGGGTCGAACACGACGGGAAGTACGCAGCCGTCGCCTCTCTCGGCGGCGCCCCGAAAAATCCCGTCTGGTACAACAACCTCAAGGCGCACCCGGATCTCGATCTGCGTGACGGCGAGCAGACGTTTGCGATGACGGCCCGGGAGGTCACCGGGGCCGAGTACGACGAGTGGTGGGAGCGGGCCGTCGCCGCATACCCGGACTACGCCGACTACAAGAAGAAGACGGATCGGGTCATTCCGCTGTTCGTCCTCGAGCCCCAGTCGTGACGACCCGCTCCTAGAGGCCCGACCCTGATGGCCGCTGACACGCCGACGATCGTCGCCACCTCGATCGGTCTCGATTCCCGGGGCCGCGATCGCGACGACTGCGATGCCGGCCCGGTGTTCGACCTGGCTGCCGACCTGTCCGGCGCGACCGGAACTCCGAAGGTCTGCTTCATCGGAACCGCCGGTGGAGACTCGGCCGCCCAGATCAGCAGCGTCTACTCGGCGTTGTCGGAGCGGTTCCGGCCATCGCATCTCGAGCTCTTCACCATGCCCAACATCGACGACGTCCTGGGTCACCTGTTGTCCCAGGACGTCATCTGGGTCGGCGGCGGTTCCGTGGCCAATCTGCTCGCCCTTTGGCGGCTGCACGGATGGGACAACCACCTCCGGCAGGCGTGGCAGGCCGGCGTGGTGCTCGGCGGAGTGTCGGCCGGCTCGCTCTGCTGGCATCTCGGCGGAACCACCGACTCCTTCGGGCCCCAGCTCCGCCCGGTGACGAACGGCCTCGGATTCCTGCCCTTCTCCAACGGAGTGCACTACAACTCCGAGCCGGAACGGCGACCGCTCTACCACCGGCTCATCGCTGACGGCACGCTGCCGGGCGGCTATGCCACCGATGACGGAGTGGGCCTCGTCTACTCCGGCACGGATCTGGTGGAGGCCGTCGCAGACCGACCCGACTGCCTCGCCTACGAGGTACAACGAGGCGCCGACGGCAACGCAGTCGAGACCATCATCGAGCCGCGCCGTCTCCGCTGATCCGTGGGGACCGGAGCGTTTGGCCGGTGATCAGGATCGCCCTAAACTCGACGACGGAGGCGTGTCCGAGTGGCCTAAGGAAACCGCCTTGAAAGCGGTCGGGTGTAAAAGCCTCGCAGGTTCGAATCCTGTCGCCTCCGCGCAGTCGGGCGGGTACCGGTCCCCACCGGTGCCCGCCCGTTCGTGTACTCGCGGTGCATGAGCTCACTCAGGGGCGTCAGCGACTGGCGCGGACGGCGGCCTGCTCGACTCGTGCGCGATGCTCGCGCCAGTTGCCGTCGTTTGCGGAGGCGGTTCCGGCCGCGTCGATCAGTTGCTCGCGCAGGATGTCGGCGTGGCCGGCGTGCCGGTTGGTCTCGGTGAGGACGTGGATCATCACGTTGAACAGCGTGACGTCCGGCTGCGGCCACCAGGGAACACGCGCCCCGGCGTCGATCGGCAGCGCCTGGATGGTCGCGTCCGAGTGCAGCCAGACACGTTGGTAGGCGCCGATGATCTCAGCGCGTGTCTCGTGCTCCCTGGCCCACATCCAGTCGCGGTTGCGGAAGCCGGGCTCGTCGAACCGAGGATGCGGCTCGGGGAACGGCCGGCCGAAGACGTCGCCGAGGTAGACGGACTCGGACAATGTCAGGTGCTTGACCAGGCCGAGCAGATTCGTTCCCGTTCCGGTCAGCGTGCGTCGCACGTCGTACTCGGACAGCCCATCGAGCGTGCTGATCAAAGATTGACGGACCCACTGCAGGTCGTCCTTGAGGTAGGCCTTGGCGAAGTTGTCGTCCACGAGCCCGATGTTTCCACGTGCGGGTCTTGACCCTATGTAGTATGCGCGCATACTGAAACCAAGACAATCAGCATTGCTCGCGCCATCGCGACGTCCACCGCGCCCGCCTCGAAGTTCTTCGCCCTCTGGGGCGACATGGCCACCTGGCCGGAGTGGGACAGCGATACCGACTGGGTCCACCTCGACGGTCCGTTCGTCCAGGGCGCCACCGGGCACCTCAAGCCGAAGGGCGGGCCGAAGGTGAAGTTCTGCGTCACCAGGCTCACCGACACCGAATTCGTCGACGTCTCGACGCTGGGGCGCGAAGCTCAGCTTCGCCCACCACGTAGTCGAGAATGGCACTGGCACCAGGGTTTCCGTCGTGATCAGCATGTCGGGTCCGCTCGCCCGGATCTGGACGGCGATGATGGGCAAGGGCCTCCGCGCGTCCGTTCAGGCCGATCTTGCCGGGCTGGTCGCCGCGGCCGAGGCCAAGGTCGCGGCGGGGCAGTGACCCGCCTCGCCACCTCGCACGGATCGGCGCAGGAGAGCCCGGGGCTGCTCCTCTGGCAGGTCACCAACCGGTGGCAGGCCGCAGTCAGGGCCTCGCTCAAGCCGTTCGAGCTGACGCACGTCCAGTTCGTCCTGCTGGCGTCGCTCACCTACCTGGCGGGCGAAGGCGTCGTGAGCCAGAAGCAGCTGGCCGATCACGCTGCCACCGACCCGATGATGACCTCCCAGGTACTACGCACCCTAGAATCCAAGGGTTGGGTGGCCCGTGATGCGGATCCCCACGACGGCAGGGCCAAGGCGGTCCGGGTGACCGCGGAGGGCTCCTCTCTGGCCAATCGCGCCGTGGTCGCGGTCGAACAGTGCGACCGCGACTTCTTCGTCCGGCTCGACGGTGATCTGCCTGCCCTGACGGCCTCCCTCCGGATGCTGGCGGATTCCTACCGGTGACCCGACCTCCACGATGCCAAGGCATTGTGGACAACTCGGTGTCACGCGGACCCGCCCTGGGTATGGTCGCGCCATGCAGCCCAACCAGCCTCAGCGATTCGGAGTGGTTCCGTCTCCAACGCCTTTCGAGATGCGGCCCGATGCCGCCACCTTCTGGGGCGGTGTCGGCGCGCGGGCGCTGATCCTGCTGCCGCTGGCCGCTCTCGGCATCTTCAATGCGGTGCAGCGGGACGGCGTCGGTTGGGCGGTCGTGCTCTACGTCGGCCTCGCCGCGGTACTCCTGGTGGGGGTGCTGATCATGCTGCAGACCAGCAGCATCCTGCTCACCGATCAGGCGATCGAGATGCGTCGACTCCTGCTGCCGCCCAGGGTGATCGCCCGATCCCGCATCGCCCACGGTGTGCTCGTGCCGCAGTACTCCGGCAGTTTCGACCGCACCGCGCCTCTGTTGATCCTGGTCAACGCGAAAGGCAGGGCCCTGCTCCGGGTGACGGGCCAGATCTTCGATGCCGGAGCCGTTTTCACCCTGGCCGAGCGGATCGGCCTGCAGCACTTCGACGTCATCAGCGGGGTGGTCGGGCCCAAAGCGATCGCTGCCCGGCACCCGAAGGCAATTCCGCTCTTCGAACGACGGCCGGCTTTGGTTGTCATTCTCGGGACGGTCGTCCTGCTGGTCCTGATCGTCATCGGGGTCAGCATCTTCGATACCGTCCCGGACTGAGTTCTGTCCCGAGTCCTGCACCGCCGCAGGACGTCTGCGGCGAATCCGCTACAGCGCGAAAGAGGTGGCGGCCGCCAGGAACGCGTCGTTCTCGGTGGGGGATCCGATGGTGATCCGGACCCCGCCGGTGTCGTCGTTGAAGGCACGCACGATCACCTTGTTGGCCTCGCTGTGCGCGGCGAACTCGGCGGACCGTTTGCGCAAGGGTAGCCACACGAAGTTCGCCTGCGAGGTCGGCACTTCGTATCCGAAGTCGCGGAGCGCGGCGGTGACCCGCGTGCGCTCCGAGACCACCTGCTGCCAGCGGGGTTTCAGCTCGTCACGGGAGGCCAACGCAGCCAGCGCGGCGGCCTGGGCGACGGTGTTCACCGCGAACGGCACGGCAACCTTTGCTAGCGCGGTGATGACGGTCGGGTCTCCCACGGCGTAGCCCACCCGGAGGCCGGCCAATTGGTAGGCCTTCGACAACGTCCGCAGGGCAAGCACATTCGGCCGCGCGGACGACTCGGCGACACCGTCCGGCGTCTCCGGATCGGTGTCGAACTCGCCGTAGGCCTCGTCGATGACGACCAGGACGTTCTCCGGCACGGCGTCCAGGAACTCCGTCAGCTCCTGACGGTGCACCACGGTGCCGGTGGGATTGTTCGGGGTGCAGATGTAGATCAGCCGGGTGGCCGGCGTGACGGCGGCGGCCATCGCGGGCAGGTCAAGCGTGTTGGCTGTGGTGACCGGGACGCGCACCGGCACGGCGCCGGCGATCCGGGTGACGATCGGGTAGGCCTCGAACGACCGCCAGCCGAACAGCACCTCGTCGCCCTGGTCGCAGGTGATCTGCACGAGCTGCTGGCAGAGGGCGACCGAGCCGCAACCCGTGACGATCCGGCTCCGGTCGACGCCGACGTGCTCGGCCAGCGCGGTCACCAGGGCCTGGGCGCCGTTGTCCGGATACCGGTTGATGCCCATTGCGTCGGTGCCGATGGCGCCGATGATCGCCTCGGTCACCGCCGGGAGGGTGGGGAACGACAGTTCGTTCGAGGCGAGCTTGATCGAGCCCGGGACGGTGCGGCCGGGGGCGTAGGCCGGGAGTGTGTCCAGCGCGGGCCGGATCTGGACCGTCATGGTCACCTCGTTGGTCTTCTGGTCGTTGGTCTTCTGGTCGCGCCGGGCGGGCGTCGCGAGAACTCGAGAACTGCGGAACACTGCGGAACTCTTTCCAAGGCGACTGTAGTGGCTGCCGTTCTCCCACCCGGCCGTCGTGGCTGGGCCGTTCGCGATGGGTCGGCGGTCGTGGCTGGTAGGCCGTTCGGGCCTCGCCCACCCCGGTCGGCTTACCGGGTTCCGACGGGTTGCTCGTGTAGGAAAGTTCCATGAGGATTTCCCTGGCCGGTGCCCGTCCGCACGCGAGAGCGGTGCGCCGAGTGCTGACGGGGGCGGTGCTGGCCGGCGCAGTCGCCGCTGCTCTCGCCGGGTGCACGATCGCGACGCCGGCCTCGAGTGGGTCGTCGACCTCGTCCTCGGCGGCCGTCTCGTCGGCGGCGCCGCTCCCGGCCGCTCCGGCCGGGGCCAGCCTGGTCGTCACCGTTCCTGGCCTCGCCGCCCCGGCAGCGTCGGCCGCTTCTCCGGGGTCCTCGGCTGGTCCGAGCAGCTCGGCGCCGGCTCCTTCGGTTGATACGGCCCCGGTCAGCGGCAAAGCGCCCACCTCGTCGGCACCCGCGGTCGTGACGCCGTCGACCTCGAGCGTCGCGCCGACCACTGCGCCCGCTGCCCCCACCACGTCGACTCCGGCGGCGCTTGCCACCACTAGCGCGGCCACGACGACCGCGGCCACGACAGCCGCCCCCACGCCGGCCGCCCCGACGACCAGCGCGCCGGCCACCCTCGCCGTGACGTTGGCGAACTGCCCCGGCTGCACGGTGCTGGCCACCCACGCCGGAGTCACCTCCACGCTGGGTGCGGCGTTGGTCGCGACCGGTCAGGGCCGCGCAGCCCTGCTGTCGCTGCGGGGGGACGGGAGCGTGGCCGGCGCCGCCAACGTGCTCTATGGCTCGTCGTTCCCCACGCCGTCCGGCGGGCAACTGGCGTGCGATGCGGGTGGCCGGTGCATTGTGATTGCCCAGCAGGCCGACGGCACCGCGATCGCCTCGGCCTACCAGGTGAACGCGGCCGGAGTCTGGGCCGAGGTGAGTGGTCAGGGCGGGATCGCTTCGGTCACCGCGAAGGCGCAGACGCTGACCGTCGGCGGCGGGGTAGGGGTCGCGGTGCAGGACCAGGCGGACGGGACGACCGTGTGGATCGTCTACGAGTGGGCCGGCGACGGGTACTCGGTGGCCGGCTGCACCGCCGCCGCAGTGCCCGACCCGAACGCCTTGTCCATGACGTCCTGCCTGTCCTGACGATCGCGTCTGCGCTGGTCAGAGTGAGGCCTGGCAACTGTTTTGCGATGCGGTCCGCCCGCCGGGTAGGGTACTGATCCGGCGGCCCCCCCGGTGGTGGCCCTGGGAAGCGTGCCAGAGCGGCCGAATGGGACACACTGCTAATGTGTTGTGCGGGCAACTGCACCGAGGGTTCAAATCCCTCCGCTTCCGCGCTGGCTGTCCTCCCGGGGATCAGCTGGTTGGGTAGTACGCAGTACCGCAGTGACAAGTAGTGCAGTGACAAGTAGTGCAGTGACAACTGAACATGCGCCTGTAGCTCAACGGATAGAGCATCTGACTACGGATCAGAAGGTTGGGGGTTCGAATCCCTCCAGGCGCACTCCAGATCCACCGTTCGATCGGGGATCCGAAACCGCGGTTTCTTCGCCGTCTCGTGCGCAGCGGCCATCAACTCGCTCGGACTGATCCCCATCACCTGAGTGATGGCATCCAGGTCATCCAAATCGAACGCCACCTGCCCGGTCAGCCGCCGGCTGATCCACGGCTGGTCCTTGCCGATGGCGAATGCAACCCGCGAGGCACTGATCCGGTTACGCGCGAGTTCCGACCGCAGCTCCATCGCCACTGCTTCGCGCAGCGTGACCCTGTCTGTGAGTGGCACCGTCATACTCGTGACTCTACGGCCGCTTGGCCAGTCTGTCACTACCGTATCTAGCAGCAGAAGGTGGACAGTTCGAGTCACGTATGCGCTGAGCGATTGAAAATGCTTGACTGCGGTTCAGCGTGGCGGTAGACAGACGCCATGACGACTTCAGAACTTGATCGTCGGGTAGGCAGCCGTGTCCGTCAGGCTCTTGCCGCCCGTGCGATCAGCCAGGCAGTACTCGGTGCATCACTGCACCGATCCCAGGGCTGGATCAGCCGACGACTTCGCGGAGACCCGGGGTTCACCCTGGCCGAACTCTCCTCCATCGCAATGGTTCTCGATGTGGAGCTCGACTTTTTCACCGGTCGACTGGCCGATGTCAGCGTACGAGCGGGGGAGGAGGCGTCGTGACGACCGCGGTGGTTGCGGGTCCAGCACCGGCCGGGGTCGATCTGGTCGGTCTCCTGCACCAAGTTGCCGACGCGGGTTGGGACAGCGATGCGGGCCGGCTTGCCGTGGCGCACCTGCGTCGCGTCTGCCGCGGCGAGGCCTCGAGGTGGACCTACTCGGCCGGCTGGTTCTCCGACGAGGGCCTGGCCGATGTCTGGGAAGCGGTCAACCGGCTCCTCGTCAAGGGGCAGATCGAGGTTGCGCCGTCTGTGATTCGTCGAGTGGCTCAGCGTTCCTACGCTGGCGAGGCGGCCGCAGCGCAGACCGGGGTCGGTACACCGAAGACCCGCGGTCTGGTGCGGATCGCAAAAACGCTCCGCACCACCAGCCTCGTTACGACCGAGGCGCTCGAGTCGCTGCCCGCCCCTGACTCGAGTCTCGAGGCTCCGCCGCCGGTCTGGATGCGAGTGCTAGCTGTGATGCTGGTGCGGGCTGGTTGGTCGTACCCGGTTGCCGCTCTTGACGCTGTCGTCGCCTCTGCCGCCGTCGTGGCATTGAACGGACGCCGTCGGCAGTCGCCGCTCGCCGGCCATGACACCGGGGTGCCTCCCGCAGCGTGGTCGGGCTTGGCCCTCCTGGTCGCCGGTAGCGGACCGGGCTGCTCCGCCGGCAATCGTCAGGTTGGAGCGGCCGACCTCTTCGCCCGCGTTGGTGCAGATGGCCTTCGGTGGCACGCGGAGACGCTGCGTCTCGTGCAGGGAATCGTCGACGGCAGGAGCCTCCGAACTGGTCGGGTCAACCGGATCGCGGCATGAGACCGACGGCGCCCGATCGGTCTCATGGTGCGACTGTTCGTCGCCGAAATGTGGACGATGGCTTCATCGACTGTCAGGTGTGCGGCGAAGCGCATCCCGGGGCGAGTGACTGTCCCTGGGAATTGTTCGCGGCTGGCCTGGGGTCGGACCCGCGCACGGGTGGCGCGACCGACGATCTCACGCCGGACGACGTCGAGTACCGACGGTCGGCGCAACCCGGCCACAACGGCGGACTGCCGCGACCGCGGGCTGAGCCCGACCGTGACGCTGAGCCGGTGCGCGAGGACGTCACTCGACTTGTCGAGCGGCTGGACACGATCATCCGCTACGGAATCCCCGCCATCCCTGAAATCGTTTCCTCTGCCGAGGATCTCGTCGATGGGGCGTCGGCCACCGCCGACAACGAGTCAGCTGCCGAGGAGCTTCGGTGCATCGCCGAGGACCTGCTCGGACTGGCCTCGACCCTCCCGGACGTGGCCGGGCGACTCTGCCGTCTTGCCGATGCGATGGAGAAGACGTAATGCTCCGCCGACCGCCCCACGGAACTCCGCGGTCGCCTGAGCGGGCGCTCCCGTCATGAGCCTCCCCGCCATCTTGTGGGCAATGTACGAAGCGCCGGCGCCGACGAATCCCACCGAGAAGTGCGTCCTCATGGTCCTTGCCGAGCATGCCGACACTTCCGGCGCAAACGCGTTCCCGTCTTGGGAGCGGATCGCGAAGATCGTCGGCGTCTCGACTCGGACCATCGGCTCCACTCTGTCCTCTCTTCACACGAAGGGCCTCATTCGCCGCGGCGATCAGCGCGTCGCTGAGGCAGCGGTGCGTGGTCGCGGGAAGAGCCGTGCGTACGCGCCGACGGTCTGGGACCTGGTCATGGACGGGAGTCATGCCGCCGCCACTCAGGCTCACCTTCCTCCTGCCGTCGATGAGGACCGAGACGCCACAGCTGCTCGTCGAGGGCAACGAGTAAACCTCCAGGTCGGCAGGCCTGCAGGATCTGCAGGCCTAGCGTCCCGCGGTGCGGCTTCAGTTGACGTCACTACGATCAACGCAGGTCAGGAGCCATGCAGATCTTGCAGGTCTCACGGCGGGTGTAGCCAGGCCTGCAGCGTGGGGTCACCCAGGCATGAAGTTTCACGTCGTCCAGGGGTGAAGCCAGCTTCAGACGAACCAAGTACTTCAACCAAGAACTGGAACCCACCACCTCACCCGGCACCATGTGCAGAGGATTCGTCGATCAGCTTCGGGCCCGTGATCTCAGTGGAATCCAGAGACTCCAAGAATGGAGCGGGTGGGAAGGTCGAGTCGGCCGTCCCTGCGCTTGTTGAGGCGGTCCGCGGTGTCTTACCGCCGGCGCTCGCTCGACAGTTGATCGGACGGGCACTGGAGCGCCGATGCGCAGCCCTTGCAGTGGTTGGCTGGACTGCAGACCAGGCCAGTGCCGCCGTCCGTAGCCGTTCCTGGGACGGTGCCGGTGCCGGCGCGGTGATCGCCTGGCTTGCTGATTTGTGTCAGGAACGTCCGGTGTCCCAGGTGATCGCGCGGCGACGTGTGTCGGATAGAGCAAGTGGCGTAGCCGATCTCGCCGAGGAGTATCGGCAAGCTCTCAAATCGGCGGCTGCGTCCGATTCACCAGCTCGAGCGGCTGCACGGAGGGTCGTTGATGAAGCCGCCGCAAGGGCCCGCGAACGTCGTGCTTCATCAGTTTGGTGATGAAGCTTGCGTGTGCGCTCACTTCGTGTATCGAATATTGCAGGCGGATAATCAAAAATTATCTGCCAAGCAAGGGTTGGGCCTTCGACGGGCGATCCGGGGCCATCCCGGGGTATCACCAGCACCAACGTCACGTGACGAAGGACTTTACGGTCTACCCGGTGCGGACCGGCGTGGCCCTGACAGTCTGAGCTGCCCGGTAAATTCCGGACACTGAATTTGTGGTCATCTATGCTGCCGACTGCTGGTCGAACCAATTCTTCTCGGCTTCGTTCGGCGTGA
>NZ_JBEPNO010000019.1:0-108965 GCF_040546275.1 Nakamurella sp. UYEF19 | reverse complement strand
GTGAAGCTCCTCCGGGTCGAACCCATCAGTCAGTCTCCTATGCCTCAGGAGCTGCAGCAACCTCGCAGGGTGTCCACCGAAGCGGGAACGGTCCAAACCATCGCTTCCGCGACCCGCAGCAACAGCGCAGGCTGTGACTCGAACAGGTACTTGTCGAAGTATTCGTTGGAGGTCTGCCCTGAGCGGAGCACAAAAGTGCCCTCGAGTCGGCAGGCTTGATTGATGTCGTGGGCGAGTTCGGTGAGATCCACGATTCTGATCCTTCGCACCTGCTATCGGCCGCAGCCTGGCGCTGGCCGGTCGGGGATCCGTGACCGGCCGACGATCGACCTGGACTTATGGCTTGAACCCGGGAGTCACTGTGCTTCCGCGCCGACTCCTTGACATTTACGCACAGGGATCCCGGACCTTCGGTTGTAGGCCGCTGTGCCGTGGCGTCCGGGCCTCTACTGCGCGAGCAGGTCGTCGGTCGGGATCATGGTCAGATTGAGCTCGACGTTTGGGTCGTCGCAGATGATGGTGATCTGGGTGTCGCCGATTTGGCTGACCGCGAGCATGGCGGGCCCGGTGATCCCGGCGGGCAGGGCGTCGCTGTCCAGGTCCAGGACGAGGATCTCGTGGCGTGCTCCGTCTACATCACGGGGCCGTACTTGCCAGGGCGCCGACCGATCAGCCATCGCCGCCAGCAGTTGATCTGCTGCACCACGCCCACATCTGCCAAACCAGCGGCGACTCCATCCGCCTGTCCCAAGCCCTCACCGGCCGCGGCGTCACACCGCTCACCCGATGACCACGTTCGGCCGGCGGTGTGGTCAGATCTTCGTGGCCGCCAGCGGTCAGAAACCGTGGCCATCAGCGGTCAGGTTTCGTGGCCGCCAGTGGTCAGATTCCCGTGGCCCTTGACAGCCCCGTTCATCAGTGGCACCGAACTGCAGGTCACAGCAGGCACGGCCACCGGCAGCAGGACCACTGATCCCTCACTGTTCAGTGTCGCGCCGATCAAGGCTCGGTCACACGTCCTGATCATTGACGACACCTGGGCCAGCGGCGCACACACCCAGTCGCTGGCTCTGACCTTGCGCACCGCGGGCGCCATGCAGATCTCTGCTCTGATCTTGGCCCGCTGGCTCAGACCTGGCTTCGCCCAGAACAAGCAGTTCATCTCCGATCGACTTACCTCCCGCTACGACCCCCGGCTATGCCCATGGACTGCAGCCGGCGCGTGTCGTACGGCCACTTAACCAGTGCAGAATCTGCTTCATTTTTGCCCCAAAGCATCTGAGATTCGCCATGATCGGGGGTGATTGTCGATGATGTATAGCATCAGTTCAGACCAGATTATTCGAACATAAGCGCACGTCAGCGGGGTAGCTCGGTGTCGTTCGGGACGAAGAGGTCGCAGGTTCAAATCCTGTCACCCCGACCAGTGTCACCGCAGGGCAGGCCCGGTTTCCTCAGTCAGGAAGCCGGGCCTTCTTCTTGGGCTTGCGGGACCCGGCCGGGGCCCGTCCTTGGTCTTGGAGTCGAGCAATCGGATGGACCCTTGCTCGGAGTGAAGTTCTTCAGATCCGAGTGAGTGCCTTCGTCGTCGCCGGCGGGGCCGGCACGCGTCGGACGCGCGCAGGCGATACAACCAACCGGCGCGCGATCGGGATGCCGGACGCCAGGAACACAACGGCGATCGCGACCAACGACGCGACGATGGGCTGGCCCACCAGACCACCGGCGAGGTAGCCGATCCCGACCATCCACGTCGACCAGGCGACGGCGCCCAGCATCGAGACCCCGACAAATCTGCGAAGTGGAAAGCGCAGGCTGCCGGTGATCAGCGCGCCCATGGTTCGACCGCCGGGCAGGAACCGCAGTGCGATGAGTTTGAGCATTGCCCTCTTCCTCAGTACCTGCTCCACTCTGGCAGCCATCCCGGCCGACGACGGACGTCCGGCGAACCATCGGAACGCTCGCGCACCGAGAAGTCGACCGACGCCGTAGACCAGGAAGTCTCCGGCGACGGCGCCGCCGACCACGCAGAGCCAGACGACCGTCAGGTCGAGTCGGCCGGACGCCGCGAATGCGCCCGCACCCGCAGTCGTGACCTCACTGGGAACGACGGGCAGGATGGCATCGCAGATGACCAGCAGGGCAAGCGTCAGATATTCGACCATGACCCGAACGTAGGCAGGGAGAACGCCGTCCACAGGGGGTTCAGGCCCCCTGCGGTGGGTGCCAGGTCCCGGTGAGCAACCAACGCCACCGCCCAACCGGCGCCGCAATCCGCGGATGGCACCATTTCGGCTGGGCACTTTTTCTGGCCGGGGTCACCGAGATGCGCGCTATTCCTGGCCGACCTGCAGCGTGGTGGTCAGCGACGCCGTGGAGTCGGTGCCGACCCACAGGTCGAAGATCGAACTGTCGGTGACCCAATCCCGGGCGGCCGCGTTCCAGTAGCGCCGTTCGTCGGGGCCGACGGGGAATGCGATCGTCCGGGTTTCACCCGCGGCGAGAGTAATCCGTTGGAACCCCTTCAGTTCTCGGACGGGCCGTGAGGCGGTACCGCTCCGCTGGTGCAGGTACAGCTGGACGACCTCGTCGGCCTCGCGGTCCGAGGTGTTGGTGACCTCGACCGACACGGTGACGGTCCCGGACACGATGCTCGTGGTGGGCTCGACGGCGAGATCCCGATAGTCGAACCGGCCGTAGCTCAGTCCATGGCCGAACGGGAACAGGGGCGTGCTGGCTTCGTCCCAGTAACGGCGAGCCTGGTTCTCCGGTTCGTGAGATCGGGTGTGGCCGTAAATCATCGGGATCTGGCCGACGGACCGGGGCCAGGTGAAGGGGAGTTTGCCGCCCGGCGAGACGTGCCCGAAAACCAGGTTGGCCACCGCCGCGCCGCCCTGGGTTCCCGGGTACCAGATGTCCAGGATCGCCGGCACGTTGTCAGCGGCCCACCGCAGGTCGAGCGGACGGCCGTTCATCACCAGGAGCACGACCGGCGTGCCGGTCGCAACGATCGCCTGCAGCAACTCGAGTTGGCGTCCGGGCAGCTCGAGCGAGGACCGAGAAGCCATCTCGCCGATCATGTTCTGCCACTCACCGACGACCATCACCGCGACGTCGGCCTCGCGGGAAAGGTCCACCGCCCGTCGAAACTCGGCCGCCTCGTCGAAACCGTCCGGATCGCTCGGTGTATTTCCGCCGAACATGTCGAACAACGACGGGAATTCGCGTTGAACCACGGTGACGCCCGGCGCGTAGTCGACCCGGACGTCGCCGCCCACCGCTCCCCGGATGCCCTCCAGTACCGTGATCGTCTCGGTCAGATCGAAGTCGAAGACCCACGGCCCGATGGTGTCTCGCCGCGAGTCGGCCAGCGGCCCGACGACGGCGACGGACGTCAGGGCTCCGGCATCGAGCGGGAGCAGGTTGCCGTCGTTCCGCAGCAGCACGGCGGATCGCTCGGCGGCGATCCGGGACACCTCGCGGTGCGCGGGATCGGCCAGCACCTCCCGCGCCCGATCCTCGTCGACGTAGGGGTGATCCATCAGGCCGAGCCTGAACTTCGCTTCGAGGACGCGCCGCACACTGGCGTCGATCGTCTGGATGTCGATGTGGCCGGCATCGAGTGCCGCGGGAAGTGTCGCGTAGGCGGCGTCGGAGATGACCATCTCCATGTCGACTCCAGCGTTGACCCCGCGGGCCCCCGCCTCGGTCAGATCGGCGGCGAAGCCGTGGGTCAGCAGGTTCCGAACAGCGTTGGCATCGCTGACGACAAATCCCTCGAACCCCCAGGTCTCACGCAGGACCTCGGTGAACAGCCATCGGTTTCCGGTCGCCGGAATCCCGTTTAGGTCCATGTATCCGGTCATGATGTTGCCGGCGCCGGCCGCGATGGCGGCTTGGAAGGGAGGGAACACCACATTCCACAATTCGGAGTCGGAGAGGTTGACCTCGTCGTAGTCCCGGCCGCCGAGAGCGTAGCCGTAGCCGGCGAAGTGCTTGGGTCCGGCGATGACGCGGTCCGGTGTACCCACCTCACCACCTTGGAACCCGCGGACCTGGGCTGACGCGACTGCTGCACCGAGGTATGGGTCCTCGCCGGCACCCTCGATGATCCGGCCCCAACGGGGATCCCGGGCGATGTCGACCATGGGGGCGAAGGTCCAATGGATTCCGGCCGCCCGGGCCTCGCGTCCGGCGACTGCTTGGGCCCGCTCGATCACCGCCGGGTCCCAGGAGGCGGCCATCGCGATGGGCACCGGGAAAATGGTGCGCAGCCCGTGGATGACGTCGAAACCGAACAGTAGAGGAATACCGAAGCGGTTGCCCTGCACTGCAAGTCGTTGGAGCCGGTTGATCTCGGCCGGGTCGGTGACGAACAACAGCGAGCCGACTTCGCCCTGCTGCAGCTTCGACTCCACCATCCGCGGCTGCTCGTCGGCGTCGAAATCCAGGACCGGTTGGGCTCCGGCGGGCAGCCGGAAGTAGAAGTACTGCGTCAGCTGACCGGCCTTCTCGGCCGGTGTCATCCGAGCGAGCAGGTCGTCCACCTGCGCCTGGATCGTCATACCGTTGTTCTCCTTCAGGTCTTCGCGTCTCAGGGGCCTGCAACGTACACCTCGAGCCGCCGAGTGGGGCCCGCGTCGTCGTCACCCCTCGGGCGCAGGTTCGGCAAGCGTCGGGTGCTCGGCCGGATAGAGACTCGTCACCAGCGCGTACATCTCTTCGCCGTCGCGAGGTAGTTGGGAGAAGTCGTCGACCAGAGCGGCGACGCGTTCCCAGAATTCCGCGGCCCGCCCGGGTGAGATGCGAACGTGGCGGCGTAGGGACCGCATTCGATCGGCGAGGTACGCAGCGTGGGACTCCTGCGCCGAGGTGGCGAGGTCATTCGGCCACGGCGGCGGTGACACATCCTCCGGCCGCACCCTTCCCACCTGGAAGATGCGGGCCGTCCGTCCGTAGAAGCGCTCCTCGATGGCCCGGACGCGCCGGGTCCGTACGACGCGCATCAGCCCGGCGTCGACCAGAACGTGGACGTGGTGGGCGATCGAACTCTTGGGCCGGTGGACCGCCGCCGCAAGTTCCTGCACCGTCGCCGCCCGCTCGAGCACCAGTTCAAGCAGGGTGTCCCGCAGCGGCTCGGCCATCGCCTTCAACTGGGACGGCGCCGTCACGACCATCCGGTCCGCCAGGTCGTAATCCGGCAACCCGGAGGTATTGATCGAATTCATTCGATCAATCTATACTTCCGGTTCAATAGATCCATCCACGACTCGCAGGGGGCTCCAGATGACCGAAATTGTGCTGTTCCACCATGCGCTCGGCTTGACGGGGGGCGTGGATGAGTTCGCCGAGGTGCTTCGTCAGGCCGGATACACCGTGCACACACCGGACCTGTTCCAGGGCAATACTTTCGACTCGATCGAGGAGGGTATGGGCTACGTCGAGCAGGTCGGTTTCGGCGAGATGATCGGCCAGGGTGGCGCTGCGGTCCAGGACCTGCCGAACGACCTGGTCTACGCCGGGTTCTCACTCGGGGTATTGCCGGCCCAGATGTTGGCCCAGACCCGACCGGCCGCGAGGGGCGCCCTGCTGTTCTATGCGTGCGTACCGTTCTCGGAGTTCGGAGCCGCCTGGCCGGCGGGAGTGCCAGTGCAGATCCACGGCATGGACGCCGATCCGATCTTCGTCGGCGAGGGCGACATCGACGCTGCCCGCGAGATCGTCGCGTCCACCGGCGATGCCGAGTTGTTCCTGTACCCGGGTGATCAGCACTACTTCGCCGACAGCAGGCTGCCCAGCTTCGATCCCGCCGCTGCTGCCCTCCTCCAGGAACGGACGCTGGCGTTCCTGGACCGGGTCGGCCGGTGACCGCGTCGGGGTGACCGCATCGCGCCGAACAGGCGGCGCCGACCTTGTCATCACCGGCACGCCACAGCATCAGAATCGCCGTGCTGCAATCTGTTCAGAAGCCCGCATTCAGCCCGGGGGCGCTCGGGTCGGCCAGGTGGGCGCGTAGCAATCCGCCCGGCCAGGAGGACCCCGGCGCCTTCGCCGGGTGGCGGAGTGCCTGCGCAACGACCCGACCGGCGAGCACGCGTTCGACCTCCAGTCGCGGATAGCGCTTCTCGACGTCTGCCTTGAGACCGGACGCCGCTGCGGTGGCCCTGCCGAAGTCCGTCAGGACACCGGATCGCGTCAGGCGCGTGAGCGGACCCCGCCGCTCGGCGATTCCGGGAGAGGTGTGCAGCGCGATCGCCTCCCAGACCGCATCGATCTGGACGTCGGGCAACCCGAGCGGCCGGAGGTAGGCCGCAGCCGCGTCTGCGCCTTCCACCTCGAAACGCTGCGCACCGTCGAAGGTGTCGGAGGTGCCGACATCGTGCAGGACGCAAGCGACGAAGAGCAGTTCTTCGTCGTACCCGTTCTGCCGCTCCGCTTTCCCGGTACGGGCGTCGTGGCGGGCGTACAGGAACGTGCGGATGCTGTGATGCAGGATCGCTGGGTGCTCCGCCTCCGTCGCCAGGGCAAGGGCGCCGGCCACGATCACGGAGCCCGGAAGATCGACCGCAATGTCCATGGCCGTCGACCCTAGTCCGCGATGACCGCGAGGCGCCGGCGACTTGTCCGAGGTGACCTGCGCTCACCAGGCCGGGCGGAGTCGGCCCGGTCGGGCGATGCCGTGCAGGACGTCGACGAAGACCGGAAAAGCCTGCGCGGGAACACTCTCGCGCCACGACTGCACCACCTCGGCCGCGGACTGCTCAGCGGCCGCGGTGCACGCGTGTCCCCGTGCGGTCACCACCAGCAGCTGGGCCCGCCGGTCACGAGCGTCGGACTCCCGCGTGAGATAGCCGTGCTGCACGAGGTGGTCCACCAACTGGGCGGCCGCCTGCTTGCTGGTCCCCAGGGCGGCCGCCAGGCCAGAGGTGGTGGTCGGCCCCTCGGACAGGACACCGAAGGCGAACCCGTGGACGGGGCGCACGTCGTCGAATCCCCTGCGCACCGTGCCGTCCTGGATTCCGTCGACTTCGTCGTGCACGGCAGTACTTTCCGGTCCTTCGCCAGTACGGCGCGAGGCAGCTCGACCCTGTCCGCCTGGCAGCTGGCGGTCCCGCCGGGCCTGACGGGAACCGCCCATCGGCCGGGCCACGAGGAGGTCATCCTGCTGCTCGACGGCAGCGTGCGGATCACCTTGGACGACGTGACGTCTGATCTGGAACCCGGTGCGGTGGTGGTGATCCCGGCCGGCTCGGAACTGCGGGTCGACGGCGGGCCGGCCGGCGCGACGGCCTGGGTGACCACGACTTCGGGCCTGCGGGCGACCACCGCCGACGGCACCGTCCTGTCACCGCCCTGGGCGCAGTGAGGCTGGATCCTCGATGGTGCCGACGGCGATGACGGCTGACCAGCCAAGCCAGCGGGCCGTCGACCGTCGACGTACCGAGCAGGAGGGTGACGTCGCGGACGATGGACGATCCCGACGACATCTCGCAACGGGAGGGTGAGGACGAAGCCGCTGAGCACGAAGAAGACCAGCACCGCTTCGGGTCCGGCCCACAGCACCCGCAGCGGTGTTCGAAACATCCACCACACCAACGAGAAGGTGCCGGCGGACGCCGCCTGCGACGACGACGTGCCGTCCGCGGGAATCGACAGTGCAGGGATCACCAGCAGGCAGTGGTACAGCACCACGACCAGCGCGGCCACCCCGCGGAGCCCGTCGAGCGCCCGATCCCTGTGCTTTTCGGCCACTCCCCTTGCTCACCGGTCCACCTGTGGAAACCCGTTGAACGGGAGGACCATCCGGTCAACGCTCGAGGTGTCCAGGCGGATCGTCGCCCGCAACAGGTCCTCCGAGTTCGCCAACCCCGTAGCGATCCAAGACCTCCAGCACTCGACTGCCCCACCGTTCGTGCGCGGCCTGACGCGAGCTCCCGGCGGCAGCGCTGATCTGGGCCCAGGTCGCTCCGGCCCGGCGGAGCATCAACACCTCCTCGAAGCCATCGAGACCGGCCGCCAATTCGATGCGCAGACACAGGAGCTGCAGGGCTCGCTGCCTCTCGAGGGACGCACCGGATTCGTCTTCCTGCAACCACTCCGGCGTTCCCGGACGCGGCGCGGCCCCGAGAATCGTTTCAGCCTGACGTTGCGCCTCTTCGACGGCAGCATCACTGGCTGCGACCGCGCTCCGGCGAATATCAACCGCGAGGGCTAGCTTGATCATCAACCCGTTTTCGGTCATGGTTTCCTCCGCTCCTGACGCTGCGTCAAGTAAACCTTGACGCCCCAAGCGTGTCAAGCTGACCTTGACGGCCGTGGGCTTTCGCGTAGACGTCGTCGACGTGTCCCGGTGGTGGGTAGGGTCGGACGCGAATGCCGGGGGTGTCCGGCCATCGGCGGTCGGACCGGAGACGGGGGAACTGGAATGGGCCAGGACCGAGCTGTAGGCCGACGGATGGTGGATCGCGGTGCCCTTGCCGGTTCGGGTGTCGCGGGGATGTTCGGGACGGCCTGGAGCCTCTGGGGCGCATCGGGACTGACCGGCACCGCAGCGACCGTCGTCCGCGTCGTCGGGATCGCCATCGGCGTGCTCATACTGGTGGCCGTCGTCATCCTCGGCCGATCACTCGCCGGGGGCCGGCCGAGATCGGGACCGGGGTCCATGTTTGCGTCGCGGGCGTACCAAATGACCGTTGCTGTGGAGGTTCTCGCCTTCTTCGGCGGGAACCTGTTGCTCAGGGCCATCGGGCACTCCGAATACGTACCCGTCTGGGTCGCGACCGTCGTCGGCTTCCACTTCCTGGTCTTCGGCCGCAAGTTCTGGGCCGGCTTCTACCTCGTCGGTGCTGCGCTCCTCGTCGCGGCTGCGGCCGGTCTGGTCGTCGGGCTGTCCGGTGGCGGGCAGCACAGCATCACCGCTGTGTGCGGCCTGCTCGCCGCCCTGAGCCTGTTCGCTGCGGGGGCGGTGACGATCGCCCGAAGTCTGACCCAGCGTGCCGCTGCGGTCTGAGAACAGCTTTTCGTTCTCTCCAACCCGTCCCACGAGGCAGGATCGACGGCATGCGCAGCGAACTGATCACCGTCCGTACCGGCCGGCAGGCAACGGTCCACGACCTGACCGGCGAGTGCGCCGCCTTCCTGGACGGCGAAGGCGACGGCCTCCTGAGTGTCTTCGTCCCCCACGCGACCGCCGGGATCGCGATCCTGGAGACGGGTGCCGGGAGCGACGACGACCTCCTGACGGCTCTCGAGGATCTCCTGCCCCGCGACGGACGGTGGAGCCACCGACATGGCGCGGCCGGGCACGGCCGTGATCACGTCCTGCCGGCGTTCATCGCCCCGTCGGTCACCGTCCCGGTGGTCGGCGGCGCGCTGCAACTCGGCGTGTGGCAGTCGATCTGTCTGGTCGACACGAACATCGACAACCCCGAACGCGAGGTCAGACTCAGCTTCCTGGCGGGGTGAACCCTGCGGCCCCCGCGAACTCCTCGATCAGGCTGATGGTCGGCCGGGCGGCTCGTCGGCTACACCTCAGGTCGCTGTTGACGCAGCCGCACCGGGGCACGGACGTCCCAGGCGTCGATGAGCAACTCACGGAGCTCGACCACATCAACCGCCGGCAGGCGCAGGAGCACGGTCGGGTGTCCGTCGTAGTGCGGCGTGGTGAAGAACCGGTCCGGTGCGGCGGCGATCAGCTCGTCCCGGTCCCGGACGGACGGGCGCCACAGGACCAATACGCCCGGCTCCTCGTGCACACGAGCGAAAAGCTTGTCCTGCACCCGGAATCCGGGCGTGCCGTACGACGAACGTTCCGTCACCGATGGAAGCGACAGTGCCATCCTCCGAACATCGTCCTCATCAGCCATCGCCACAGAATGCCATCTCGTCCGAACTCCCGCCCGAGTCGCGCAGGAACGGCCTCAGTCCGCCAACAACCCGCGGCGGCGGGCGAGTGACACGGCTTCGGTGCTAGTGGTGGCACCGAGTTTGGCCATGATGTGGCTCAGGTGGACGCCGGCCGTCTTGTCGGAGATGAAGAGCGTCTCACCGACCGCCCGATTGGACAATCCCTGCTCCACCAGTGCGAGAACCTCTGCCTCCCTTGCCGTCAGGGGAGAATTGCCACGCCGCACCACCCGGTCGCCGGCCAACGCCAACCGGGCTCGCGCAGCCATCTGCTGGATCACCGCGATCGACGGCGAGCTGCCGAGTGCGGTCGCCTGGGCGAGCGCGCTGCGGAGCAGCTCTGCCGCGCCCTGTCTGGTCCTCTCGTCCAGCAGTCGGTGGGCGGCGCGGATGCGCGCGTACATCTGATCCTGCACCCTGCCAGCCGAGATCGCCTCCACCAGAACCTTTTTCCACTGGTCGGCGGTATCGAGCCCGTGCGCTCGATCTGCCTCGGCCCGGACACGGAGGCGCCAGCTCCGGCCGTATGGTCCCTGCAGAGCCGGAGTTCGCGGCAGAGCGTCCGAACCGGACGCAACCGCATCGGCTCTCGCCAGCAGCACGGTGTCGTCGTTCCCCTCCCGTCGTGCCAGCTCGGCGAGATCGGCGACGGCCGCTGCCTCCCGCGCCGCGAGCAGCAGCTTCTCCATGCTCCAGCCGTCGTCGGACAGCAGAGCGAGTCGCTTCTCGGCCATCAGGGCCGCCTCGGCCGGGCGGCCCTGATCGAGACGGAGGTCGATCTCCGTCAGGTCCAACTGCAGCTCCGCGTACTGATCCCCGGTACCGCGCAACCTGGCGAGCAGCGGCTCGGCCTCGGGATCACCCCGACCGACCAGCACGGCGACCGCCTGGGTCGCGAGCACCCGGCCGGGCTCGGTCGGGGCGTAGACCGCCACCAGGCTGTCCGTCAGGACCTCGTCCCACCGACCCTTTGCGGCGAGCACCCACCCGCGCATCAGTCGGAGGTCGAGACCGTAGGAACTCCAGCTCAACCCGGCCTCCGAGGTCAACGCGACCCCCTCGTCGGCTGCGGCCAACGCCCCGTCCAGATCGCCGTCCTCCATGAGTTGGGCAGCCTGGAACCGCAGGGCCCGATGACGGACATCCAGCGCGTCGGGACCGGTGAGGCGAGCGAGCGTCGCGCCCAGCGTCGGGGGTTCGCGGTCGGCAAGAAATCCTCTGCGCACCATCAGTTTCAGGGTGATCAACGCGTCCGCCGCGATGCCGTGGGCACCCGTCTCGTCGGCGATCAGGATGGACTCGTCCAGCATGGCCGCGGTGGACGCGGCGTCCTGCTGGCGGAACATCGCCCGTGCTCTGGTGGCAAGCGCTCTGGCCAGCAGAGCAGATCGCGGACCGGCGACCAGCAGCTCGAGCGCCTGGCGTGACGGTCCGTCGTCGTCGACGTCGGCCTCGAACTGCAAGCGGGCCAACCGTTCCAGGGTCATCGCCCGGATCTCCACCTCGCCGGACGGGAGCTCGTCGGTGGCCATCACCGCTGCGGTTCCGAGCGCGACGGCCCGATGCGAATCCCCGCTGGCCGCGGCCGCCTCTGCGGCCCGGACGAGCAGGTCCAATCGGTCCGGATCGCCGCCGTCGACACGGTCGACACCGTCGACACGGTCGACACGGTCCACACGGTCGAGCAGAGAGATCGCCTGCTCGAGGTGGCGGAGAGCCTCGGCCGGGGCGGCCATCTGTTCGGCAGCAGCGGCCGCCAGGACGGACGCGGCAAGGGCACCCGTCAGGTCATGGCTCGCCAACAGATGATGTGCCAGCTCGGCCGGCCCACCCAGCAGGTCGGCCTCCAGGAGTTCGGCGAAGCGGGCGTGCAGCCGGACCCGTTCGCCGGGCAGCAGATCGCCGTAGATCGCCTCCTGGAACAGGGCGTGCCGGAAGGCATACGTCTCTCCGTCGGTGGTCAGCAGGCCGGTTTCCACCGCGTCGCGCAGACCCTCCTCGGTCTCGGAGGCATCGGCCGCCGCGACCAGGAGATCGTGCGAAACCCGCCGGCCGGCCACGGCCGCGGCGCGAACGGCCTGCCGTCCGGCCGGCCCGAGCTCCTCGACTCGGCTGAGCAGCACATCGACGAGTTCGTCCGGCAACCTGGCGTTGCCACCCGCAGACCGACCCGCCCTGACGAGTTCCTCGGCGAAGAATGCGTTCCCCTCGCTCCTGGCGAAGACCCGATCCACCAGCTGCACGTCGACCGGGGAGCCGGTCAGCTCGTCGAGCAGCTGGGCCAGCTCCGACCGGGTGAAAGGACTCAGCGCGATCCTCCGGACGTGCGGCAGCCGTGCCATCTCGGCCAGCAACGGCCGAAGGGGATGACGACGGTGCAGATCGTCGGTCCGATAGCTGGCTACCACCGAGATCCAGCCCTCGCGAAGGGTTCTCACGAGAAACGCGATCAGGTCCCTGGTGCTGCGGTCGGCCCAGTGGATGTCCTCGATCACCAGCAGGACCTGCCGCTGACCGGCCAGGACGGTCAGCACCCGATGGAGAGCTTCGAACAACTGCCCCTGCGCCAACGCGTCCATGGAGCCGGACATCGCTCCGGACGCGGGGTCGGCGGTTGCGCCGATCGCCACCTCCGACCTCGTGCCGGCCGATGGGCGGGACAGACCCTCCAGCTGAGGCAGCAGGCGTCCCAGCGCCGGCCGCACGGTCGACTCCTCCTGCAGCACTCTCGCACCGACCGGGTCGGATTCCACCGCTCGGAGGGCGTCGATGATCGGCAGGTAGGGCAGCCCGAACCCACCGACCTCCACACACGACCCGACCAGGACCAGGGCCCCGACCCCGCCCAACCGCTCGACGAGTTCCTCCAGCAGCCGGGTCTTCCCGGTGCCGGCATCACCGCTGAGCAGGGTGAAGGTCGGCCCCGCCGCGGCCGCGGCCGCGGCCAGCAACTCGGCGAGTTCGGTCTGACGACCGACGAACGCGTGAGCGAGCATCGAAGCGAGCATCGAAGCGAGGAACGAGCGAGGAGCGGAACGAAGAGTCGATGAGCGCTCGCGCGAAGAGCCAGGATCGGAATTGGGCGGGCGGGGCATCTGCCTATCGTCGCGCACGTGGGTCGTCGGCCAGCGGGGCGCGGGCCTTCAGCACTCTCCGGGCGTGGGCCACGTCGGGCCAACGGCGTCCATCGTGGCGCACCAGGTCACGGGTGCGCTCGGCCAGCACGGTCTCTGCTTCGAACCAGTTCATCGTCATGACAGCGACGTTCGTCGTGAGCAGGGATTCCCACATGAGGCGAACGCCTTATCTTCGGGAACGCGGTGCCGTCATTCCGGTGAGCAACCAGTCCAGACTTCGCAGGAACGCGCGTGGCGGGTCGGCCGACCGGCCGACCGGGGTATCGACAGCCGTACTGAAAGCCGCGAACCCGATGGTGTGCACGATCAACACCCGGCGGGCCTCCGCGACGGCGGACTCCTCCACCCCTGCTCGCCGGAGCATCGCGTCCATCAGTACGCCGAGACGGACGGCGTTGACCCCCCGTGCCCCTTGCCGCACCAGGAAGACGGGTACCAGCACGGCATGCTCGATCAGCACGGAGTAGGTCGACGTCATGATGGTCCTGATGCCGTCCAACGGATCCGCCAGGCCCGGCGACGGCACACCGACCAGGCCGAGCACGTCGTCGAGCAGTGCGTCCAGGAGATCATCCCTGCTGGACACGTGGCTGTAGAGCGCGTTCGGGGCCACCTCGAGGCGGCGGGCGAGCCCGCGCATCGTCAGTGTCCCGGCACCGCCTTCGGACAGCACGGTCCGGGCGGCATCGAGGACTGCGCCCCGGGTGAGTCCGGCCCGCTGCCCCGGGCCCCTGGGGCCTGTCGCATCGAAGTCCTCGGCGTTCATGTTGACAACTGTACAGTGTCCATTTAAGTTGGACACTGTACAGCTTGTTGCAGCGTCCCCGAGGCCGAACCACCACGGCCCTCTCGACACGAGGAGAACTCCATGACCATGCACACCGAGACCACCGACCCCGCCGCAATGACCGCAGAGTCGACGGCGGCGATCACCGGAAAGGCCGCCGGGGTGCCTTTCCTCGCCATCCCGCCGCGGGTGGTCCACCAGCAGTCGCCGGTCGTGGTGGCCTGGCACCTGATGGATCCGCCCCGCACCGAGGCGGCCTTCGCAGCCGCCCTCCCGCTGGCCGGCTTCGACGGATGGCGCATCTACCTCGGACTGCCGCTGTGCGGAGCGCGGTTGCCAACCGGGGGGTTCGACGCTCTGATGCAACTCGGGTTCGAGGATGCGGTCCTCAAGTTGCAGGGGCCGATCGCCAGTCAGGGTGCCGCGGAGTTCCCGGCCGCGTGGGAGGACCTGAAAGCACAACTTGATCTCCACGACGCGCCACTCGCCCTGGTCGGAGGATCGATGGGATCGGCTGTCGCGCAGCTGGTCCTGGCCGAGACCGGTCCCGCAGCAGGGCTTGTCGCTTCAGCAGCCGTTCTGATCAGCCCGATCAGCCAACTGCGGCCGGCGGTGGACGCCACCGGGCGCCTCTACGGCGTCGAGTATCCATGGGGGCCCGAATCTCTCGACGTGGCACGCCGGCTGGACTTCGTCAGACGCGCGAAGGAGACCGCCGCGGCGAACGAGCCCGCCATTCGCTTGATCGTCGGCGCCGACGATGACGAGGTCGGCTTCGTCCAGCCCGCACAGGCACTCCGGAATGCTCTGGCCGAACACTACTCCGACCAGACGAGGGTCGACTTCCGCCTGGTTGCCGGCATGGGCCATGCCGTCGCCGAAGAACCTGGCATCGATCCGGCCCCACAAACCGATCAGGCCAGGGAGGTCGACCGACTCACCACGGAATGGCTCAATCGGCACCTCGGCGATCACGGTTGAGCCGTCGGCTCCTCCCGACGGTCGGACAGGGCTTCGGCCTCGACTGCCACCACCTCGTACGATGGCACCGCCCGCCCTGCCCACACCATGCCGAGGTCCCGCCCCATGAGCCTGATCGTCTTCTCACCGCACCTGGACGACGGCGTGCTGTCCGTCTCCGCACAGCTCGCGAGGCCGGATGCTTTGCTGCTCACGGTGTTCGGCGGAGTCCCTCCGGTCGAGACGGCCCGTGGATCCTGGGACCACCTGACCGGAGCGAGCGGCTGCGACCGGCGACAGCGGGAGCGACTGGCCGAGAACGATGCCGCAGCCGCAGCTCTCGGATGCGGCGTCGAGAACTGGAACGAGTTGGAACTGCAGTACCGCGTCGAGGAACTCGACCGGGGCGGGCTGACCGCGAGAATCGTTTCGGTCCTGACGGATTTCGACGAGATCTGGGTGCCGGCGGCTGTCGGCGGCCACCCCGACCACGCCGTGGTCCGCGATCTGGTGCTCGATGCGGCCCAGAAGACCGCGACCCGGGCGCAGGTACGGCTGCACGCCGACCTGCCGTACTCGATCCAGTTCGGGTGGCCGTCGTGGGTGACCGGCTCGACACCGGATCCATATCTCGATGTCGACCACTGGCTCTCGGCAGAGCTGGTCGAAGGTGGATTCGACCGGGATCTGCTGGTACCGCACGTGCACGCGCTCACCGGTCACGAGCAGGACATCAAACGGCGGGCCTGCGATCAGTACCGCAGCCAGTTGCCGGCGTTGCTGCTGGATCCCCGGGCGACCTCCCGGTGGGACGCCCTCCTGCGTTTCGAGGTGTTCTGGACCTTCGCCTGACGATCGGGTGCGCCGGGTGCGTCCGACGGCCTCGTCAGCAGCCGTCGCTACCGGCCAGCGGAACGACGTCCGGCTTGCCTCGCAGCGTTGCCCGCACCCACAGCTTGACGATGTCGATGCCGAACGCCGAACTGTAGGACGTGTAGTCCTCGCAGCCGCCCTGGTGGAGGCCACCGATCAGGCCGACCACGGCTTTCACCCTCGGATTGCCGGTTGCGACCAGGAACGGCGAGCCGCTGGTTCCACCGAAGTAGCCGTGGCAGTTGAACGCCGTGTACCCGGTCAGCAGGTAGCTCTGGTTGGTGCAGCTGATCGGCGCATCATCGACCCCGGCCGGGTAGGCGGGAATGGTCACCGTGGTGCCGGGCCGGGGCGTGAAGCCAAGCACATTGGCGCCGGTGACGCTCTGGAGATACGTCTCGTGCCCGCCTCGCATCTGCGGGGCCACCCGCAGGATCGCGAAATCGTGTTGCGTGTCGCCGCCGGTCTTCCAGGCCGTGTCGACGTAGGCGCTGATGACGGTCCAGACCCCGTAGGGCGTCTGGTCGTTCAGATAGCCGGGAGCGAAGAGCACACCCGCACCGGTTCCGGAGATGCAGTGGGCAGCAGTGAGAACGAGGTCCCGGCTCGGACTCGCGATGACGCTCGCACTGCACCCGTGCCCGTCGGCGAGCCCCCCGTAGAACAACGGACCGACCGTCGGCACACTTCCTACGGACGTGGCCGTCGGGTAGTCATCAGCAGCTGAGGCGGCACCGGCGCCCACCAGCATCGCCGCGGCGCTCAGCACGACCGCCAGCACGGCGGCGCCCCATCGGTAGATGTGTGGACGCTGCGAAAAGGATGCCTGCATCATGAGAGCATCCCACGCCTCCCTGTGAAGATGCTTCACAGCGGCTAAGTCTCCGCCCTGATCCTGTGCAAGGCTCCAATGCGCGGAGGATGCCCGGTCACGGTGCGGTCGACACCCATGGGCGACTCAGCAGCAGCAGTCCTGCTGACACCAGGCCGGCCACGGAGCGCACGTGGTTCCACGCCGTCCAACCCGGATCGTAGGCGGCCCAGGCTGCGGTGATCCCGGTGGACGACGGGTCGAGGATCGCAAAGGCGTTGTTGCGCGGCACGTGGTAGATCGCCGTGATCAGCATGACGAGCAGGCCGGTGGCGGCGCCGGTCAGCAGCAACGGCCGGTTCGGCACGTCGGAGCGCAGGACCGCCTGCAGACCGACCGCGACGCAGCCCACTGCCGAGCCGATGAGCGGGAGCATGAAGATGCTGCGGGGTGCTGCCACGTTGATGGCCTGCATGGTGGCCGTTGCGGCCGCCGCCGTCTGGGTACGCAGCGCCGGCATCACCATCGTGGAGAAGGCGAACAGTACGCCCCCTGAAATTCCGCAGGCGGCTGCGGTCAAGGCAGTGGTCAGGCGCAACGCGTTCATGACAACTCACCTGTGGCGAATTCGGATGATCGGCCCGGTTGGATCTCGGAAATGTTCATGTCCCCATTGGATCCGACCATTGTGAGCAGATCCATGGTCCAGAGGGTCAAGAACCTTCGTCAGCGTCTAGTCTGGGTGGATGGACAACCTCTCTGCCGTTCTCGCCGAGCACCAGGCCCGCGGTGCCTTCGCCCTGCACTGCGAGATGGATTCGCCCTGGTCGATGCAGGTCGCCGACCGGGCCACCGTGGGCATGGTGGTGATGCTCCGGGGATCCTGCGTGCTGCAGGCCGAAGGCCGAGAGCCGGCCTCGGTGACCGCCGGCGATGTCGCGATCATCAAGGGACCGAAACCTTATGTGCTGTCTGATGAACCGGGCGCGCCGTTCTCCGTCGTCGTCGAGCCCGGGCAGGTCTGCCGCGGGGTGCCGGGTCGGGAGGCGGCGATCCCGATGACGTTCGGACCGCGCTCGTGGGGCAACAGCCGGGACGGCGAGTGCGCCTTCCTGGCCGTGGCCTACGAACTGCCGGGACAGATCCGGGGACGGCTGCTGCCGGCCATCCCGGAGTTCGTCGTCGTTCGAGCGGGCGACTCCGGGGCCGCCGCGGATAGCGCTGCACCGTCCGGGCTCGCCGACGCCGGGCTCGTGCAGATGCTGACGGCCGAGATGGCGACCGCGCAACCGGGGCAGGACGCGATGGTCGACCGCTTCGTGGATCTGGTCCTGATCTCCACGCTGCGCCGGTGGTTCTCCTCGCCCGACGCCGACCCGCCGCGGTGGTGGTCGGCCCAGGACGACCCGATGATCGGCGAGGTGCTGTCCCTCATGCACCACCACCCCGAGCAGCCGTGGTCCCTCGAGTCCCTCGCCGACCGCGTCGGGTACTCACGGGCCACCGTGTCCCGCCGCTTCTGCGAGAGCGTCGGTCAGCCCCCGATGTCCTACCTCGCCGACTGGCGGCTCGCCCTGGCCGCGGATCTGCTCCGCGGCACCGATCGGTCCGTGGAGGCCATCGCCCACTCCGTCGGCTACCGCAACGCCTTCGCCTTCAGCAGTGCCTTCAAGCGGCAGCACGGTGTCTCGCCCCGTGCGTTCCGACTCGCCGACGCCGCCTGACCGGCCTGCGGCACCCGGAATTCCGATTGCCCCAGACGGTGATGGTCAGTCACACCCGGAGTGTGATCAGTGCCAGGAGTCGTCGAGGAAGGCGATTTCCTGACCGGCTTCGAGGACGAGTGCGACCGCAGGCACCACTCTTGTCCCGCGGCCGGTGGTCTCGCAGGAGACCGCCAGCGCTGTGCCGTCCCAGGTCACGGTGGGCGCGGGGACCTGCGAGCCCTCGATTTCCACGGCGCCGAGCCGAATTCGACCGCCGGTGCACTTCAGCTTCACCGACTCGGCGGTGGTGACCAGCAGACCCCAGCCGCCGCCGACGAGCACCGGGATCGACGCCGGTGACGGAGCCGGACGAACCGTCAACGTCGCGCTGACTCCGTCGTAGCGCAGCCCTGACATCGCCTCCAGCACGGACCATCCAGCCATCGCCCTGGCGTAGTGGTCCCCGCACTCGATCTCGTTGTACGGGTTGCGCCGGCGGCCGTCGTGGCGGGTCCACAACGACCGCAGGATCTGCTGGCTCTCCTTCTCAAGGCCCTCCCAGAGACAGTGCGCGGCCACCTGGTACTCGATGCCGGTCCAGACCTCGTCGGCGTACCGCGTGGGAACGGCCGGGCGGCCACCGGTCGGCCAACTGCACATCAGGAGCCCGGCATCGTCACCGTCGGCGTAGATCCGATAGGGGTGGACGAAGTCCGTGAAGTCGGACCGAAGGTTGTAGCGGACCACCGAGCTCAGCGCCGTCCGGACGTGGTCCTGGGGCAGCAGGTAGCCGAGATCGAGTTGGTGGGCCCACCACTGGCCGATCAACTGGTCGGACAGGCAGCCGTCCACCCACTGGAACTCCGCCGGATCGCCCGGCTGCAGCCGCTGCACGTAGTACTCACCGTTGAACAGCGCCTCGTCGTAGTTCGTGCTGGCCAGCTCGAAGGTCTCGCGATAGGACGACGCGCGGCCGGTCTCGCCGACGAGCAGCGCCATCTCCTCCGCGGCGCGCAGCGCGGCCAGCCACAGCGTGCCCATGAACGTGTTGAGGCCGGCCAGGTCGATGTCGTGGGTGCTGGGCTGGGTGCCGGTGAGCATGCCCGTCCCGGTGACGTCCCACTTCGCCCCGATATGGTCCATCAGCCGGGAGATGTTGGGCCAGTAGTGCTCCAGCCATTCCAGACCGCCCCCGGTGCGGACTTCGCGGTAGGTCTTCAGGACGGCGCCGAGCATGCCGTCCAGGGCCGGCTCCTCGGGACCGCCGATCGGTTCGTCCCAGAGTTGACGGAGGTAGACGGGAGCGATCACCCGGTGCGGCAGATAGCCCTCCGGCGCCTGCATGACGTCGAACTCGGTCTCGCGCATGCTCCGCTCGAGCTCTGGAAAGGTCTTCGACAGGGTCTGCTCGTAGTTCCAGACGTGGGTGCAGTTGAGCGGACACGAGCCTCCGAACTGACCGGACCACATGCTGGTCGAGGCCCCCAGCACGCCCTCGAAACCGAAGAACCGACCGTCGGCCGTGCGGAAGCAGGTTGGGCTGCGGACCAGCGAGAGCTGGGCCGCGAGATGGGCAACGGTCTGGTCGTCCAGGCTCGACGCGGCGAGGGTGCCCGACCAGGCGGCCGTCGCATCGCGCAGGCGGTGCCAGTCCGTTGCCACCCGGCGGAATACCTGCTGGGCGTCGGGGAACACCGTGGCGTAGTGGTTGCCGAGCCAGAAGCGGGAGCTCCCCCACTCCGGCCGCTGCGGGCCGAACTGCTCGAAATTGACGATCCGGTTCGGGAAGTGCCACGCCATCACGAATCTGACGATCTTCTCCTGTCCCGGTTCGAGCTCGAACGGCACGCCGATCCCGGTGTTCCAGGTGCGGCCGCTCGCACTGGCACCGACCGACGATCGCGGCGCGTGGCGCTGGGGGTCGCCGGTGGCGCGGTCGGATCGGAGCCGGCTGGTGCCGCTGTTCAGGGCGCGGGCGTCGAGAAAGGCGATGTACTCGTCGAGCCGCTGCCACTGGGTCAGCACCGGCGCGGCCGAATCGTCTGCGGCCAGCACCATCTGGCCGGCGCCGGGGGCATCCGCAGGCAGCGATCCGTTCTCCAGGACGACCGAGGTCCAGCCGTCGTCGCGGACCACCCGGTTGGTGTTGCCGCCGTAGCCGGCGCCGTTCACGCCGTCGATCGGGCTGACCCCGTCCCAGCCGACCGCGTTCTGCAGCGTGGCGCCGAGGGTGCCGTGGATGGCAACCGGATCGGTGTTGACGATGCGAAACGTGAACATGGCAGCCGGGATGGAGCTGCTCTCCGCATCCAGCGGCACCAGCGGCGTGAAGGCCTCGAGCGTCAGCGACAGCGGCAGATCGTCGTCATCGTAGGAGATCTCGGCAAACGGGTAGGTACCGGCGAAACTCGTCGAGGCGACGCCGCCGAACCTTTCCAATGCCTCGCGCTGCCAGGACGGCACCTCGTCATCGGTGACCAACGGGGTTCGCGTCGACGGTGGGACGGGATCGGCCTGCAGGATCTTCACGGTGTTCTGCGGAGGCTCGGTCCGGCTGGCCCTGATCGCGAACATCGACCACGGCAGCGATCCGCCGTGGTTCCCGATGTTGTGCAGCTGCCACTGCCGCAGGCTGCCGTCGGCGCAGATCGCCACGTTTCCGGTGCCGATGCCGCCGAGCGGCATGGCGATGTGCGGCCGCTGGGCCGCGCCGACGCGGTTCTGGCGGAAGGCGGAGGGGGACGTCACCATTGGCTCCCTGGAGCGGTTGTCGAATTCTCTGGAGCGATGTCGTCGGGACCAGTGGTGGCGAGCAGGCTCTGCCCCTCGCCGGAGGTCCACACCGCCGCGACGAGGACGAAGGCTGCGGGCAGTGGAACCACCAGCACCAGGGACGCGGTCAGGTGCAGGCAGGCCCACAGGCCGGCAGCGGGCAGCACCACCGTACTGGCCGACGGGATCGGTTGGCGCGCCATCAGAGTCAGCGCGGTGGTCCAGAGCTGCACCGTCGTCAGCCGGCGATCGGCCTCCCGCAGGGTGAGCGCGAGAACCGCGGCCACGGTGGATACCACCGTCACCGCTACGCAGACCGCCAGCGGACCGAGCGCCCACCACTGCCCGGTCTGCGCCCACATCTGCCAGGCGACCAGGGCCAGGCAGCCGGCGACGACGGGCACACCGGTGATGCGCAGGGTGGGCAGCCAGAATCCGGCCCAGCAGGCCCGGGGCGACCAGCGCCGCGCCGACCCGGGTAGACCGGCCGTGTGACCGGCCGGAGCGCCGAACAGGGCTCGATGGTAGGTCCGGAGGAGCAGCGTGAACGCCGGGATCACGAGCACGCCCATGACCACCACACCGGCCGGTGTCGGACCCGGCCCGCAGAGCAGCACCAGGGTGAATCCAAGGCAACAACACACACTTGCGCCCAGCAGTACCGGCAGCGAGGACCAGCTCACGGCCAGCAGGCGGCGCAGCAGCACCGTCTGGAGGTCGGCGGACGGTCGTGTCGGCGGACGGAAGCTCGCCGTCATCTCCTCATCCCTTCAGTCCGGCCGTCGCGATGCTGGCGACGAAGTAGCGTTGGAAGATCAGGAAGACGATCAGCACGGGCAGCACGACCATGGTGATCGCGGCGAACACGATCACCGCTGGTCCGCCGCCGTAGCCGCCCTGCAGGGTGACGAGGCCGAGCGGGAGCGTCATCTTCTCCGGGCTGGTGAGGAAGATCAACGGGCCGAAGTAGTTGTTCCACGATGCCTCGAAACCCAGCACCGTCAGCGCCGAGATAGCCGGCCCCGACAGCGGAACGATCATCCGGAACAGGATCCAGAAATGGCCGGCACCGTCGATCCTGGCCGCCTCGTCCAATTCGCGGGGAATGGACTTGAAGTACTGGCGAAGGAAGAAGATGGCGAACACATTGATCAGGGCGGGCAACCAGAGCGCGGCGAGCGTGTTGTACAGACCGAGCTTGTTCATCAGGATGAAGACCGGGATGATCGTCAGCTGGCCGGGGATCATCAGGGCGCCGAGCATCACCAGGAAGATGGCCTGGTTGCCGCGGAACCTGACCCGCGAGAAGCCGTACGCCGCAGGGATGCTGACCAGCAGCGAACCGCCGGTGCTCAACACCGCGACGTACAGGCTGTTCAGTGCCATCCGCCCGAACGGGATCATGTCCGGCACGGCGCGGAAGTTCTCCGTGGTGAACGGACGCGGAATCCAGGTCGGCGGGACGGAGAATGCGTTCTCCGTGCCGGTGAGCGAGGTGGTGATCAGCCACACCAACGGTGTCACCATCAGGACGGCGATCACCACCAGGACGAGGGTGATCAGCGCCGAGCCGATCCGGATCCGCCGCCTGGCGCGGGGGACGGTGGTGGTGGTCATTCCCGAAACATCCGTCATTCCTCGTACACCCATTTCCTGGCGCCGATGAACTGCAGCAGCGTGACCGACATGATGACGAGGAAGACCAGCAGCGCCATCGCGCACGCATAACCGATCTGGAAACTCTGGAACCCCGTCTGGTACAGGTACATCACGATGCTCATCGTCGAGTCGTCCGGACCGCCGTTGCTGATGATCTGCATCGGTTCGAAGATCTGGAACGCCCCGATGAAGGTGATGACCGTGGCGAAGAAGATGGTCGGTGACATCAGCGGCAGGGTCACGTTGAAGAACACCTGACGGCTGTTCGCCCCGTCGGTGCGTGCGGCCTCGATCAGCGTCTTCGGGACGGTCTGCAAACCGGCCAGCATGATGATGAAGGTGAAGCCGATCGTGTGCCAGAAGTCGATGCCGATGATGCCGACCAGGGCCCAGTGCGGGTCGGTGAACCATTGCGGCGAGGTGATCCCGATCTCGGCCAGGTAGTAGGTCACGAGACCGAAAGTCGGGTCGAGCACGTACTTCCAGATCAGCGCGACCGCCGCCCAGGAAATGATGAACGGGAAGAAGATCGCCGTGCGGACGAGGTAGGACAGCACCTTGTTCATCGCGCGGTTGACCGCCAACGCGAGCAGCAACCCGCCGATGATGTGGGTGACCACCGACGCGAAGGCGAACAGGAACGTCGTCCCCATCACCTTCCACAGCAGCGGGTCCGAGAACAACGCACGGAAGTTGTCGGTCCCGGAGAAGACCGCCGGGGTCAACAGGTCCCAGTGGTAGAAGCTGAGCACGATCGCGGCGACGAACGGCCCGGCGATGAAGATCAGGAAGAGCAGGACCGCGGGACTGATGAACAGATACCCCCGCCAGTCGTTGGTACGCGCCCGCACCCGTGCCATCGGCCGGAGTGCGCCCGATGGCCCGGCCGATGACCCGATGGATGAGCCGGCGGGGATCTGGTCGAGAGTCACAGCAGCGTCTTCAACTTCGTGTTCGCGGCCTCCAGGGTGCTCTGCGCGTCTCCGTTCCCGGAGATGACCTTCAACCAGGCGTCCTCGATGGTCTTCTGGATCTCGGCTCCCCGGTCCGGCGAGGGAATGGGGGTCGCGTACGCGATGGCATCCGACAGCAGGCCGCTACCCTTCGGGGCGTTGGTGGTGAACGACGCGCTCTTGGCCACCGAGAGGCGGGCCGGGACGATCGTTCCTCCGATGGTGGCGAAGTAGTCGCCGGCCGGCTTGGAGATCAGGAACTTGATGAACTCCCAGGCCGCGTCCTTGTTCTTGGACGCCTTGGTGATCGGCCACGCGTCCCAGCCGACCGGGGAGCCGTCCGCGATCTTCTTGGGCCACTTGACGATCTGCACCTTGTCGACGATCTTCAGTCGCCGCATGTCGATCGTGGGCCACCGGCCACCGGCCAGACCTGCGAGTTTGCCGTTGCTCATGTTGGTCGCCGCGTCGAACGCGCCGCCGGGTTTCGGGGCCAACCCCGCATCGATCAGACTCTTGGCGAAGGTCACGGCCTCGACGGCAGCCGCGGTGTTGAAGGTCGGGACGTTCCAGTCTGCATTGAACGTGGCAGCGCCGTTGGTGGTCAGCCACGGCATGACGTCGGTGAAGTACCCGGATCCGACGGGCAGCATGAACGCGCCGGTCTTGTCCTTGACCTGCTGGGCGGCTGCTTTGAAGTCATCCCAGGACCAGTCGCCGGTCGGGACCGTGGCGCCGGCCTTGGCGAGGATTTCGGTATTGAGGTACATGCAGACCGTGTTGTAACCGCCTGGCATGTAATAGGTCTTGCCGTCCGTCGAGCCGTACTTCGTGGTCCAGGCCTTGAGATTCGGATCGATGTCCGCGTAGTAGTTGTCCACGAGCGCCTTGTCCCTCGCGATGTAGGGGTCAAGGGGTTCCAGCAGACCTTTGGAGGCGAAGATCCGCTGGCCCTCGGTGGCGATCTGGATGATGTCGGGGATCTGGCCACCGGCGATCCTGGTGGCCACCGTGTTGGAGAAGGTCGCCCACGATGCGGAGGCGATCCCCTGTGCCTGCAACGTGATCGCCGGATTGATCTTGTTGAACTCGGCGAACAGGGACTTGAACTGGGCCTGCTGGTTGGCGTCACCGTAGTAGACGAAGCTCAGCGATCCGGAGGCCGTCGAGGACGTGGTCGCGCCGCCGACCGCGGTCGCTCCGGCAGCACCCCCGGTGGCGGCCGCTCCTGACGACGTGGTCGCGACCGGCCCGGCCGCGGTGCTCGTGCCGCTGCATGCGGCCAGCCCTGACAGGAGCGGGAGCGTGGCCGCCGCGCCCAGCACCCTGAGCATCTGACGACGGTTGAAGGCGTTGCCGGCGACGCCGGCGGCAGTGCTGGTGAAGCTGGGATCGCGTTTCATTGCAGGTCCTTTCGGTTGACTTCGCTGTCAATTGATTTGTGCGGGTGCGGGGCAGCGGCCTTCACTCCAGGGGTGCCCCGCCGACCTCCAACTCGTCGGCTCCGGGCAGTACCGGGCGGGTCGCGGTCGGCCGGTCGAGGTAGAAGTACGCGACCGAGGAGATGTCGTCGGTGAGCAGCTGGTAGCGGTGACGCGACTTCCAGCCCAGCGCCTGGATGTCGGCGCGGAGATCGGTCCGGAAGTTGATGGGATCGGCCAGGTGCCAGCGATACATCCCGAATCGTTGCTGGCTCTGGTAGAGGCCGTCCGGCGCGAGGATCTGGTGTAGACCGAGATACGGTGTGGTATAGGCGGTATAGCCCTGGCCGGGCACGTCGAAGTTCCAGGCGCCGCCGAAGTAGTCCTCGGTACCGGTGCCGCAGATGGTCGGGTACTCCTGGTCCCCGTCGAGGTAGAACTTGACCTCGCCCTCCCCCCACCAGCCGGGCCGGTTGACTCCCCACGCCAGGTAGGTGCCCACGTACTTGCCATGCCCGAGCACCCCGGTCACGAGAGGGTGGGTGGTGCCGGACGGCAACGGGTTGCTCCGCCGGAACTGCGCGTGCAGGTAGCCGCCGTCCGTGGCCTGCGTGTCGCTCTCGTAGGTCACCTGGTAGTAGACGGTCGCAGCGTCAGGCGCCAGGTTCTCGATGGTCAGCCGGGCGGACGCCGAGAAGGGCATCGGCCAGTACGAGTTGAACCCACCGTGGGGATTGGCCGCGATCACCAACGAACTCAGCTGCGCGAAACTGCACCAGCCCTGACCGAAGAAGTCACCGAGGGGCACTTCGATGGCCGGCTCTTCCGCGCCGTCCCAGTAGGCCCGCAGGATCAGGCTGCGCCAACGGCTCCGGTGGGTGGTGATCCACAGGTGGGTGATCACCGCCGGCCCCTCGATCTCGGACATGGTCAACGTCTCGCCCGGAGCGATGTCGACGCTCGGGGAGATCTTCCACCCCACGCCGAGACCCTCCGCGCAGGCGGCCCCGGTGCCTTCGGTGGCCCGGCCACCGCCCCCCTTGGCCCCGTCGAAGTTCTCCGGCGAGATCGACCGCGTACGACCGGAACCGAGCCGGGCGATGTCGAACACTGCCTCCGCCATCTCAGTTCTCGCCCTCCGGTCCGACCAGCCGGACGTCGCCGCACAGGTGCACCGTGACGCCGAGCGCGTCGAACGCGGCCGCCTTCGCGGTGAGCGCACGGTCCGCGGATTCGGCGTCCGGGGCATACACCACCTGCACGTGATTGGCCTTGTGACGTGCCATCAACGCATCCCGTCCCACCCCGTGGAGCACGGCATGCATGATCGGCCATTCCGGGCTGGTCATGGACAGCCTGCGCTGCGTCTCGGCCGCCGGCAGATCCGCGACATGTCCACGGCCCAGATCGATCTGGAGGCTGCCGTTCTCGATGTACACCCGGGACCAGACGATCTCGCCGGGCTTCGAGCAGCCGCTCAGCGTCCCGCCGCCCAGCGGGAAGAACATCTTCGGCTGGCGCCTGCTGTAGGAGTTCCGGTAGCCACCGTTGTGGGAGGCGGGCACCGCGCCGGAGATCATGAAGGTCCAGACGAACTCTCCGTCGTACTCCTCACCCCAGCGGACGTCGTGCAAGGTGTTGGCGGGGTCGAATCCCATCGCCGTCCACAGCCGATTGGTGACCAGGGCATCGATCGCCACCCCTTCGTCGACCTCGTTGAAGTGCGGAAGGGCCTGCCCCGCATACAGTTCCCTGGCCCCGTCACGGCTGTACACGGGGGGCCGGTCGACATTGTTGAGCAGACCCTCCACCAGGTCACTGGCCGGCACGGTGTCCTTGAGCCCCTGCTGGTACTGGATCCCCACGGCGTCGAGTCCGAAATCGTCGGACATCCGGACCGCGGCGATGTACATCTTCATCTGGCTGTGCACCTGGGCCGGGGTCAGTTCGCTGGCCTCGTCGGTCCCGAACTCGAACGTCAGGCCCGCGGCGTCCAACCAGGCCTTCGCCGCGGCGGCCTCCTCTTCGCCGACCCGGCCCATCTCGGCCACCAGGGCACTCTGCGACAGCCGCTCCTTGTAGATGCCGGTCGGATTCAGCAGCTCGTCGTCGAAGATCGCGTTGTACATCCCCATGCAGCCTTCGTCGAAGATGCCGATGATGGCCTTGTCGGTGATCAGCTGCCGGGCCAGCGCCTGTCCGAGGGCGATCTCGGGCACGGCCGGATCCAACGGAGGCAGCGAGCGCACGTGGTCGACGGAATGGACGAGTTTGCCGGTCTCCAACCAGCTCCGGAGCCCGTCCCGCGCCCACTGGTCGGTGAAGTCCAGGCTCCACAGCGAGGAATAGTCGATGCCGGCCTTGGTGAGGCTGCCGGCGAGGTTGAGCATCCCGACCAACCCCGGGAAGGTGCCGTTCCAGTTGGCCACCAGCAGGATCGGCCCGCGGTGCGACCGCAGACCGGCCATCAGGTGGTGGCTGTACTGCCACACCGCCTCCACCACCACCACCGGTGCGTCGGGCGGGATGTCCCGGAAGACCTCGATCCCCCGGCGCTGGCTGTCGATGAAGCCATGCCCGGCCACCTCGTCGACGGCGTGCGCCCTGACCACCTGCCAGCCGAGATCGTTGACGGCGACGGTGACGTCGGATTCCAGCTGCTGCTGGACGGGCCAGCACTGCAGGTTCGCGGAGAGCCGCAGGTCGCCGTTGGCCACCGTGTAGACGGTGGCCGGAGGCGTCGTCGGCTCGGCACGCAACTCGGGGAACAGGTAGGCGGGGCGCGAATGATCTGTCATACGTGAACACCTCTCGGGTCTGATGTCCGTCGAGCGGCAGCAGTTTCGATCTGCCGGCGGGACAGGGAATGGCCGAGCTCGAGGGTTGCGCCCCGGGCCTCGGTGTACAGGTGGTAGAGATCGTCGTAGCCGGGCCGCATCTCGGCGTTCGGCCGGATGACCGAGGCCACCGGGTTCCAGTGGTCGATGGTCGGGTCCACGACGGCGCCGGCCGCCAGGAAGGCCGCGCCGTAGCTCGCCCCGACGCTGGTCTCCCGCAGCTCCTGCGGGAGACCGGTGACGTCGCAGACGATCTGGGCCCAGAGGCCGCCCTGGGTGCCGCCGCCGACCGCCACTGCGCGATCGATCCGCCCGCCGGCCGCCGCCATCACATCGACGTTGTGCCGGACACCCATCGCGGTGGCCTCCAATGCCGCCCGGTAGAGATCACCCCTGGTGTGGGAGAGGGTGAGGCCCGCGATCAGCCCACGGGCCATCGGATCGGCGATCGGGGTGCGCTCCCCGGCGAAGTACGGCAGCATCAGCAGACCGTTCGCTCCGGCCGGGGACCGGCCGGCCTCGGACAGCAGGTGGGCATAGTCGACGCGGCCGAACAGCTCTCGAAGCCAAGCGGTGATCGAGCCGGAGGTCGCCATACCGGCAGCCAGGTTGCGGCTGCCCTGCGTGACGCCGACCGTCGCCCACAGCGGGGGCGCCGACACCGGCCGGTCGACCGTGTTGATCAGGAACATCGTCGAGCCGTACATCAGCATCAGATCGCCGATCCCCAGTGCACCGACGCTGACCGCCTCGGCCCACGCATCGATGGTTCCCGCGATGACGGGGATCCCGGCGGGCAGGCCGGTTGCCGCTGCGGCCGCTGCCGAGATCCGCCCGCCGACCTGATCGGACCAGAGCAGCTCCGGCGCCCGCAGTTGCGGACAGATCTGCTGCCACCACGGCTCGAACCACCGCGCCGCGCCCGCGTCGTAGAGGGGCGTCGACTGGCTGGCCGAGTGGTGGTCGAGGACGTACCGACCGGTCAGCCGGCGGACCAGCCAGGAACTCGGCATGAACAGCCGCCGGGCCCTGGCGAAGTCGGCCGGCTCGTGCCGGGCCAGCCAGGCCAGTTTCGGGCCGACCGCCTGGGTCGACAGGGCGGACCCGCAGCGGGCCACGATGGCCGCTTCGCCGAAATCGTCGGTCAGTCCTGTGATCTCGTCCAGGGCCCGGGTGTCAACGCCGTACAGGATCGCCGGCCGGACCGGGACGTCGTCGTCATCGACGAGCAGCACGCACGGCCCCATCCCGCTCACGCCGACGGCGATGACTTCGATGGGGTGGCGGGCCAGCAGTTCGGCCGTCATCGAGGTGAACTCGGCCCACCAGATCTGCGCATCCATCTCGACGTGGCCGGGCACCGGGCGATCCAGGTCGTGGTCGCGCTGGACCTGCGCGAGCACGGCGCCGTCGAGGGAGACCAGTACACCCTTGCTGCTCGAGCTGCCGATGTCGACGCCCAGAACGGCCGCGGCGGTCATGTTCCCCCTCGGGTCCTTGCTGACTCGACAGCGTCGTCGGCCAGGTTCACGCCGACACTGATCACGCAGCCGACCTGGAGATCCAGGCCGGGGCGGGAGGAGCACCGGCGCTCTGGTGGCCGAGCATAGGGCTGAGAAACCGATTACACAAGAGGGTCTCGCACCCTGCCGGGCCTCGGCAGGTTCGGCAGAGAGTGCGATGCCGCGGCGTCCGGTGGCCAGCGCTGCGGTGAACAACCGTCACGGTTGTCGTAAGATCTGCGCTGTCCTGGCCGATCCAGGGGCGACAGCCGACCGCGCGCAGACCGGCGAAACGAAATCGGAGGTGCCCCTGATGCCGACCATCGCTGATGTGGCCAGGGCCGCCGGAGTCTCGACGGCAACGGTCTCGCGGGTCCTGAATGGCAACAACGAGGTCGATCCGTTGTTGGCGGCCAGGGTCCGTATCGCGGTCAAGGATCTCGCCTACCGGCCGAGTCGGATCGCCCGCAGCCTGCGGACCAGGCGCACCATGGTGTGGGCCCTGATCATCTCCGACATCCGCAATCCATTCTTCACCGACATGGTGCGCGGCGTGGAGGACGTTGCCTACGCGAATGGTTACTCGCTGGTGCTGTGCAATTCGGAGGAGAACGTTGCGAAGGAACTCGACTATCTCCAGCTGGCCCTCGCGGAGAACATGGCGGGCGTGATCCTGGCGCCGGCCTCGTTGACCCAGACCAACTTCGACCAGCTGCTCGAACAAGGTATTCCGGTCGTCACCGTCGACCGAAAACTGAGTGGCGACAGGGTAGATCGGGTACTCATCGACAATTCCGGTGGTGCGGAGATGGCGGTGTCCCATCTCGTGGCGGCGGGATATCGTCGCATCGGATGCGTCAGTGGTCCGATCACCGTCTCCACCGGGGCCGACCGCCTCGGCGGTTACCGCAACGGCCTGATCCGCAACGGCTTGAAGCCGTCGGCCGAATTGATCCGCTTCGGCGATTTCCACGAGGAGAGCGGGTTGGCAGCGATGAAACAGCTGCTCGGCCTCCGCCGCCCGATCGATGCCGTCTTCGTCGCGAACAACCTGATGACACTGGGCGCGCTCGAGGCGATCGCCGAGGCCGGCCTGACCATTCCTGACGAGATGGCTGTCGTCGGATTCGACGACATGTCGTGGTCGCGGCTCCTCCGCCCACCTTTGACGACGGTCGCGCAACCCACCTACGACCTCGGAGCCGAGACCGCCCGGATGCTGCTGAGCCGGATCGGTGGCTACGACGGCGCGCCGCGGGAACTGATCCTCTCTCCCACCCTCCGGGCCAGGGCCAGTTCGGCCCGGGCCGGGAACTGACCCCGGTCCAAGCCTTGACAACCCGCCACTGGATGGTCAGTCTGAGTGAGAAATCGTTATCTCGGGTGGTCATCGATCCGCCCCGGCAGAGCGGGAGCGCTACGTGTTCGCCCAACGACGGGTCGGAGTCCGGCGCGGCCAACGGCCGTCCCGGTGGATCGGTGCGCTCGCCGGCGTCCTTCTCGTGCTGAGCGGATGTTCTGCTTCGCCACCGATCGAGCCGGACCGTCTGCCGACGGACACCGCCAGCCTCCCGATGGTGCTCGCCGGAGTGGACGGCGTGCACAAGGTGTCGGCGCTGACGGGTCCGGATTCACCGAACCGCACCGACCGTTTCGAGGTGGCCGGCCAGGATCTGGGTTCCATGTTCGAGGCCGACGGCAGGATCTGGTTCGTCTTCGGCGATACCTTCGGCCAACGGGATCCCGGCATGACCGGTGGCGGTGGCGACGAGTGGCGATCCAACGCCCTGGCCTACTCGACCGACCGGAACCCGGCCGACGGCATCACGCTTGACGGATACACGCTGGACAGCAATGGTTCTGCCGCCGAGCCGATCCCGGGCAAGAAGATCGACGACGACGAGATGACGATCATCCCGACGTACGGTTTTGCCGTCGGGGCCACCTTGTACCTGGCCTTCATGTCGGTCCGGCACTGGGGCGATGCCGGCGAGTGGGAGACCAACTACGCCGGACTGGCGCGATCGAAGGACAAGGGCGCGACCTGGCAGAAACTGGATACCCCCCGGTGGGGAGGGAACAGCAATTTTGTCCAGGTCAGCGTCACCGACCTGAATGGTGAGCTGTACTTCTGGGGTGTCACCCACGGTCGTTTCGGTGGCGTGCAGCTGATGAAGGTGGCCTCCGCACAGGTCGAGCAGCAGGGCGCCTACCAGTACTTCACCGGGACCGATACGTCAGGAAAACCGTTGTACAGCAACGAGATCACGAAGGCGAAGACGATCGTCGCCGGCACCGTGGGTGAGTTGTCGGTGGTATGGAACGACTACCTCGACCGCTGGTTGATGACATCGACGGACGGCGGCGGCGCGGGCTCGACGATCCGCGAGGCAGCGGCCCCGTGGGGGCCGTGGTCCGCGCCGATCACCCTCGTCTCGGCCACCGACGTCCCCGGGGTCTACGCGCCCTACATGCTGGCGGACTACGTCGGCGACGGCGGACGCACGATCTACTTCACGCTGTCGGTGTGGGATCCGTACAACGTCTTCGTCTACCGGGCAGATCTGAGGAAGACCGGCTGAACAGGCCCCGAATCGGTCAGGAGACGCGACGCAACGCGGAGGTGAGCGAGTCGTAGCCCATGTCCGCCGCCAACCTGACCCTCGCCGGATCGGTGGTGAGACCGCGCACGCCGACATCGCGAGCCGGTGTGATGGCCAGCAGGTGGATGCCCTGCCGCGAGTCGTGGGCGGCATCGTCCAGCAGCGCGAGGACGGGGCCGAGCCGCTGACTCTCCTGGGCCATCGAACCGAGCCCCGGAGCGATCCGATCCAGACTCCTGGCCCACCGTGCGGGACGCGGCGCAGCGTCCTTCTGCCGCAGGCCGGCCACCGTCCGGTTCAGCAGGGCCAGCACGTGCGTCGCGCCGTCGCGCAGCGCGCGGTGGACCGGCAGCGGCTCGGACACCGAGCCGTCGATCCATCGTCGGCCGTGCAACCGGACCGGTCGGCCCGCCAGGAACGGGATCGAGGCCGTCGCCCGCATGGCGAGCTTCCACTCGAGTTCGTTGCGTGGTTCCAGCACGTGCGCGCTCAGATCGTCGACATCGGTGGCGATCACCTTCAGCGGCACCGTCAGGTTGTTGAGCAGATGCCAGGGCATGGGCTTGGACTCCACCATGATGCGGTCGAGCAGGTGATCGAGGGAGACCATCGGCCGCCACAGCCCGAGCCGACGAGGGTCGATGAACGCCCGGCTGGCCATGTCCTCGAAGAAGATGTGCGCCGATCCGCGGCCATCCCCCATCAGCAGCGCCGCACCGATGAAGGCGCCCGCCGAGCTGCCGTAGACGACGTCGAAACATCCGCCGAGCCCGGCATCGTCGAGGGCGTGCGCCATGCCACCGGCATAGGCGGCCCGCATCCCACCACCGTTCACCACGAGCGCGACCCGATGTCCGTCGTCCAGCCGACCGGTGTTCCTCCGGTGCAGCAGCACCCGCAGCACCTCGTCGTCGCCGGGAAGTTCCGGCGGGCCGGCGAGCAGCGGCTCCGAGGGCGATGTCACCGCTCGATCATGCCGCCTCAGTGCTTTCTGAGCACATTTCCGAGCTTTCTGAGCACATTCCCACTGCTGCGATGGGCGGACCGATGGATCTCAGCCAGGAACACCCTTCACTTTTAGTCACTTCTTGTGACAGAGTGCTCACTGTTAGCGGGTCCGCCGGTGTACCCGACCTCGCAAGCCGGGCGGCACGGAAGGACCCGACATGTCGATGTTCCAACGTCGCAGCTCCACCCTCGCAGCCTGTCTGCTCGCGCTCGTCGCCCTGGTGACGCCACCCCCGGCGCTCGCTTCGACGGCCCCACCGCGGGCAGCCGTTCCTGCCAAGGCATGGGCAGCAGCGGCAGGCACCATGACCGCAGCTGCGGCCCCGACGGTGGCCGGCTCGTTCACCGCGGTCGCCCCGTCCCGAATTCTCGACACACGCACCGGTCTCGGCGCGGCCGGCCCGGTTCCGGCCACCGGCTCGGTCGCGGTCACCGTGCTGGGTGCCGGCGGGATTCCGGCGACCGGAGTGTCGGCGGTGGCGCTGAACGTGACGGTCACCCGCGCGCTGGCCCCGGGCTACATCACCGTGTACCCCGACGACTCCATCCGCCCCGTCGCCTCCAGTCTGTCCTTCTGGGCGGGGCAGACCATCCCCAACCTGGTGGTCGTACCGGTGGGCGACAACGGCAAGGTTCGGGTGTTCAACGGCTCCGCCGGCACCGCAGCGCTGGTCGCCGACGTGGCCGGCTTCTTCCTGACCGGGGCTCCCGGGATCACGCCGGTGGGCGGCTCGTTCCAGCCCGTTGCGCCGAAACGCCTGCTGGACACCCGGATCGGGCTCGGCGCCGCGGCAAGTCCGGTGGCCGGCAACAGCTCCCTGTCGCTCCAGATCTCCGGGGCAGCGGGTCTACCGACGTCGGGGATCGCCGCGGTGGCGCTGACGGTCACGGTCACCCGGCCCACCGCTTCGGGCTACCTGACGGTCTATCCGGAAGCGACCGCACGACCGGGCGTGTCCAGCCTGGACTTCACGGTCTCCCGCACGGTGCCCAACCTGGTCGTGGTACCGCTCGGCAGCCTCGGACGGATCCGCCTGTTCAACGGTTCGCCCGGATCCGTGGCGCTGATCGCCGATGTCGCCGGCTACTTCCGGGCCGGAACACCGGGAGTGGCCGGTGCTTTCCAGCCGGTCACACCGACACGCCTGCTGGACACCCGGATCGGGCTCGGCGCTCCGGCAGGTGCGGTGCCGGGCAACAGTTCGATCACCGTCAAGCTCGCCGGCACTGGCGCGCTCCCCGTACCGGGTGTGGCAGGCGCCGTGGTCAACGTGACCGCCGTCGCCCCCTACGCCGCAGGGGTCGTCACGGTCTACGCCAATGGCACAGCGCAGCCCAAGACGTCGAACCTGAACTTCGTCGGGGGCCAGACCGTCGCCAACCTGGTGATGGTGCCGCTCGGATCGGACGGGCGGATCCGGATCTACAACAGCAGCGGCGGCAGCGTTCAACTGCTCGCCGACGTGGTGGGTTTCTACCTCGACGGAAGCGGCGCCGCCCAGTGCAACGCCATCGCCTCGGACCCGAACGGCACCTCGGTGACGCGGTGGAATCCGGTGGTGCAGTGCATCCTGAACGCCCTGCACCAGTCGACCGGTAACGTCGCCGACGTGGACACGATCATCCGTTACGAGTCGGGTGGCGACCCGAACGCGATCAACCTCACCGACATCAACGCGCAGAATGGGCATCCGTCGATCGGGCTGGTCCAGGTCATCAAGTCGACCTTCGAGACCTACCGGTCACCGCAACTCCCGGACAACCAGTACAACCCGGCCGCCAACCTCTACGCCGGGATGAACTACGCGATCCAGACCTACGGCTCGATCCACGACGTCCCGGGCCTGGTGTCACTGCGCAACGGCGGAGGCTACGTGGGATACGTCGTCCACCGTTGACCGCTGTGCTGTGTCGACCGGCCGCGGGCCGGGCGGCAGCTTGCCGGGTGGCAGCTTGCCGGGTGGCAGCTTGCCGGGTGGCAGCTTGCAAGGCGTGCGGCGACGGTCAGGCGCGGACCAGCGAACCCTGGGGGGTGATCTCGTGCGCATCGGGGTCGTCGAACCAGACACCGCCCACCCCGAGATAGCGGAAACTGACTTCCTGGCCGCGCGGCACCGCGATGCTGACACTCCGAGTTCCGTTGCTGCGCTTGATGAGTCGATGCGCACCGGGCCGCCAGTCGTTGAACGATCCGACGACGGACACCGCGCCGTCATGGATGTCGTCGGGCAGGACGAACTGGATCTTCGTAGCGGTCTTGTCGCGCTGTTGGATGCGGATCGTCATCGGGCGTCTCCATCGTTCATGGGCTCATCACCAGTGGGCGTCCATCTCTTGGACCTCTCCCACGCTAGGGCCGTCGGCGACACGCCGACGGGAGGCCTCGCCGCGATGGGACGAGCTGTGACCGGGTTGTAACAACGCGCATCCCACCGGTCACATCGGGACCATTCCCGCCATGATCGATCAGCTCAGTTGAAGCCGCCGGCGTCCTGCTTGAGAGCGGTGTCGACGGTTAGTGCCGACGCGACGACCAACGACAGCAACGGATCGGTGAGCGGCCGGTGGATCTGCACCATGTACTTGTCGGCCGAGGTGAACAGCGTCGTCATCAGGCCCTCCCAGGTCTTGGTGATCCGGGCGATCTCGGCGCCGGTGTGATCCTGGATGGAGAAGTTCCAGGCCCGCCAGTTCTCGGCGTTCAGCGAGCCGATCTCCTGCCCGTTCGCCTCCAGCCCGAAGCGGATCTTGCCGAACACGTTCCGCTGGACCAGCCGGCCGACCTCCGCGCCGTCCGCCCGCTGCACGATGAGCGTCGACTTGAAGACCTTGGCCGGCCGGGTGAGCTGGATCAGCACCTGGCCGTTCATGTCGCGGACCTCGAGGCGGTGAGTCATGAACTGGTCGAAGCTGGTCAGCACCCGCAGGGCCTTCTTGGCCGTGCTCTGCCCGACCTCGGTGACGCTGCCGATCTGCCCGCCGTCCTGGGCGAAGACCGCGTACTCGTTCGTCACCTCGATGATCTTTCGCTTCTGGCTGACGAAGATGTTCGCCTCCGTCATCGGCGAGCGGTATCCGGACGCCACCGGCCCACCGGCCTGCATGTGACCGCCGAAGCTCTGGTCGCCGTAGGTGTGCCCGGCCGCCGTCGACGCCTGCTGCTGGTACCCGGCCTGCTGCTGGTACGGCTGCTGGTAGGCCGCCTGTTGCGGGTTCTGGGGCTGCGCCTGATAATTTTGCGCCGGGCCGGGCGGAACCTGCGACGGAGTCGGCTGGGTGTGCCCGCTCCAGGTCGTGCCGTCCCACCATCTCAGGGTGTCCTGCGCGCCGGAGGGGTCGGGATACCAGCCAGCGGGAACAGATGCAGTCATGGACAAGAGTTTGACATCTCCGATGGACGAATTGGGACCTTTCCGGGGCATTCCCCGCCCGCCGACCGGGCCGGGCCACGCGCCGGCGGGGCGAGCGGAAGGGCGTCGTATTGATGACCGGAATGCCGACCGGGGCGGCCCACGGGTGAACGAAACGGACAACACGAGGCAGGATGACGGCATGAACAGCAACACCGACGATCCAGCAGCCACCGAGACCGACGATCCCGGGGTCCATCACGTCGTGCACCCTGTCGCCGCGGTCCCGGACCGGCTGTTCGAAGACGAAGGGGCGGAACGACGCTGGCAGCAGCGGTTCTCGGCGACGCGTCTGAGCCTGGCCGATCCCGCGAGGGACGTCCCCGCCCGCGCGGTCTACCTCTCCAACGAGAACGGTCGCTACGAGCTCTACTACTGGGACATCGCCACCGACAGCCGCACCGTTGCCACCGATCGGCCGGATGGGACGGCCCACGGCACGCTGTCGGCCGACGGCGCCGATCTGCTGTGGTTCGAGGACAACGACGGCGACGAGTTCGGGCGCTGGCAGCGGCAGCCGTTCGGCAGTGGACCGGGTTCGGCGACCGCCTCGATGCCATCGGTGGAGCCGGGTTACCCGGCCGGACTCGAAGCTGGACGGAACGTCGTCATCGCCGGTTTCGCAGATGACGACGGCACCCGCATCCACCTGTCGGTGGCTGGTGCCGACCCGACGGTGGTGTACCGGAACACCAACGACGGCAGCGTCGACGGACTCTCCTACGACGAAACCATCTGGTTGCTGGCCCATTCCGAGCACGGCGACTCCAGGTATCCCGCCCTCCGGGCGATCTCGGTCGCGGACGGCCGGGTTCTGGGCGAGTTGGACGACACCCCCGGAAAAGGTCTGGGCGCCATCGGTTTCGCTCCGATCCCGGGCGACACCCGGGTACTGGTCGGACACGAGCGCCAGGGTCGGGACCAACTGCTGATCTGGGACATCACCACCGGTGGGGTCACCGAGCTGGACATCGATCTGCCGGGTGACATCTCCGGCGACTTCTATCCCGACGCGCGGTCGCTGCTGATTCTGCACACCAGCGCCGGCCGAACCAGCATGCACCGGTACGACCTGGCCACCGGCGAACTCACCGACCTGCCGGCCGCAACGGGCGTCATCTCCGGTGCGGTCGTCCGGCCGGACGGAGCGATCTGGTACCGCTGGTCGAGCTCGTCCGCACCGGGACAACTGCGGGTGCTGGCCACCGATGGCACCGACTGCACCCTGCTGCTGCCACCGGGCGGAGCCGCCCCTGGTTCGGAACCGGTGACCGAGGTCTGGGTGCCGGGCGCCGGCGGCCGGATCCACGCTTTCCTCGCCCGCCCGGCCGGTTGGGGGCCCCCCGCCGGCGCCGAGCACTCGAACACCGCATTGCCGACCGTCTTCTTCGTGCACGGCGGACCGGCGGCAGCAGACGAGGACGCCTACGACGCCACCCGGGCGGCCTGGCTGGACGCTGGTTTCGCCGTGGTGAACGTCAACTACCGCGGGTCGACAGGTTACGGCTCGGCCTGGCGCGACGCGCTGACCCAGCGGGTGGGCCACACCGAGCTGGCTGACATCGCAGCGGTACACGACCACCTGGTGGGCGCAGGGGTGGTCGATCCGGGGCGATCGGTCCTGGCCGGCTACTCATGGGGCGGATTCCTCACGCTGCTCGGGGTCGGCACGCAACCGTCCCGGTGGGCCGTGGGCATCGGCGGTGTGCCGGTCGCCGATTACCTGCAGGCCTACGAGGACGAGATGGAACCGCTTCGCGCCTACGACCGTGCGCTGTTCGGGGGCTCACCGGAGGAGGTTCCGCTGGCCTATGCCGACTCGTCGCCGCTCACCTACGTCGACCACGTGGTGGCTCCGGTGTTGATCCTGGCCGGCGAGAACGACCCGCGCTGCCCGATCCGGCAGATCGACACCTACCTCGACGCCCTCGCGGCCCGCGGGGCGACCTACGCCCAGTACCGGTACGACGCCGGGCACGGGTCGATGGTGGTGCAGGAGCGCATCCGTCAGGTGGCCTGCGAGATCCTCTACGCCCGAACCGCTCTCGGCCTGCCCGCCCTCGTCAGCTGACGCCCGCCGCGGCTTGCGTCCTGCACAGTGCTCGCTATAGCGATCACTGTGCAGGACGTAGGGCCATAGCGGGAGGCGCGGAGGCGGGGGTCAGGCGCGGAGTTCCGGGAAGTCCTCCAGGCGGAACTCGGTGCCGGTGGGTGCGGCGCCGACGGCGTGGATCAGGTCCTCGCGGCTGCGCAACTCCACCCGGCGGATCTTGCCGGAGATCGTCTTCGGCAGGTCGGCGAACTCCAGCCGGCGGATGCGCTTGTACGGCGACAGGTGGTCCATGGCGTACCGGAAGATGCGGGCGGCCGTCTCCCGGTCCGGCTCGAACCCGGCCGCCAGCACCACATATGCCTTCGGGACGGCCAGCCGGAGCGCGTCGGGGGACGGCACCACGGCGGCCTCGGCGACCGACTCGTCCTCCAGCAGCACGGATTCCAGCTCGAACGGCGAGATCCGGTAGTCGCTGGCCTTGAAGACGTCATCCGCGCGGCCGACGTAGGTGATGTACCCGTCCTGGTCCACGGAACCGACATCGCCGGTGTGGTAATGCCCGCCGGCCATCGCCTCCTCGGTGCGCTCGTCGTCGCCGTGGTAGGCCGTCATCAGAGACACCGGCCGGCGGCCCAGATCCAGGCAGATCTCGCCCTCGCCGACCGCACCGGAACCGTCGACCGGCGTCAGGGCGCCGGTGGTGACGTCCACCAGCGTGACCGCAAAGCCGGGCATGGGCCGGCCCATCGACCCCTCTTTCACCGGCTGGCCGGGCGAATTACCCACGGCCAGCGTGGTTTCGGTCTGCCCGAAGCCGTCGCGGATGGTCACTCCCCACGCCTGACGGACCTGCTCGATCACCTCGGGATTCAGCGGCTCGCCGGCGCCGACCACCTCGCGCGGTGGGGTCGCGAGGGCCGAGAGGTCGGCCTGGATCAACATTCTCCAGACCGTCGGCGGCGCACAGAAGGTGGTGACGCCGTACTGCGCCATCACCCGCATCAACTCACCGGCGTTGAAGCGGTGATAGTTGTAGAGGAACACCGTGGCGCCGGCGATCCAGGGCGCGAACACGTTCGACCACGCATGCTTCGCCCAGCCCGGCGAGGAGATGTTCAGGTGCACGTCACCAGGCTGCAGACCGAGCCAGAACATGGTCGTCAGATGTCCGATCGGATACGAGACATGGCTGTGCTCCACCAGTTTCGGCAGCGCGGTGGTGCCGGAGGTGAAGTACAGCAGCAGCGTGTCGTTCGCCGGCGTCGGGCCGTTGGCCTCGAAAACGCCGTCCGCAGAGAGGCTCTCGCCATAGGAGATCCAGCCCTCCGTCGGACTACCAACTGCGATCCTGACGAAATCCCCTGGCACGTCGTCGAACTTGGCCGCTTCGGTGTCCTTGACGATCACGAAGCCGGCATGCCCACGCTCGACGCGGTCGCGCAGATCCGCGGTGGCCAGCAGGGTCGACGCCGGGATCAGCACCGCGCCGAGTTTGATCGCGCCGAGGATCACCTCCCACAGTTCGACCTGGTTGCCGAGCATCAGGATGATGCGGTCGCCGCGCCGGACGCCCCGACTCTGCAACCAGACGGCAACCTGGTCCGAACGGGCCGAGAGTGCCCGGTAGGACCAGGATTCCGAGGCACCGTCCTCCTCGACGATGGTCAGCGCCGGTCGGTCAGGATGCTCACCGGCGATGACGTCGAACCAGTCGAGACCGAAGTTGAAGTGCTCCGGCCGCGGCCAGACGAACCCCTCGACGGCGCCGGCGTAGTCGGTGCGGTGGGCCACCAGGAACTCCCGGGCCTCGCGGAGCATCTCGGTACCGGATCCTGACGTCGTCGTCATGAGGTCCTCTCCTTCAGTTCAGTTCAATTCAATTCAATTCAGGGCTGGTGCCGTGCGGGGCCGCCCGTCGTGATCAGGTTCCTGGGTCTCGATTGTGCCCCGGGAATCAGAGCTCGGCAGTACCGGCGGTCCAGCCGGCGAACTGGATCAGCTGACCGGCCAGCATCTCTGCCGACCCGGCGACGGCGGGATCGTCGGCCAGATCGTTCTCGTCGAAGGTGGTCGTCGCGCTGTTGATGGTGAGGCCCAGCGGAGTCGGCCAGCCGCGCAGCGCGTGGATGACCTGACGAAGCGTCCCGAGCGTGCCCATGGCCGCCTGCCACCCGCGGGCCACGGCGATGGCGCCCACCGCGCGGCCGTCCAGGTATGGACGGCTGTCGGTGCGGAGCTCCTCCAGATAGTCGAGCGCGTTCTTCACCAGGCCGGAGACGGTGCCGTGATATCCCGGCGACGAGATCACCACCGCATCGGCCGACCGGACGGCCTCGACGTAGTCGCGGGCGGCTCCCGGCAACACCGCCCCGGAGTGGTAAGGCTCGAAATCCAGCGCCCGCCCCGTGAAGGACTGCGTGGTCGCCCCCTGATGGCGGGCGGCGGCCAGTACTGCCCTGAGGGCTCTTTCGGACTGGGAGTCCGGGTCGACCGAACCGCCGATGCCCACGATCTTGATGCTCACCGTTCGATCCTGCCCGCTGGGTCCATGTGGCAGGACGGCGGGTCGCCTGGATCACGGCCGCAGAGATGTCACCACCGGGCGCGGCAGCGATGAGCGGAGGTCATCCCGACAGGTGCCATCCGACGATCGACCCGACCACCGATGCCGCCGAGGTCGGCGAGATCGGCGCCTCCATACCGACGACGTCCCGTCCCGACCAGGTGAGACGTCCGGCCGCCGACGGCCGGGTGGGGATCTCCACCAGCGTCCTGGCCGGTCCTCCTGCCACCGGGGCGACAGCGATCCGCGACGACGCGGTGCCCACCGTCGACACCACCGCCACCTGAGCGCCATTCGGCGAGAAGCTCGCCAGCACGAAATCCCCGGTCGGGCCAGGGATCTCGGTCAGCCGACCGGTCGCAAGGTCGAGAAGCCGCGGAGCTCCCGCGTGCTGGTAGGTCGCCGATCCGACGACCGCCGTTCTGCCGTCGGGAGAGACTGCCAGCGGAATCAGCCGGGTGCCGTTCGCGCCGAGTGGGCCGAACTCCTTGCGATCGCCGGAGTCGAGATCGACCACCACCAGATTCGGCGCAAGTTGATCACCCCGGAACACCGTGAAGATCACCTTCGGGCCACCGGCGGCCAGATAGCCCGACTGGAACTCGTAGGGGCCGGTGGCCTGGGCGACCACCCGGGGAATCAGCGACGTCGGGTCGACGTCGACGATCCGGGTCCGGGGTCCGTCCTTCTGGATGGAATTGCTGATCAGCAGCAGATGGTCGGCGCCGGTCGCTGCCTGATCGTCATCCCCGGCCATTGCGTGATCCCACACCATCCCCAGGTAGACGGGCGCGGAACCCGCTTCCTTCACGGCCGGTACCGCCTGGGCCCTCCCGGTCACGGTGTCCAGCAGCCAGACGGCGCCGGCGCCGCTCGCCGCGACATCCCGCCCGACCGCCAGCGTCAGCCCGTCCGACGAGAACGCGGCCGAAATCGTGTGCCGCCCGGTGATGGGAAGCGCGACACAGACCGGCGCCCGACCGCCCGCCAACGGTCGGAGGCAGATTCCGCGGCCGTCGTCGACGGTGGCGACCAGCACACCGTCCGGAGACAGCGCGAGCACACCCGGTGCACCGGAGCGGAGCAGCGCCGAAGCGAGCGAGCCCAGTGGCGGGCTGCGGTACGGCGCGATCACCGCAGTGCCGCCCACCGTCGTACAGCCGGCGACGAGCAGGGCGACGGCAGCGAGCCACCACCTACCGCTGCGGCGGGCCCGTCTGCGCTGATCTCCCATGGCTCCTGCCAATGTACGAGATTGCACGAGACTGCCCGTGGGAGCGTCTGTGCAGGCGGAAGCATCTCGAGGGCACAGCCGGGCGTACTCTTCGTCGATGGGCCGCAGGGTCGGCGGAGTCGCTGTGCTGCTCGTCGTCATGACGGGCGTCGTGGTGGCCTCGGCCCTGTCGGCGACTGTCATCGGCGGCTCGGCGACCGCCCTGCTGGTACCGGGTCCGCCTTCGGTGGGTGACTGCCTCCTGGAACCGGTCTATCTGTCGCCGGTCAGCATGGACGGCAAGATGTACTTCCCGCGTGGCAGGATCGGGGCCTGCACGGGGCGCCACGTCGGCGAGGTGATCCAGGTCAAGCTCGATTTTCCGGTGATTCCCTGGGCACCGTCCGAGGATTATCGGACGGCGACCTCCGATCCGGATGTCCAGGCGGCGCTGACCTGCCCGACCGGTGCGGCCTATCTCGGTCTGGCGGGCACCGGCGAGACGGGTTGGTCTCCGATGATCAAGCTCGAGTCGGGGAATGTGTCACCGACCGTCCGCCAGCAGGCCGCCGGCCAGCGGTGGGTCGCCTGCGTCCTGCTGAACCCGTCATCTTCGTCAACCGCCGGGTCGGGCCTCACCGGCAACTACTACACCGGTCGCCTGAAGGGTGGGTCCGCCGGCACCCTGCCCGACCAATACGGATTGTGCTCGAACGAACCGACCGACTCGGTCAGCTGCTCGGTCTGACCAGGGACCAGGCCACCGAGGCGCAACGCCTGGTGACCTGCCGCGAACTTGCGTCCGGACTGACCAGGATGCCGGACCTGACGGCCGGCGGGCGATTGACGCTTCCCATCGTCGACTGACGCGGCCTTTGGGTCGGTCGGTGCCAGGACGCAACCCACTCGGTGGAACAGTGGGCGCATGGCAACGGCATTCGAGCGAGGTACCGACGGCCCACGGGTGATCGTGGTCGCCGTCGACGGATCCACCACGTCGATGCGCGCCGCGTTCTATGCCGCCGGGCTGGCCCGCCGCCAGTCGGCCGAACTCGTGGTCGTCTTCGTCGTCGAAGGCTCGACCATGGCCAATCTGGTCCCGTCGGCGGGACCGGCAGTGGATCAGGCCCAGCACGAGGTCGCCGCCGAACTGCGGCAGCAGATCAAGGACGGGACCACCAGAACCGGCGCCCGAGCCCGCTTCCTCGAGACGAAAGGTGATCCCTACCAGGAGATCTCGAAAGCAGCCAAGGCGGTGATGGCGGACGCTGTCATCGTCGGGGCGTCCATGTCCGCCGGCCATCGCCTGGTCGGCTCACTCGGTGTCCGCCTCGTTCGGGCGGGTCTATGGCCGGTGACGGTCGTCCCGTGAACCTCACGGATCGCCGGGTCCGGGGCGCGCTGATGCTTGCCCTGGTCATGCTCGCCGCGATCGTCGTACCGAATGCGGTCGGCCGGACCGTCAGCGGCACTGCTGTGCTGGGGCGCATCCCGGCCGAGCCCCGCGTGGGGCAGTGCCTGCTGCAGACCCCACCCGAACCTGGTGTCGCCGCCGGGCGGTCGTGGTCCTTCCGGCTGGGCGGCTGCTCCGGAGCGCACTACGGCGAAGTGTCGGAGGTCCTCCTGGATCCGGCGTCGACCGGCACCGGGCCGGCAACTGCCGACCAGCCGACCTACTCGCTGAAACCCTGCGGTGACGGCAGCGCCTATCTGGGCTGGTCACCGCCGGTCAAGTCGTCCGATGCGGTGCGGTGGAGATCCATCGAACTGACCGTCATCACCCTCAATCCCACGAAGTTGCAGGTGGCCTTCGGGCAGCACTGGATCGTCTGCGTCGTCACCCCCTCGACCGAGGGCGCGAGCTACACCGGCTCCGTTCGAGGCGCCCTGTCCACCGGGCGGCTGCCGGCGCTGTTCGGGCAGTGCCTGACGACCGTGGCAGTGCTCTCCGCCACCATCGACTGCGCCCAAGCCCACCGGTACGAGGTCTTCGCCCTCGCCGATGTGTCGACGGCCTTTCGTGATCAGCCGGCGCTGGACTCGGACTGCCGCGCCTTCGTCGCCTCGGCTACCCACCTGGCCGACCTCACCGCAGGCGGCGCGCTGCGGGTGGCTGCCGTGCCGTTCCACTTCGATGCCACCGGCAACCCCCGGCCGGGCCTGTCGAGCAATCCGCCGGACATGGCCGTCGAGGCGATGTGCACGATCGGGGTCACCGGAACCCGTCTCCTCGCAGGCACACTCTTCGGAATCGGGTCAGGCCCACTGCCCTGGGCCTGACGGGGTGCTGGGCGGTCGCCCGGACCGGCTTCACCCCGTGACAACCGGTGTGTCGGCTACCGTGCTGCGGTGCCCTCGTCCCGTTCCGCTCCTTTCGGTCCGGCGCGCTCCGGTCGGCAACGGCCGGGACTGGCGCGCTCCGGTGGGCTGCGTTCCGGTCGGCAACGGCCGGGACTGATCGCTGTGGCCGTTGCGCTGATCATGCTGGCGGGCTGCACTTCTGGAAGCTCGACCATCGCCTCGACACCGGTACCCGGCAGCAGTTCGCCCGACGCGCCGGCGTCGGCCGCGTCCTCCGTCGGCGCACCATCGCCGACGCGGACAACCGCTGCTCCCCAGGCCAGCTCGTCGCCTACCACCAGAACCTCCATCGCGGCCTCGAGTTCGTCCACTGCGAGTTCCGCTCCGGGCAACACCTGCGCGAGCGGGCATTGCTACTCGGTGGGCGAGATTCATTCGCTCCCAGTCGGTGTCGCGTCCGAGTCCAGTGGCATCGTGGCTTCGCAGAAGTCCAAGGGCGTCTTCTTCGTGGTGGACGACGGCACGGGCGCTGACCGGATCGTCGCGGTTCGATCCAACGGCTCTCTGGTCGGAAACGTGCGAGTGCAAGGCATGTCGACCGGGAACGCCGAGGCACTCACGGCCGGCGCCTGCGGCGACCGCGCCGGGCGGTGCTTCTACGTCGGCGATATCGGCGACAACGACCGGGAACGAGACCACATCAGCGTCTATCGCATCGACGAGCCCGCGGTGGCACCCCTCCCGACGGCTCCGGTAGCGGCCGACAGGTGGGACTTCACCTACCCCGACGGCCCTCGGAACGCGGAGTCGATGGTCGTCGACGGCAAGGGATCGGTCATCGTCATCACGAAGTCCGCTGCCGATGGCACCACCGGAACCGTTCCACCGCATCGTATCTACCGGGGTGAACCCGGCGGCGGTGAGCTGCGCTTGGTCGCCTCGTTCAGCCCGCCCGAACCGGCGCGGCGGGTCCAGTCGATGTTCACCGGGAACGTGATCACCGACGCGGCGTTCACGCCCGGACGGATGTTGCTGCTCACCTACGACCAGGTGATCGAATATCTCGCGCCGACGAAGAATGCCGATCCAGCAGGGTTTTCCAGCTGGCCGCATCACGAACTACCGGACCCACCGATGATCCAGACCGAAGGCATCGCCGGCGACATGACCGGCTGCGGCTACGAAGTCACCTCCGAGGAGGGACCGGGCGGCACCCAGGCCGGCCTCGCCGCCGTCACCTGCCGCTGACCCTCCTACCGCGCATACCGTTCTCCCCGGCGCATACCGAAGTGACCGAAATCCGCGAAACACGCCCCAAACGGACGCTTTCGTATGCGCAGCGCACTTCTGTATGCGCGGGACACGTGCGCATTGGCGATCCGCTGCGCGCGTCAGGCCCAGGGGTCGCGCAGGAAATCCTTGTCGGGCAGGTGCACCCAGCCTTCCTCTTCGGCGAGCACCAGATCCTCGGGAGCCGGGCCGCGGGTTCGGCCGAGTTGCACCGCCCCGGCCACTACCCCGGCCACGACGGCATCGAACGCGTCATCCGACCGGGCGCAGAGCTCCTCGCCGTCGCCCAGGTCGAGCCAGGGCGCCAGCGAACCCAACCGGTCGATCACCGTGCGACGGAGATCCGGATCGGCCTTGTAGCCACGGGACGTCAGGCCCCAGCGGGACAGTGCGGCCGCCGGGTACACCTCCGCCACACAGGAGTTCACCCCGCTACGGCGCAACGGCTTTCCACCAGGAGTCCACCCCGCCAGCAATCCGGCGGCGCGCATTGCCGGGTAGCCGATGAGATCTGCCGAGACACTGAGCGGCCAACGGCCGGTTTCGGAGTGGACGTGGAAGTCGGTGCGGCGGAAGGCCAGAATCCGGCGGGCCTCGATGTCGCGCCCCGTCTCCGGGCCGGCCGCATGGGCGCGGTGGGCCAGCAGGAGATCGGTGAACGCCGCCGGCCAGCCGAGCGGACAGTCGATCCCCGTCACCGCCGCGTCGGCACCGGCGCTGCGGATCTCGATGTTCCCGGCCTCCACCTGCAGGTGCTCGAGGACCACCGAGCCGACACTCCACCGCAGCACAGCCAGACCGGTTTTCTTGTCCTGAGCCGCGAGATCGACGCCCACCGTGCGGAACCCGCCGACAGGCAGCGGGTGGCCCGACAACATCACAATGCGGCGGCGACCACTTCGGCGATCTGGACCGCGTTGAGCGCGGCCCCCTTGCGGAGGTTGTCGTTGCTGATGAACAGCGCGAGTCCGCGGCCGTCCGGCACACCCTCGTCCACCCGGATCCGTCCGACGAACGACGGATCGGACCCGGCCGCCTGCAACGGGTTCGGTACGTCGGAGAGTTCGACCCCCGGCGCCTCGGCGAGCAGCTCGGTGGCCCGCGAAACGGACAACGGCCGGGCGAACTCGACGTTGATCGACAGGGAGTGCCCACTGAAGACCGGTACCCGGACGCAGGTCCCGGAGACGAGCAGCCCGGGGATGCCCAGGATCTTGCGGGATTCGTTGCGCAGCTTCTGTTCCTCGTCGGTCTCGAAGCTGCCGTCGTCGACAAGGTTGCCTGCCAGTGGGATCACGTTGAACGCGATGGGTCGCACATACTTCTTCGGGGCCGGGAACTCGACCGCGCTGCCGTCGTGGGTCAACTCGGCGGCATGGTCGACGACCGCCTTGATCTGGCCGTCCAACTCGCTGACGCCGTCCAGACCGCTGCCGGAAACCGCCTGGTAGGTCGCGGCGATCATCCGCTGGAGGCAGGCTTCGGCGTGCAGTGGCCGCAGCACCGGCATCGCCGCCATGGTGGTGCAGTTCGGGTTGGCGATGATGGCACCGACCTTGGTACCGGAACCGTCCACCCGGCCGACGACGGCAAGGGCTGCCTCCGGGTTCACTTCCGAAACCACCAGGGGCACAGCAGGATCCATCCGCCAGGCCGAGGAGTTGTCGATCACGACGACACCCGCCGCGGCGAACTTCGGCGCCAGCGCCCTCGAGGTCGAGCCACCGGCGGAGAACAGTGCGATGTCCAGGCCCGACGGGTCGGCCGTCGAGGCATCCTCCACCACGACGTCGGAACCCTTCCACGGCAACGTCGATCCGGCCGACCGGGCCGAGGCGAAGAACCGGATGGAGGCGACGGGGAAGTCACGCTGCAGCAGGATGCGCCGCATCACGCCGCCGACCTGTCCGGTCGCCCCGACCACGCCGATGTTCAACCCCCTGCTCATCGCCCGGTCCCTCCGTACACGGTCGCCGGGTCGTCGCTGCCGAGGTCGAAGGCGTCGTGGATGGCCCGGACGGCAGCGTCCAGGTCGACATCCCGCACCAGGACGGAGATCCGGATCTCCGAGGTCGAGATGATGTCGATGTTGACGTCGGCCTTGGCCAGCGCCTCGCAGAACGTCGCGGTGACACCGGGGTGCGAGCGCATCCCGGCACCGATCAGCGACACCTTGCCGACGTGGTCGTTGTAGACGATCGCGTCGAAGCCGATATCCGCCTTCCTGGCGTCAAGAGCTGCAACAGCTCTCGGTCCGTCAGCCTTGGGAAGCGTGAAGGTGATGTCGGTCTTGCCCTCGGCGGCGCGGGAGATGTTCTGCACCACCATGTCGATGTCGATCTCGGCGTCGGCGATGGTGCGGAAGATCCGGGCGGCAACGCCCGGCAGGTCGGGCACGGCCGCAACCGTGACCTTGGCCTCGCCACGCTCGTGCGCGACGCCGGTGATCAATGCCTGTTCCACGCTCAGTTCCTCCATGCTGCCGGTGACGATGGTGCCTGCCTTGTCCGAGTACGAAGACCGGACGTGCACCGGGACGTGGTAGCGACGGGCGTACTCCACGCAGCGGAGCATCAGCACCTTCGCGCCGGCCGCTGCCATCTCGAGCATTTCCTCATAGGTGATGGTGTCGAGCTTCGACGCGTTCGGGACGATGCGCGGATCGGCACTGAAGACGCCGTCGACGTCGGTGTAGATCTCGCAGACGTCGGCGTGCAGGGCCGCGGCCAGCGCGACGGCCGTGGTATCCGACCCGCCCCGCCCGAGGGTGGTGATGTCCTTGGTGTCCTGCGAGACGCCCTGGAATCCGGCGACCAGCGCGATGGCGCCGTCGTCCAGCGCGGCGCGGATCCGGCCCGGAGTGACGTCGATGATCCTCGCCCGACCGTGGGTGGAATCGGTGATCACGCCGGCCTGCGAGCCGGTGAACGACCTGGCCTCGGCGCCGAGGGAGTCGATCGCCATCGCCACCAGCGCATTGGAGATGCGCTCGCCGGAGGTCAGCAGCATGTCGAGTTCACGACCCGGCGGGACCGGTGAGACCTGGAGGGCGAGGTCCATCAGGTCGTCCGTCGTGTCCCCCATCGCCGAGACGACGACGACCACGTCATGGCCGGCCTTGCGCGTGGCGACGATCCGCTCGGCGACGCGCTTGATGCGCTCCGCTGTGGCCACCGACGAACCGCCGTACTTCTGGACGACCAGACTCACTGCCAACCCTCTCGCACGATCAACGTCGAAGGTCACCCACCTGCCCTGGAGTGCGGCGTGGAGACTTTTCGCCCTGAAGACTACCCGGGTCGACCAGGCCATTCCTCCCGATCAGACCACCGGCCGTACCGGCGTTCGGCCTGCGGAAGAAGTCCTGCTGACCTTCGCCACCATCGACGAAAGATCCTTGCGCCACCGCATTCCGGCAGCACAGAAACGTCCGGTGCCGCCCGCCGATTCCCGATTTTCCCGCGGTCCGCGCCGAGCATCGTGAGCCTGGCTGATATGAGGTTCGGGGGGCGGGTCGAGTTGTGCCGTGCGTCGCGCCGGTCTGTCCGCACGGCCGGAAAGTCGTCCCGGCGATCGTTGCGGCCGTGCTCCTGACGGCCTGCACGACCTCGGGCCGGGCCACTTCCGTCCCGGCCGACGAACGGCCGGGCTCGATGGCGGCCGGCCCCACTCTCGCCTCACTGGGTGCAGCACCCAGGACGACCTGCCCGCTCGCTGCGCTGCCCACAGCTGTCCGGGCCGCCGGCCTGACCAGCGACGGCGCAGTCAGCGGAACCGTCGAGGCGATCGATCCGGAAATACGGATGACCGGGTTCGCCGTCGACTGCAAGATGGACCTCAGCGGCGGTGGATCCGTGTCGGTCCTGTTCATCGCAGGACGAAGCGGGTCGGCTGTCCTTGCGCTCGTCCCAGCGCTGCCGACCTGCCCGTCTCGTCCCTGCAGGCCGTCATCGACGGCTCCGCCCACCAGCAGTCGGGAGATCTGGTCAGCATCCCCGGAAGCCAACCGGTCGCGGTGCGAATCGTGTCCGTCACCGGCGCCTCGACCGCCGCCCTGCTGGTCGACGGTAGCCAGGGTCCCACACGGAGACAGATCGAGGCCGTGGCGGGAGCGCTCGCACACCGCTGACGGACCGACTGGCCTTGCGGGAGCGGAGCGCGACGCCCGGGTTACCCCAGCGGCACCGGTTTCGTGCCCAACCCGATGACGGACCCGGTCAGTTTCTTCGATCCGGTCGCCGATACCGCGCACTGCACGTATGGAGCTCCGGATCGGGAGACCACCACCCGGACGTCCAGGGAGCCGCCCCTGGTCGGGTCGGCCGCGTCCATCACCGAGGCAGCCAGCGTCCGGCAGCCCGCGAGGATCGCGTCGTAGCCGACCGCGGAGACGATGGACGTGCCCGAGTCCGTCGGCGAACTGACCAGGCCGTATCCCAGCTGCTGGGTCCTGTGCGGGGAGGTGCAGGCGACCGGCTCCCCCAGCTGCACCACGTCGTCGAACCAGCAGAGTCCGTAGGCGTCCGGAAGCGAGCGGGTGGTCCAGCTCGACTTCAGCGAGGCCGTGACTGGATAGGTCTGGTCGACCGCCGTCATCACGCAGGCGGTCCAGGTACGGCCGGCCGCCCGATCGTGACCGTCCGGACCGACGGTGGCGACATCCACGTAGATGCTCCTGCTCCACTGCACTCCGGACAACGTGGTGGTGGCCGTGGTCCCGAGATAGGTCTCCACCTGGCTCCGGCAGCTCGGGTGCACCTCGTCGTACTCCTGCAGCGTGACGACCTGCCGCGGATTCGCAACCGTCACCGAGATGATCTCCCCCATCACACGGCCGGTGCAGGGGACCACGGTGGCGACCGGTTGCGATCCCGTGACGGAAGGGCGGGCATCGGCGCCCGTCCGGGCCGGACCCGATCCGGTGATGGCACCGACGCACGAACCGACCGCCGGCGGGGCAGCGATCTGCTCCGGCGAGGGGGCGCCGGCCAGGCTCCGTCCGACGACGTCGGGCACGGCCAGCGTGGCCACCAGGGCCACGACCAGCAGCAGTACTCCAGCGATGCGGCGATCCACCGTGTCGAGGTTAAACCGAGATGCTGTGAGCAGGGTCCGGCTGCTCCGGCGCGGCCGCCGTCATTAAGCTGGCGGCACCGTCGCCGAGCCCAGGAGCCGCCCCGTGGTCAAGACCCCCGTGATCAATGCCCTCGTTGTCGTCGAAGCATGATCGACACCGCCGCCCTCGCCATCGGCTTCTCCGCAGCCCTGCCGGAATGGGTGCTGCCGTTCGTTGCCGGGTACGACGCTCCGACCACCACCTCGGAGGAGCGGATGGCCCTGGTGCACGCCCTGGCCGACCGCAACCACGTCGCCGGAAACGGTGGCCCGTTCGCCGCCGTGGTGGCCGATTCCTCGACCGGCGAGATCGTCTCCGTCGGCGTCAATGTGGTTCTCTCCAGCGGTCTCTCGAGCGCGCACGCCGAGGTGACGGCCATCTCGCTGGCCCAGGCGGCGCTGGGTTCCTGGGATCTGGCCGCCACCCGACCCGGTCTGGAACTGGTCGTCAACTGGCGGCCGTGCGCGATGTGTTTCGGGGCGGTCCTGTGGTCGGGGGTGCAGCGCCTGGTGGTGGCGGGTGACGGTCCGGACCTGGAGCGACTGACGGGCTTCGACGAGGGTCCGGTGGTTTCCGACTGGGCCGAGCAGTTGCATCGCCGCGGCATCGAGGTCGAGCAGGATGTATTGCGGGACGGCGCCATTGCGACGTATACGGCTTACGGCCAGAGTCGGGCCCTGGTCTACAACGCCCGCCGGTCGTGACGCCGATGGCGACGGACATCGTCGAGCACACCGTCGATTCCGGCGGCGTCCGGATCAACGTGGCGACAGCGGGCCAGGGCCGACCGGTGCTGCTGCTGCACGGGTTTCCCGATTCCTGGCACTTGTGGGAGTCCCAGATCCAGGCGCTGGCGCAGAGCGGTCACCGGGTGGTCGCGCCGGATCTTCGTGGTCATGGCGAGTCGGACCGACCGGAAGATGTTGCGGCGTATCGTATGCCACGGCTGATCGCCGACATCCTCGCGGTGCTCGCTGATCTCGGCATCGAGAAGACGGCGGTGGTCGGGCACGACTGGGGTGCCGCCCTGGCGTGGAGTTTCACGTTCCGTCATCCGGAGCGGGTCGAACGGCTGACCGTGTTGTCGGTCGGGCACCCAGGGGCGAGCATCTCCGCCGGCCTGGTGCAGCGGCAGCTGTCCTGGTACATGCTCTGGTTCCTGCACGTCGGGGTGGCTGAGTCCGTGCTGCCTGCCGGCGACTGGCAGGCCTTCCGCGAATGGGCGTGGCAAGGCGTCGACACCGACCCGCTGATGGACGGCCAGATCGCCGGCCTGTCGCGGCCCGGCGCGCTGGTGGCTGCGCTCAACCTCTACCGTGCGAACATCCGTCCCGAGACCTACTTCCTTTCGGATGTCCCGCAACTGCCCCGGGTGTCGTGTCCGGTGCTCGGGGTGTGGTCCAGTGGCGACCTGTTCCTCACCCGCGAGCAGATGGAGCGCTCGGGCGAGTGGATCGACGGACCCTGGCAGTTCGCGGAAGTGCCCGGCCCGCACTGGATCCCGGCACAGGCCCCCGCCGAGCTCAACGCTCTCCTGCTGGACTTCCTCGCCTGACTGTCCCATCCCGCGCTTATCAACATCGACGGCGCTCATCATCGTGCGCGTTTTGGGACGGGTGGGACGCAAATCGACGACTTCATGAGCGCGGACTTCGCCACCGACTCGGGTGGGTTACGCCCCGCCGTCGACCCGGGGGTATCGTGCTACCCGTGGTGCGCATCGCAGCGGCCGGCGTTCGCGCCGTGAACCTGCTCCTTAGCGGCCGCGACGGAGCCTGATCCCAGACTGGCTCCTCCGTCGCGGGTCTTTGTGCTGCTGGTCGAACCATCTCCCCGGACCGCCGTGGTCGGATCCGGGGCCCCCGTCAGAAGGATCACCTCATGAGCACACCCCCCGTTTCCCGACTGAGCCTGCCCGTCGGCGACGTCCCTGCCGACCAGCACGCCTACAACCGGCAGCGCGGCAGCCAGATGCCGTTCGCGCGCTACACACCGTTCACCCCGATCGACCTGTCCGACCGCACCTGGCCGTCGAAGGTGATCGACAAGGCGCCCCTGTGGTGCGCGGTCGACCTGCGTGATGGCAATCAGGCCCTGATCGACCCGATGACGCCGGCCCGCAAGCGCCGCATGTTCGACCTGCTGGTGGCCATGGGCTACAAGGAGATCGAGGTCGGCTTCCCGGCCGCGTCGCAGACCGATTTCGACTTCGTCCGCGAGATCATCGAGCAGGAAGCCATTCCCGAGGACGTCCGGATCCAGGTGCTGACCCAGGCCCGGCCGGAACTGATCGCCCGTACCTACGAGGCGGTCGAGGGCGCCCACTCGGCGATCGTCCATCTGTACAACTCCACCTCCACGCTGCAGCGGCGGGTCGTCTTCGGACAGGACCGCGCCGGCATCACCCGGATCGCCACCGACGGCGCCGAGGAGGTCGCCCGGTGGGCCGAGAAGTACCCGGACACCGACTGGCGCTTCGAGTACTCGCCGGAGAGCTACACCGGCACCGAGCTGGAGTACGCCGTCGAGGTGTGCAACTCGGTCTCCGCCGTCTGGCAGCCCACTCCGGACCGCCCGATGATCGTCAACCTGCCGGCCACCGTCGAGATGGCCACCCCCAACGTCTACGCCGACTCCATCGAATGGATGCACCGCAACCTGGCCCGACGGGACTCGCTGGTGCTGAGCCTGCACCCGCACAACGACCGCGGCACCGCCGTGGCGGCGGCCGAACTGGGCTACATGGCCGGGGCGGACCGCATCGAGGGTTGCCTGTTCGGCAACGGCGAGCGCACCGGCAACGTCTGCCTGGTCACCCTGGGCCTGAACATCTTCAGCCAGGGCGTCGATCCACAGATCGACTTCTCCGACATCGACGAGATCCGTCGCACCGTCGAGTACTGCAACCAGTTGGCCGTCCCCGAGCGGCACCCCTACGGTGGCGATCTGGTCTACACGGCGTTCTCCGGCTCGCACCAGGATGCGATCAAGAAGGGCTTCGACGCCTTGAACCGCGACGCGATCGTCGCCGGGATCCCGGTCGAGAAGGCGACCTGGCAGGTTCCTTACCTACCGATCGACCCGAAGGACGTCGGCCGTTCGTACGAGGCCGTCATCCGGGTCAACTCGCAGTCCGGCAAGGGCGGCGTCGCCTACATCATGAAGACCGAGCACGGTCTGGACCTACCGCGCCGGCTGCAGATCGAATTCTCGCGAGTAGTTCAGGCGCACACCGACTCCGAGGGTGGCGAGGTCAACGCCACAGCGATGTGGAAATACTTCGCCGACGAGTACCTGGAGCGCACCGCCCCGGTCGAGTTCCTCCGGGCCCGCATCGAGACGCCTGAGGACGCACCGGACGGGATCGACACGCTGGCCGCCCGGATCGTGGTGGACGGCACCGAACAGGTCCTGCGCGCGCAGGGCAACGGTCCGGTCGCTGCGTTCTGCAACATCCTGGGCGACGCCGGCCACGACGTCCGAGTCCTCGACTACGTGGAGCACGCCCTCTCGGCCGGCGGTGACGCGCGGGCGGCCGCGTATCTCGAGTGTGCGATCGACGGTCAGGTGATGTGGGGGGTCGGCATCGACTCGTCCATCACGCGCGCCTCCCTCAAGGCGATCGTCTCAGCCGTCAATCGCTCCGCTGCCGCCCACGCCGAGGACGACCGGCGCTGACCCATTCGACCGTCGCTTGCCCGTTCGACCGTCGCTTGCGTCCTGCACAGCGCTCGCTATAGCGATCACGGTGCAGGACGCAGCGGGGTTCTGGGCCGGATCGGCCCACACCTCAACCTTTCAGCCGAGCAGCTCGTCTGTGGTGCATGAAAAGACAGAACTTCGCCTCGGGCGGAGCGGGGGGCCTGGTGGCCTACCAGGCGGCCATCATCGGGAACGACCGATCGCGGGGGGCGATGTCGGAAGATCCGGAACCCGGCATCGCCCGACCCGCTGAACTCGGCGGGTCCACGAGCGCGGCCGCCTACGAAACGCTTTTCCGGCAGCACTTCTCGGGCATGGTCGCCCTCGCCGATCTGCTGGGGGCCGACGACGCCGAGAACATAGCGCAGGAGGCTTTCGTCCGCCTGCACGCCAAGCAGCGGATGCTTCGCGATCCCGCGGCGGCCCGGGCCTACCTGCGGACCACGGTCGTCAACCTGACCAGGTCGGGACACCGTCATCTCAGCGTCGTCCGGCGCCACACGCCGGCCGAGTCGGTCGGTCCGCGCGGTGTCGAGGACACCGTCGTGGCCTCCCTGGGGAATGTGGCCGTCCTGACGGCGTTGCGGACCCTCTCGCCCCGTCATCGCGAGGCACTCGTATTGCGGTACTGGGCCGAACTCAGCGAGCGGGAGATGGCCGACGCGATGAGGGTGTCGGTCGGCACCGTCAAATCACATGTGTCACGGGGACTTGTCGCCCTCGAAGCCGCACTGACCGGCATGGAGGTGTCGTCATGAATGATCTCGAGAACCGTTTGACCGCAGCACTGACGGAGCGCGCCGATGGACTGGCCCACTCACCGGAGGCCTGGGAGCATAATCAGGCCCGACTGGGTGGCGACCGGGTCCGGACGCCTGGCCCGTACCGGAAGTTCCGTGCTCCCTTGCTGATCGCCGCGGCGGTCCTGGCGATCACCGCCACCGTGGCGGTGGTCGGCATCGCCCAACGCCCGGAGCCGGTGGCCCCGCCGGTGGTGGACACGTCGGACTGCGGATTCGGGCACCACCTGCCCAACTCCTACGGATCTGCCTCCACCGCAGCGGCTTCCGGGGCTCTCATCGCGATCAGCGCCACAGCCGACGGTCGGGCCTGCTTCTTCAACGGTGTGGCCTGGCACGCCGGCATCCGCCTCGGCGACGGCTCGCCGCTCCTGACGGACGGAACGGCCGCCACTCCGGGCCACACCTGGTGGTGGGGGGTCCTTTCCGCCGAGGCCGCCAAGCTGGTCTTCGTGAACTCGGCCGGCGCAGTCCTCCCGGAGGACAACCGGTTGGACCTGGAGACCAGTGGCGGCGGCAAAGCCACCCTCACCTCCGTCGCCCGGGAACTGACCGGGTCCGGCACCGTTCGGGTGATGAGCAGGGACGGCAAGATCCTGACGGAGCTGCCCTACGACATGACCCGTACACCAACTGATGTCGGGCCGACGATCCTGGCTGCCCCCACTCCTGCCGCCCAGCCCGAACAGCCACTCGGGGGAGTCGGTCAGTCGCTCACCTGTCCTGTCGGCGCTGCCACCGCAACCGTGTCGCAGAAGGTATCCGATGGGACATCCATCACGATGGCCCTACACCAGGGCAGCGTGGCCGGCGAATCCGCTCTCTGTCTGGTGGCCAGTGCCGACTCGACCTCGAGAGCCGTTCCGGTAGGGGTGATCCCGGAACTCGAGCTTCCCGGTGGGCCGCTCGCCCTCGTCGTCTCCCCGACCGGGACACCCCTGCTCTGGGGAGCTGTCGGCCCGAAGGTCGGTCGGGTCGACATCATGGAAGGCACCAAGGTCACCCGCTTCGTCGCGACGGCGGCCCTGGCCGGCAGGACGGACGTGCTGATGAGCAGCGTCGGCAGCTACCACACCTTCGCCCTCCCGGCGCCGACCGCGAAGGTCGGCTACCAGATCACGACCTATGACGGGCAGGGCCACAAGCTGTACGGCTCCGGCTTCGGCGGGTGACCCAGCACCGTCGCTTGCGTCCTGCACAGGGTTCGCTATAGCGATCACTGTGCAGGACGCAGCGGGGTTTGTACACCGGGGTCAGCCATCATGGACCGATGATCGCCATCGACACCGCCGAGCGACGCCGCCGTCTGCAGGTCAGGCACCTGCTGACCGCGGCGACCCGCTCCCCTGACGTCGCCGCCGTCGCCGATGCGATCGTGGCCCTGCACGCCACCGACCCGGCCACGGTGTACCTGTCGGCGTGGGCACGGATGACAGCCGGATCCCAGACCGAGATCGCCGACGCCATCTACGGTCGGAAGCACCTGGTCCGGATGATGGCCATGCGGCGCACCATGTTCGTCACTGCCACCGACCTCGCCCCGGTCCTGCAGGCGTCCTCCGCACTGGGAGTTGCTGCGACCCAGTGCAAACGACTGCTCACCGAGCTCCGTCAGGCAGAGATCTCCGACGACGTCGAGCGGTGGCTCGACGAAGTGAGCGAGTCGGCGGTCGCCGCCCTGACCAGACGGGGCCGGGCTGTCGCCACCGACCTGGTGGCCGACGAACCCCGCCTCAATGCGATCCTGGATCTCGCCCCGGACAAGGCTTATGCCGCACCGCAGAAGGTCACCAGCCGGGTCCTGACGATACTGGCGTTGCAGGGCAGGATCATCCGCGGCGCACCCGTGGGCGGCTGGACGTCCAACCGGAACGAGTGGTGGCCGGCAACGGCCTGGATGCCCGGCGGTCTCGGCGATCTCGATCCGGCCGAGGCCCGCGTCACTCTCGCGCAGCAGTGGCTGGCACGGTTCGGACCGGCTCCACTTGCCGACCTCGTCTGGTGGACCGGCTGGACCGTCGGGCAGACGCGCACCGCCCTGAAGGACATCAACACCGTGGAGGTCGATCTGGACGGGACACCCGGCATTGCCCTGGCCGACGACCTCGACCCGACCGCCGAACCGGAACCGACTGCCGCGCTGCTCCCGGCCCTCGACCCGACCCCGATGGGCTGGGTCGAGCGCGGCTGGTACCTCGGCGAGCACCGGGAGCGACTCTTCGACCGGACGGGCAACATCGGTCCGACCATCTTCTGGCAGGGGCGGGTGGTCGGCGGATGGGCGCAACGTCGGAACGGCGAGATCCGCCTCGAGCTGCTCGAGGACATCGGCGCTTCGGGCGTGAACGCGGTCGAGCAGCGGGCCGCCGACCTGACGGACTGGCTCGGAGCGCTTCGCTTCATCCCGCGATTCCGCACGCCGCTCGAACGGGAGCTGACTGCATGAGCCCCCGCACAGACCCGCGAGAACTTTGAGCAGGGCAGCCGATCTCAGGCGATCTGGCGCGCCTTAGCCTCCTTGAGGGTCGGCCCCTCACGGAAGCGTTCCGGCACTGCGAGCGCCGTGGTCCGCAGGGCCCGGAGCGCGCTGGTGGAGGCCAGATCAGTGACGCCCAGCCCCGGAAGCCGGTACATCCGGCGGGCCCAGGTCGGCAGCAATCCGACCGACAACGCGGCCAGACCACCCCACGCGGGACGGGCCGGCGTCAGGAGGCGAACCCAGCCGGGCATCGGAGGGGTGAAGATGCCCCTCGCGCCCCGTCGGGCGGCCTTGGTCAGCTTCAACGCCGGCCGGACGGCACTGAAGTACTCCGCCAACTCGGCCTGCGTCGCCGGCACGGACGCGGCCGGCAGCCCGACGAGTTCGGCGGACCGGATCTGCTCCGCGACATAGGCATCGGCTTCGACGTCCGAGAGCTCCAACCCGCCGCGTAGTGCGGTGGACAGCAACGAGTCGATCTCGCAACAGTGCACCCAGAGCAGGAGATCGGGCCGGTCGAGGCGGAACTCCTCACCGGTGAACGGGTCCGTGCCACGCAATTTGCGATGGATCCCGCGAACCCTCGCCGAGGCCCGCAGTGCCTCGACCTCGGTCCCGAAGGTGATGGTGGCGATGTACTGCGAGGTCCTGGTCAGCCGCCCCCACGGATCGGCATCGAAGCCGCCGTTCTGCTCCACCGCAGCCATGGCCAGTGGGTGCAGCGCCTGCAGCAGCAGCCCGCGCAGACCACCGACGGCGTACGTCGGATCCGAATGCACCCGCCAGGTCACGCTGTCCGGCCCGAAAAGTCCTCGATCTTGATCCATATCCGACGGTACGTCGGCCCACTGCCGGCCGGACGCACGAAGTTACTCACCTACGCACTGCGCCGCCTGACTACGATGCTGATCCATGGACCCGGTCGCGGCGCTGCGGCGCATCGCATTTCTGCTCGAGCGCGGACAGGCGCCGACGTACCGGGTGAAAGCCTTCCGCACCGCGGCCACCGCCTTGGCGAAACTGCCCGAGGGAGATCTCGAGAAGCGCTCGGCAGCAGGCACTCTGACCAATCTGACCGGCATCGGGCCGAAGACCGGAACGGTGGCCGAGCAGGCATTGACCGGTGTCGTCCCCGACTACCTCGCCGATCTGGAGAAGGACGTCGGGCCGCTCGCGGTCGGCGGCGAGGACCTGCGCGCGGCCCTCCGCGGTGATCTGCACACGCACAGCGAGTGGAGTGACGGCGGCAGTCCGATCCAGGAGATGGCCGTCACGGGCATGGAGATCGGGCACGAGTACATGGTGCTCACCGACCATTCCCCCCGCCTGACGGTCGCCAACGGCCTCACCGCGGAGCGGCTGGAGAAGCAACTCGGGGTCGTCGCCGCCATCAACGGCGCCCTACCGGACTTCACCCTGCTGTCCGGGATCGAGTGCGACATCAACGAGGACGGCACCCTTGACCAGACCGACGAGATGCTGGGCAGGCTCGACGTCGTCGTGGCGTCCGTGCATTCGAAACTGCGTTCCGGCTCACGCGAGATGACGGCCAGGATGCTCGCCGCCGTCCGCAACCCGCATACGAATGTGCTGGGGCACTGCACCGGCCGGATGGTGGCGGCGGGTCCGAGCAGGGGGCGGCCGACGTCCCGTCCGGAGAGCACGTTCGATGCCCAGATGGTCTTCGACGGCTGCGCCGAGCACGGTGTCGCGGTCGAGATCAATTCCCGGCCGGAACGTCTCGATCCACCGAAGCGGCTCATCGACATGGCACTGCGGGCCGGCTGCCTGTTCAGCATCGACACCGATGCGCACGCGCCGGGCCAGCTGGACTGGCAGATGCTGGGGTGTACCCGAGCGGCGGAGGTGGGCGTTCCGGTGGACCGGATCGTCAACACCTGGCCGCTCGAGCGCCTCCTCGCCTGGGCCAGCACCCACCGCGACGGGTGAGCCTGCTACTTGGTCAGCAACTCGCGGGCGGGCGTGACCATGGCCGGCATCAACTCGCTGATGACACTCTGGCCCGCCGCCTCGTCGGCTTCGAGTTGCGTGACACCGGCGATCGAGCGGCGGAGCGAGCGGAGCACCAGGAGCGACACGACGAAGGCACCGACCGCGCAGCCCGACGTCACCCAGTAGGCGTCGGACGCACCGCTGTTGTCGATGACGATCCCGGCCAGTGGGGTGGCCATTGCGATACCGACCGCCATCCCGGAGCCGGTCCAGGACATCGTCTCGGTGAGACGGTGCGCCGGCACGATTCGCTCGATCAGGCTCATGCCCGAAATCAGGGCAGGTGAGCACGCGACGCCGGCCAGCATCAGACCGGCACCGACGAACCACACGTTCGGCAGGAACGGCATCGGCAGGGTGACGACGGCCAGCACCGCGATCGAGAAGCCGAACTGACGCAGCAACGACGCCTTGATCTTGGCCACGCCGAAGATCAGACCGGCGAGCAGCGAGCCGAACGCGTACAGCGCGAGCAGCAGACCGGCGATGCCGGAGTGTCCGGCCTCCTTTGCAAAGGCCACGGTCGTCACCTCGAAGGCGCCGAAGATGCCGCCCATCAGGGCGAAGATCGCCGTCACGCCGGCGACCCCGGGCAGCAGGATGGCCGGGCGGCCGCCGCGGGCCATCGAGCGGCCGGACGGAATCGGTTCCGTGCTGTGCTGGGTCAGTAGCAGCAGGGTACCGATGATCAGCAGGGAGGTGGCCAGGATCAGCGCAGCAGCCGGGAACAGCTGCAGCGCAAGCACAGTCGCCAGCGGCGGACCGATGATGAAGACGGCCTCGTCGATCAGCGACTCCCAGGCGAACGCCGTCCGGAGTGCCGGGTCGCCCTTCAACATGGTCGACCAGCGGGTCCGCACCAGCGGACCGATGATCGGCTGGGAGGCGCCCGCGACGAACGCGAGGACGAAGATCGGCCACGTCAGCTCGGTCGCCACGGCGACGAATACGATCGCAGCGATGGCCGGGACGTGCAGGAACAGTTGTTTGGGGACCACGGAACGCTGCCCGCGGATGTCGATCAGCCGCGAGATCTGCGGACTGATCGCAGCGCCGGACAGTGCATAGATGGAGGAGACGGTGCCGGCCACCGCGAACGAGCCGCGTTCGGCGGACAGCAACATGACGGCACCGAGGCCGGCCATGGACATCTGCATACGTGCGAGCATCCCGGCCGCGGAGAAGCGGGCAGCGCCGGGGCGCCGCAAGACCTGGATGTACGGGCCGAACACTGAAGATCACTCCCTCACTGGGTCCGCGCCGGTGACACGAACCTGACAATGCCAAAACAGACTGTTTACCGTCCAGCCGGTACAGTCTATCTGATGGCCACCGACACCCGCGAGCGAATTCTGCGGGCCCTTCGCGACATCCTGGCGCGCAGCGGCAACAGCTCGGTCACCCTCGAGGCCGTGGCCGCCGAAGCCGGTGTCTCGAAAGGCGGACTGCTCTACCACTTCCCATCCAAGTCCGCGATGTACCTCGGGCTGCTGGGCTCCGTGCGGGACTCGGTGACCGCCGAGATGTCCGACGCCGTCACCCGGTCCGGGGCGGCCCGTGGCTTTCTCGAATACTCCGAACCCACCGAGGACGACGAGGCCGGCTTCTTCACCTCGCTGATCGCGGCCGTCCGCACTGGCCAGAACGCGGAGACCGGGGAGTTCGACGCCGAGGCCGCCGCCCTGCTCGCGGATATCTTCCGAGCCTGGGAGGAGCCGATGCGTGCCGCCGTCATCGACCCCGTGCGGGCCGAGAACATTCGACTGGTCGGCTTCGGCCTCTACTTCGCGGCCCTGACCGGCCTGCCCCCGGTTGACCCGGCCGTCCTCGCCGCCCTCTTCGACCGGCTCGTCACCTTCGTCTGAGTCCCGCTGGGTTTTTGCCTGAGTCCCGCTGGGGTTGGCGGCCGGTCACCGGTCGAGCGGGGATCATAATTCCGATATTTCGGACACGAGTGAGACTTATGGTCCCCGCTCGATCGCGGATCGGCCACGCCGGGATTCAGGAAGCCGGAATCGGCGAATCCGCAGATCAGGGGCTGTCGGTGCCTCGGTGCATCATCATCTGCACCGGCCGGGAATCGCCGACGGACACACTTTCCAACCACTCCAGGGGGACACATGTGCACTATCTGCAACGGAATGACCGAGGAGCAAAGCCTGGCCAACGTCCGGGACCAGATCAGCCGCTTCGGCTGGTCGATCACCGCCGTCGAGGGCGCGGTCGACGACGAAGGCGTCTTCCCGGCATTCGCCTACTCGATCGGCTTCACCCGCCACCGACTGCCGGAGATCCTGATCAGCGGCCGCCCCACCGAGGAGGCCTATCAAGTGCTGAACCAACTGGGCAACGGGATCAAGCGAGGGCTACGACTCGTGCCCGAGGTTCGCCTGACGATCGCCGGGCTGAACCTCTTCTTCCTACCGATCGCGTCCCCGGCCAACGTCCTGCTGACGGCGGGAGCGGTCTACCAGAACCGACAAATTGAAGCACTGCAGGCGATCTGGGCCGACAGCGAGGGTCACTTCCCCTGGGAACAAGCGATTCCCGACGATCTGACCCAGCCCCTGTTCTGCCAACTGCCGAACCGGTGGCACTACTGCCAGGAGCACCAGCCACCCGAATGACCTGCGGCGCAGCTGAACCGGACGGTCACGGCCCGAGCTGCCGGATCCCGCGATCGACCAGGACCTTGAGCAGGGCGGTCCGGCCGTTCGGCGCACAGGCCAGCACCGCCTCGTGGGCGGGGTACACCAGGTGGACCAGGGTCCACCACTTGCTGAGGTCGCGTTCGTGCTTGAACTTGTTGGACACGGACGAAAAGCACAGGAGGTCCGTCCAGTCGATGTCGGTGTGGGTCATCTTGGAGCCGGACACCTTGGTGAAGACGATCGAGTCCGCTCGCAGGGTGACGTACCCGTTCGTCATCGCCATCGGCGTGCGTATGGCGCCGGGGCAGGTCACGGTGCCAGCACGCTCGAATTCGTCGAGGGTCTTCGCGGCCCGGCGGGCCCGTGAGCGCTCGCCTGCGCGACCTGGCAGCAGGGGGTCGAAACCCGCGTCGAAGATGACCTCCAGCATGGGCGACCTCCCGTCTCCACAGAGGCAACGGTACTCGGGACGCTCGTTCGTCCAGAGCCACCCAGCCTGCGCTGCTTGTGCCAGCACCGATGTGGGGCCACGATTGCTGCGACACGGCCCCGCCAAGCACGGAGGATCGAAGATGACGCCGATCGGCAGTGGTACCAAGGACGATCCGTGGCAGCTCCGCACGCCGCCCGGCACCGGTGAGTACACGATGTACCGGGACGAGGCGAACGATCCGCCCCGCCTCGTCTGCGTCGTCGGGTCCACCACCCTCTACTACGACCTGCGTAGCCTCGACGACCTGGCCGCCATGCTGACAGAAGCGGGCGACTGGATCCCGCTCGGCAGCGCGGACGAGAACAAGCCGGCCAAGGACGGCACCGTCGAGGCCTGGGGCCGATCGGAGTCGAATCCGGTGGGCGGCTGGTATGGCCTCCGCAAGGGTTACTGCGGCCGCTTCGGCATGTACCTGCCCCCCCTGATGGAAGCGCTCGGTCTGGCCGAGCTCGAACACCTGCCCCGTAACAACCGGATGCGCGCCGCCCGGTAGCCAGGCCTGTAAGACGGCTACCGACCCCGCACCCGGCCCCGCGAACAGACAGCGACACGTAGGCCGGCGCAGCGAATTTCACGCAGTCTGCATGCCGCCCGTTGCGGGGGCGGAAACACGCGTGTCAGGCTGGGGGCCCGCAGCGACGCTGCCGGTTCTTCCCGGGAGGAAAGGACGCCGCTATGACAGCGACGAGTCCAGTCGGCGCCGCCACCCTCGACCCGGGTGAGCACGGCGCTACCGCCCTCCTCCCTGATGGCCGTCCGGTCGTCCGCATTGCCGACATCCTGCGGGCGAACGCAGTGGCAACGCCGACGGCTCCGGCCATCATCGAGGCGGACCGGGTCACCAGCTTCGCCGAGTTGGACCGCCTCGCGAACCGGGTGGCGAACGCCCTCCTGCGTGACGGGGTCAGGGCCGGCGACCGGGTCGCCTTCATCGGGGCCAACTCACCCGCCTTCCTCGCGGTGCTCTACGGCGCGGCCAAGATGGGCGCGATCCCGACGGCCCTCAACAATCGGCTGGCCCCACCCGAGGTGGCCCAGATCCTGCAGGACGCGGAGCCGGCCGTCATCGTGATCGGTGCCGGCGACGAGCAGCACGTCCCGGTGGCGGTGACCATCACCGGGCTGCTCCGAGCTGTCACCGTCGGCGCAGCGGGTAGCGAAAACGGGGCCGCCGCCTGGGACGAGTGGCTGACGGACGCTGCGGACACCGATCCGGGCGCGCAACAGGACGTCGACGACACAGCGGTCATCTTCTACACCTCCGGAACGACCGGCCCGGCCAAGGGCATCGAGCTCACCGGCCGCAACATCGGCATCGCGCTGTCCCCCCTGCAGACGATCATCCGGCTCGACAACACCTCGGTCGCGACCGCGCCGATTCCGTTCTTCCACATCGCCGGCATCGGCCTGGCCCTGGTGGCGACCCTGAACGGCTCGGCGCTGCTGTTGGAGAGCGCCGCCTCCCTCCCCGGACTGATCGAACTGTGGCGGCGGCAACAGGTCTCGCACGCGGTCGTTGTCCCAGCCGTCCTGCAGGTGCTGATCAACGTTCCCGGTGTCGCCGACGCCGACTTCTCTGCGTTGAAATACCTGATCTACGGCGCTGCCCCGATTCCGGTGCCGGTGCTGATCCGGGCCACGGAGATCTTCGGGTGCTCGTTCGTGCAGAGCTACGGACTGACCGAATCCACTGGCGGAATCACCATTCTCACCCCGGAGGATCACCATCCGGCACCCGGTCTGGAGAAGCGCCTGCAGTCGGTGGGACGGCCCCTGAAGGGCAGCACGGTGAAGATCGTCGATCCGGCCACCTCGGAGGAACTGCCGATCGGCCAACGCGGCGAGGTGCTGATCGGCGGGGACCTGGTGATGAAGGGGTACTGGCGGCGGCCCGACGCGAACAGCGCGACGCTGCTGCCCGGCGGATGGCTCCGTACCGGCGACGGGGGCTCGGTCGACGAGGACGGCTATCTGTTCCTGCACGACCGGGTCAAGGACATGATCGTCTCCGGCGCGGAGAACGTCTATCCGGCCGAGGTCGAGAGTGTGCTGTCCGGGCACCCCGCCATTGCCGAGATCGCTGTCGTCGGGGTCTCCTCGGAGCGCTGGGGCGAGTCGCCCTACGCCGTGGTGGTGGCCAAGCCGGGTACCGAACCCAGCGAGCGGGAGATCATCGACTGGGCACGAGAGCGGCTGGCGCACTTCAAGTGTCCGATCGGAGTGCAGTTCGTCGACGCTCTGCCGCGCACGGCCAGCGGGAAGATCCGCAAGGCCGTGATCCGCGAGGACCTGGCCACCCGACCGCTCGGCGAGATGTCGGCCGAGGTCTGAACCCACCGGCCGATGCGACGTAGCGCTTGCGATGCGACGTGGCGATAGCGATGCGACGTGGCGATAGCGATGCGACGTGGCGATAGCGATGCGACGTGGCGATAGCGTCCTGCAAAGTGCTCGCTATAGCGAGCACTTCGCAGGACGCAAGCGTCGCCGGCTGGGGATCGGACCAGCGCTGGCCTGCAACCGGACCATCCGACCGTGCGGGATGATGGGCCGATGCACGACATCGGAATCACCGGCGACATGATCCGGCTCGGCCAACTGCTCAAGCTGGCCGGCGCGGTGGACAACGGCGCCGACGTCCGGCCCATCCTCGAGGACGGCCTGGTGACCGTCAACGACGAGGTCGAGATGCGCCGCGGCCGCCAGCTCCATCGAGGCGACGTCATCACGCTCGAGGGAATCAGCGTCCGGCTGGTCTGAGCCAATCAACGCACGAAAGCTCAGACGACGGCGGTCGACACCTCGTGCGGCTGGAGCTGGCCAGAGGCGATGTCGGCGACGTAATGGCAGGCCACGCGGTGCCCGGGGCTGAACTCGAGGAGTTCCGGGCGTTCGGTGTCGCACCGGGTCGGCTGCCGCCAGGGGCATCGCGTGTGGAACCGGCAGCCCGACGGCGGATTGGCCGGGGACGGCAGATCGCCCTTCAGCAGGATCCGCTCGCGGGTGTCCTCGACCACCGGGTCGGGCACCGGGACGGCAGAGAGCAGTGCGCGGCTGTACGGGTGCAGCGGGTTCTCGTAGAGCAGCTCGGAGTCGCTCTCCTCGACGAGTGAACCGAGGTACATCACGCCCACCCGATCGGAGATGTGCCGCACCACCGCAAGGTCGTGGGCGATGACGATGTACGTCAGCCCCATCTGCTCCTGCAGATCGGACAGCAGGTTGACCACCTGGGCCTGCACCGAGACGTCCAACGCAGACACCGGCTCGTCCGCGACGATCAGATCGGGGTTGACGGTCAGCGCCCGCGCCACCCCGATACGCTGCCGCTGCCCGCCCGAGAACTCGTGCGGGTACTTCCGCAGGGCACTGGTGGGCAGGCCGACCGCGGTGAGCAGTTCGCGCAGCCGCGCCCCGACCTGAGTGGCCGACGTCGCCAGCCCGTGCGCCTTCATCCCCTCCTCGAGGATCGAGCGGACGGACTGCCGCGGGTCGAGACTGGACAGCGGGTCCTGGAACACCATCTGCATCCGCCGTCGCGCCCGGCGGAGTTCCTGGGTGGCGAGGGTGGCGATGTCCTGGCCGTCGAAGAGAACCGAGCCCGACGTCAGGTCGACGAGCCGCAGGATGCCACGACCGAGAGTTGACTTGCCGCAACCGGATTCACCGACGAGACCGTAGGTCTGGCCGCGGTTCACCGTCAACGAGACACCGTCGACGGCGTAGACGTACCCGATGGTCCGGTCGAACAGCACGCCCCGCTTGATCGGGAAGTGGACCTTGAGATCCCTGACGTCCAGCAGGACCTCGCCCATCCCCGCCTTCGTCGTCGTCTCCCGGCCGGTCATCCTCGTCTTTCCGCTCGTTCCGGTGTTCGCGCTCGTCCCTGTCCTGCCGCTCATCCGGACACCACCTCCTGCCGCGACGGCTGGGCCACCGGGTGGTGGCAGCGCAGCAGGTGGTGGTCGGGACCGACCAGGTCGGGCGACACCTGACGGCAGGCGTCCACCGGCTGGGAGCACCGGGGCGCGAAGGCACAGCCGTCGGTCCACGGGATGTTGTCGGACACCGAACCGGGGATCGGGATCAGTCGCCCGCCGCCCGTGTCCAATCGGGGAATCGAGGCGAGCAGGCCGTTCGTGTACGGATGTCCCGGGGCCGCGAACAGTTCGTGCCGCCCGGAGCGCTCCACCACGCGCCCGGCGTAGAGGACGTTGACCTCGTCGCACAGCCCCGCGACCACCCCGAGATCGTGGGTGATCAGGATCATCGCGGTGCCGTGATCGGTCACCAGGGACTTCAGCAGCATCAGGATCTGGGCCTGGATCGTCACGTCGAGGGCGGTCGTCGGTTCGTCGGCGATGAGCAGCCGGGGCCGGCAGGCCAGCGCCATCGCGATCAAGGCGCGCTGACGCATGCCGCCGGACAACTGGTGCGGGTACTCGCCGATTCGCCGTCCCGGGTCGGGGATCCCGACCTGGTCGAGCAGCTCGACCGCCTCCCGCATGGCCGCACCGCGCTTCATGCCGCGGTGTCTCACCAGGACCTCGGCTACCTGCAGCCCGATGGAGATCACCGGATTCAGACTGGACAGCGGGTCCTGGAAGATCATCGCCAGATCGCGACCGCGGCGGTCCCGCATTGCCGAACGGCTCAGTTTCAGCAGGTCGGTGCCCTCGAACACCACATTGCCCGTCACCGTCGAACCGCGGGACGCCAGCAGTCGCATGATCGCCAGCGACGTGACCGACTTGCCGCAACCGGACTCGCCGACCAAACCGATCGTGCGACCGGGGCTCACCTCGAAACTGACCTTGTCGACCGCCTTGAACGGGGCGACGCCACGCCTGGTGAATTCGACACTCAGGTCCGACACCGTGAGCAGGGACATGGTCACCTCCGGTTCTTCGGGTCGATGGCCTCGCGGAGAGATTCCCCGAGCAACGTGAATCCGAGCGACACCACCACGATGGCACCGGCCGGCCAGAAGGCGAGGCCCGGATGGGAGTCGATGCGATCCTGCGCCTCCCCGAGCATCTGTCCCCATTCCGGGGTGCCGGCGTCCTGCGATCCCAGGCCGAGGAAGGACAGGGCAGCCGCATCGATGATGGAGGTGGCGACCACCAGCGTGGCCTGCACGATCACCGGCGAGATCGAGTTCGGCAGCATGTGCTTGAAGACGATGGGGGCGCGGCGGACGCCGAGGGATCGAGCCGCCAGCACGTGGTCGGAATCGCGTTGCGCCAGCATCTGGCCTCTCAGCAGGCGCGCGAAGACCGGGATCTGCACCACCGAGACCGCGATGATCACCGTGGTCAGGTTCGGGTTCGTGAACAGCACGGCGATCGAGATGGCCAGCAGCAGAGAGGGAATGGACAACATCACGTCGACGATCCGCATGACGACGGTGTCCACCCAGCCGCCGAAGGCACCGGCCAGCAAGCCCAGGATCAGCCCTCCGGTCAACCCGATGAGGGTGGCGAAGACGCCGACCAGCAGCGTTTGCCGGCTACCGAGAACCAAGCGGGAGAACAGGTCCCGACCGTAGGTGTCTCCCCCGAGCAGGAAACCTGGCTGGGCGGGGGCGATCTGGTTCCGGGCCCGGGACGTCTGCCCGATGAGCAGTTGCGCCGCCGGATCCTGCGGCGCGATCCACGGGGCGATGATGGCCAGGATCACGAAGAGTCCGATGATCACCGCACCGATCCAGAAGACCGGGGTGATCCGCAGGCGGCGCCAGGCGTCCTGCCAGAGCGAGACACCGCCGTCGTCGGCGGCAGACGCGGCCAGTCCGTCGATCCGGCCCTTGCGCCAGCCGCCCCAGCGGCGGGGTGGGCCGGCATCGCCGGTTTCGGTGGCAAGGATATCGCTGTTGGTCACGCGGATCTCACCTCGTCCTGATTCTCGGGTCGATCACGGCATAGCTCAGATCGACGAGCATGTTGACGATGACGTAGGTCGCGGCGGAGGCGAGGATCAGCACCTGCAACACCGGATAGTCCTTCTGCGTGAACGCAATGGCGGTGGCCTCCCCGAGACCCGGGTAGCCGAAGACCTTCTCGGTCAGCACGGCCCCGGCCAGCAGCGCACCGACCTGGAGACCGGTCACGGTCACCACCGGCAGCAACGCGTTGCGCAGGATGTGCCTACCCCGGATCACCCGGTTGGTCAGGCCTTTCGCCTCCGCGGTCCGGATGAAGTCCTCGTTCAACACCTCGAGGACGGAGGACCTGGTGATCCGGAAGATCACCGCAAACGGAATGGTGCCGAGCGTGATCGACGGCAGGATCAGGTGTTTGACCGCATCCCAGGACGCGTCGTACTCGCGCGTGAGCAGGCCGTCCAGGACGAAGAAGCCGGTCACCCTGGTGGCGTCGATGTTCACCGCCTGACGTCCGGTCGGCGGGAGCCAGCCGAGTTTGACGGCGAAGATGAACTTGAGCAGGAAGGCCAGGAAGAACACCGGAACCGCGATGCCGAGCAGCGACGTGACCATGCCGGCGTTGTCCAGCCATCCGCCGCGCCGGCGGGCGGCGATGTAACCGAGCGGAATGCCGAAGACGAGCGCGAAGAGCATGGCGCCGAACGCGAGTTCTACCGTAGCCGGGAAACGGTCGCCGAACACCTGCAGCGCTGTCGATCCGGGAGAGACGGCTGTGGAGGAACCGAAATTGCCGTGCAGGACCCGCCCCAGGAACTTGACGTACTGCACGACGACCGGCTGGTCCAGCCCGAGCACGGCATTCAGTTCGGCGCGTTTGGCCGGCGTGGCCCGCTCGCCGAGGATGGCGGACACGGTCCCACCGGGCAGGCTGCGGAGCCAGATGAACAACAGGAACGACAGGACCAGCATGACCAGCACCAGTTGCAGCAGTCGCCGGACCGTGTATCTCAACATGCGCCAGCCCTCAACATGCGCTGTGTCTCAACATGCGTCGTGCCTCACCGTGTGCTGAAGCTCAAGAGAGTCATCTCCCGACATGTGCCAAATCCCCGATCGTCGACTCCGGCTACGCACGGGCACAGCCGGCCAATGGCCCCCGGTGGCAGCCGCCCAACGAGAAGGACGGCTGCCACCGGATTCTGGACAACGAAGACGATCAGCCCTTGTAGACCGAGGCGAACCTCTCGTCGGTCAGCGGGCTCGGGATCAGACCCTTGACGTCGCTGGCGATGACCAGCGCCGGCGGCGAGTGCGAGATCGGGATCGCCGGGAGGTAGTCGGACATGATCTTCTTGTTCAGCGCGACATACATGGCGTCACGCTTGGCCTTGTCCGGCTCCGAGTCGGCAGTTGCCAATTCGGTGGAGAACGTGGTTCCCCAGGACGAGGCCGCGGTGTAGAAGCGGTTCTTCGAGTCGGAGAAGAACGACCCGAGGAAGTTGTCCGGGGTGTTGTAGTCGCCGGTCCAGCCGAGCAGGAACAGATCTGGCTTGGTGGCGTCGACACCGTCGAGGTATCCACCGTTCCACGGCTTCGAGGTCTCGGTGATCTTGATGCCCACCGCTTCCAGGTCCGCCTTGAAGGCCGTGAAGACGCTCTTGGGGTCTGGCATGTACGGCCGCGAGACCTCCGTCGGCCACCAGAAATTGAGCGTCAGGTTGGAGGCGCCGGCCTCGGCCAGCAGGGCCTTCGCCTTGGCCGGGTCGTAGTCGTACTTCTGCACGGCGTCGGTCCAGCCGTCAACGGTCTTCGGGTAGAAGTTGAGCGCGACCTCGGCCCCTGCGGGAAGCTGGGAGTCGACGAACTGCTTGCGGTTCAAGGCGTAGGCGATCGCCTGACGGACCTTCAGATCGGCCAGCTTGGGATTGTTCTTCTGGTCGATACCCAGGTACAGCACGTTGAACGCCGGGCGGACCGCGACATTGAAGCCGGCCTTCGTCAGGGCATCCCAGTCGGCCGGGTTCGGCAGGTCGTAGCCGTCGATGGTGCCGGCCTGCAGCGCCTGCTTCCGCGCGGTCTCGTCCGGAATGATCTGGAAGATCAGCTTGGCGACCTTCGCCTTGGCACCCCAGTAGCCGTCGTTGCGGACGAGTTCGACCGTGTTGTTGGTCTTGTCGTACTTCGAGAACTTGAACGGACCGGTCCCGGTCGGGTGCGACAGGGCGTAGGCCGGGTAGATGAAGCTGTCGCCGTCGGCCTTGACCGAATCGGCGCTGTACTGCTTCAACGCGGCCGGCGACTGGATCGAGAAGGACGGCAGACCCAGGATGGCCGGGAACTTCGAGGTCGACCTGGAGATGGTCACCACCGCTGAGGCGGCGTCCTTGGCCACGCAGGACTTGTAGAGGCTGGGGATGACCTTGCCGGCGTCGTCCTTCTGCCCCTTGAAGCCACCGAAGTTGTCCGACCAGTACTGCGCAAGCGTTGCACCGGCGCCGGTCTGGGAGAACATGCGATCGTAGTTGTAGCAGACGGCCGCGGCGTCCAGAGCGGTCCCGTCGGTGAACTTCACTCCCTGACGGATCTTGAACGTCCACACCAGACCGTCGGACGACTGCGTCCAGGAATCGGACAGCGCCGGTTCGACGTCAGCGGTTCCTGGCTTGAACTGGATCAGGCCCTCCGTCATCTGCCGGGTGACGCGGAACGTCTCACCGTCGGTGGCGTAGAGGGGATCGAACATGCTGGGGGCACCGGCCGCACCGAACACGAAGGTTCCGTTCGGATCGGTGGGTCCGCCGCCGGCGCCACCGCTCACGGGCGCGCTGCTGGCGGCTCCACCACTGCTGACGGCACCACCACTGCTGGGAGCGGCGGTCGCGGGCACACTGCTCGCCGCTCCGCCGCCGCTGCTGGTCGGGGGCGTCGTCGGGGCGGTGGTGGTGGCCCCACGGTTCGAGCTGGCACAACTGGCCAGCGTCACTGCTGCGGTGAGGGCCAACCCCAGCCCGATCAAATTGGATCGTCTCACGCTTGCCAACCTCCAGGTGATGGATTGGCCCGCTGCCTGTGCAGCCGACCTGATGTCGAAAATGATCGATGCTGCCGATCCGACGGTGCCGGACTCCCTGTCTTGGCGCCAGAGCCGTTTCGAGGACAGCCCTCAACCAGTAGCCGCGGCGGCTCGATTGATCTGCGAACCGTATGCGTGATGCTGTGACACTCCTAGCGCCGTGATTGCATCGTTACATTCGATACACAATGGAAACCGGCAAAAGCCCAGCTATGCCGCAAGGTTCGTCGCGAGCACAAGCCTGGCGGCCTGACGACTGGACGGCAGGAGAATGTCCGCTTCGGCTGGCTGTCGGCGGCAAGACTTGCTGGTCTGCTCGGCGGCCGGGCTCAGGCGTCGACGGACCGACGACCGGAGAAGGCTCGCCCGAGGGTGACCTCGTCGGCGTATTCGAGGTCACCACCGACGGGTAGACCGCTCGCCAGCCGGGTGACGGACAGATCGGGAAAGGTGCGCAGCAACCTGATCAGGTAGGTCGCGGTGGCTTCACCCTCGAGGTTCGGGTCGGTCGCCAGGATGACCTCGCTGACGCCCGGCTCGGCGATCCGCCGGAGCAGCGGGGCGATGCGCAGTTGGTCGGGACCGATGCCGTCGATCGGTGAGATGGCGCCACCGAGGACGTGATAGCGGCCGCGAAACTCACGGGTGCGCTCGATGGCGGGCACGTCCTTCGGCTCCTCGACCACGCAGATGAGGCCGATGTCGCGACGCGGGTCGCTGCAGATCCGACACAGGTCGCCTTCGGCGACGTTCCCGCACTCGGTGCAGAACCGGACCTCGTCCTTCACCCGCTGCAGAGCCGTCTGCAGTCGGGTGATGTCCGAGCCATCCGCCGTGAGCAGGTGGAACGCCAATCGCTGGGCGGACTTCGGACCGATGCCGGGCAGCCGGCCCAACTCGTCGATCAGGTCCTGGACGGGGCCTTCGTACACCGATCAGACCCCTGCTGGAGGCAGGGTTCGGGGCGGACCGTCCTGCACGTCGTCGTCGACCACATCGTCATCGTCATCGTCAGCGGCTTCGTCATCCGGGTCGTAGTCCTCGTCGTCGGCCAGCCCCTCCAGCGCGGGCAGGCCGAACGCGGACAGATCGAACCCACCGGGACCGTCGAAGGCACCCGGGCCGGACATCGCGCCGGCGACGGTGCCCATCTTCTGCTCGGCAAGCTCCGCGGCCGAGCGGCTCGCGTCACGGACGGCCGCCACGATCAGATCCGCCAACGTCTCGACATCGGTCGGGTCGACGACGGACGGATCGATCGTCAGGGTCTTGAGCTGGCCGTCACCGGTCACCGTGGCGGCCACCAGACCGCCGCCGGCGTGGCCGGTTACCTCGGACAGCTGGAGATCGGCCTGCGCCTGGGCCATGTCGGCCTGCATCTGCTGGGCCTGCCGCAGGAGGGCCTGCAGATCGGGCATACCGGGCATCATGGCGATTCCTCTTCTCAGCTTCGCGCGCTTCGGTCCTGGTCGGTGCAGAGGCCGGCGGTACTGAAGGGGCCAGTACTTCGGGCAGCAGACCTACAGTACGGGCGGGCCCCGACAGGAACTGCTCGCCAGGCTCTGCGGGCGGAGATTTCGGCCAGATTGCGTGCGTCGAAACAATTCGTGGCCGACACGCTCAGATCCCCGCGGCGGAGTCGGTCGAACGCCCGCGGCCGTCTTGACACTGCCCCGCCGCTGCTCGAAGCTGTTGCGTAGTACGAATTGAGTTGTGTCTAGCGCAAAAGAGGAAGCCCGTGCTGCGCATCTGCCCGCTCGCCGAACTACCCGCCGGCGAAGCCCTCCGGGTCGATGAGGTGTCGCCGCCGATCGCGGTGTTCCACACCGATGACGGCGAGGTGTTCGCCATCGACGACACCTGTACCCATCAGGATGCCTCGCTGGCCGACGGGTGGTTGGACGGCTGCGAGATCGAGTGCCCGCTGCACGCCTCCAAATTCGACCTGCGGACCGGCGAGGTGGACGCCCCGCCGGCCAAGCAGGGGGTCCGGACGCACGCCGTCACGATCACCGACGGCGACATCTACGTCACGCTGTCCGACCAGACGCCGAACCTCCCGCCCGGCGTCACCGCCTGATGCCCGACCTGACGTCGGTCACCGTCGTCGGCGCCAGCCTGGCCGGGCACGCGACTGCGAAAGCCCTGCGGCGAATGGGTTTCACCGGAGTGATCACGATGATCGGCGACGAGGACGTCCGTCCGTACGATCGCCCGCCGTTGTCGAAGGAGTTCCTCTCCGGCGGTACCACCGAGGTCGACCTGGCACTCGAACTGGACGACGAGGCCCTGGACGCGGAGTGGATCCTGGGCGTCCGAGCGATCGCCCTCGACCCGAAGACGCACACCGTGCGGCTCGCGGACGGCCGGACCGTCACCGCGGACGCCGTGGTCGTCGCCACGGGCTCGACAGCCCGGCGAATGCCAGGGGCTCCGGCCGGGGTCCACACGGTCCGCACCCTGGCCGATGCGGTTGCACTCAAGGCCGAACTGCAGGCCGGCGTCCGACTCGCGGTGATCGGAGCCGGCTTCATCGGCGCCGAGATCGCTTCCACCGCCAAAGCTCTCGGCATCGACGTCACGGTCATCGAGGCTGCCCCCACACCGCTGGCCGGCCCCCTCGGGCCCGAGATGGGACTCGTCGTCGCCGGACTGCACGCCCGGAACGGAGTCCGACTGCTGTGCGGGGTGGCGGTCGCGGGACTACTCGGCGCCGACCGCGTGACGGGAGTACTGCTGGCCGACGGCACCGAGGTCCCGGCCGACGTGGTGGTGGCCGGCATCGGCGCCCTCCCGGCCATCGATTGGCTGGCCGGTTCCGGGCTGGACCTGTCCGCACCGAACCCGGGCGGCGGCGTGGTCTGCGACGCGGTCGGCGCCACCTCGGCTCCCGGTGTCTACGCGGTGGGCGACTGCTCGGCGTGGTTCGACGACGTACGGGGCCGGCACCACCGCATCGAGCACTGGACCGACTCGCGCGACCGTCCGGCGGTGATGGTCGCCTCGATGCTGGGACTGCCTCCTTCGCCGACTCCCCTACGTCCGCCCTACTTCTGGTCAGATCAATACGGGGTCAAGATCCAGTTCACCGGCCGCCGGGAGGGTGACGAGGAGGTCACCATCGAGGCCGGAAGCGCCGAGACGGACGATTTGCTGGTCGTCTACCGACGGGACGGCATCCCGGTGGCAGTCCTCGGGATGAACCAGCCGAAGCTGTTCACCAGATGGCGGAAACAGCTCTCCTCACCGGCCAGGGCGACAACACCTTGACAGTTCGCCCGGACCGGCAGGAAACTGAGGCTGTTGCATCCTGTAGAACGCGTTGCGCCCAGCGCAACCTTTCAGTGCAGTCAACACCTTGATGCAGCAACCGCCGTTGTGCAGTACCCGCCGTGCATGCCCGCCGCGACGCGAAGGTGAATTCCATGACCACCACCGAACTGCCCGAGTCGCTGATCTCGACTCTGCCCGGGCACTTCTACACGGACCCGCAGATCTTCGCCCTCGAGCAGGCGAAGATCTTCGAGGACATGTGGTTCTGCGCGATCCGCGCCTCTGACGTCCCCACACCCGGCACGTTCCGGACGGTGCAGGTCGGTACCGAGTCGATCATCATCTCGCGGAGCCGCAGAGGCGAGGTGCGGGCGTTCTTCAACATCTGCCGTCACCGCGGGATCAGGTTGTGCATGGAGGACGCCGGCGACGTCGGCCGGGCATTCCAGTGCCCGTACCACGCCTGGACCTACGACCTCGACGGAAAGCTCATCGCCGCACCGAATCTCACCAGGATGCCGGACGTGGACCGCGACGAATACGGCCTGAAGAAGGTGCATCTGCGCGAATGGCTCGGGTACGTCTGGGTCAGCCTGGCGGACGAACCTCCGTCGTTCGAGGCGACCGTCCTGCAGGAGGTAGTGGACCGGTTGGGTGAACTGACCAATCTCGATCACTACGAGGTCCAGAAGCTCGCGATCGGACGGCGGATCGTCTACGACGTGAAGGCGAACTGGAAGCTGATCGTCGAGAACTTCATGGAGTGCTACCACTGCGCGACCATCCACCCCGAACTGACCGAGGTGCTCCCGGAGTTCGCCGACGGCCTGGCGGCGCAGTTCTTCGTCAACCACGGAGCCGCGTTCGGTGACGACATCAAGGGTTTCACCATCGACGGCTCCGAGGGCCTCGACGAGATTCCCTCGATCGACCCCGATCAGGAGCGCAAGTACTACGCGATCACCATCAAGCCGCAGGTCTTCGTCAACATGGTGCCGGACCACATCATCTTCCACCGCATGTACCCGATGGCGGCCGACCGGACGATCGTCGAGTGCGACTGGCTCTACCTGCCCAGCGTGGTCGAGCAGGGCAAGGACGTCACCAAGTCGGTGGAATTGTTCGATCGGGTGAACCGTCAGGACTTCGATGCCTGCGAACGTTGCCAGCCGGCCATGTCCTCGCGGGTGTACCGCGACGGCGGGGTGCTGGTCCCCAGCGAGCACCACATCGGCCTCTTCCACGAGTGGCTCCAGAGCAAGATCCAGGCCTGAGAGGTGGCCATCTGCCGCCGAAGTCGACGACCGCGCCTGGTGGGGCGACGCTCAGCCGAGGTGACCCATCCGTTCGCTGATCCGGGCCGAGGCGGCCACCACAGCCTTCGCCGTACCGGCGAGCTCGGCCGCGGGCAGTCGGTAGGCCGGGCCCGACACGGAAACGGCGGCGATGACCGACGCGGTCCCGAAAACCGGCGCCGCGACAGCATTCAGGCCCGTTTCGAACTCGCCGGCCGTGACGGCGTAACCGTCGACGTGCACCAGGCCGAGCTGTCGCCGCAGGGCGCGCCCGTCAGTGACGGTGGCCGGTGTGAACCGGGTCAGCCCGGAGTCGATCAGCCTGTCCTGCAACGATTTCGCCAGGTAGGCCAGCAGTACCTTGCCGGACGAGGTCGCGTGCAGTGGCGTCGGCCGGCCGACCCAGTTGTTGACCGAGATAGCCCCTCCACCGTGGGCCTGGTAGACGTTGATGACCGAATCACCCTGCAGCACAGCGATGTTGACCGTCTCGCCCAGCTCCTGCGCGAGTTCCTCGCAGACCTCTCGGCCCTGGCTGGTGACATCAAGGCGACCGCCCATCGCGCCGGCCAGCCGGAGAATCCCGTAGCCGAGCCGGTAACGGCCTCGGTCGCCGGCGATCTCGATCAGACCGCGGCTCTGCAGCGCACCGAGCAGCCGGGAGGCGGTCGACTTGTGCACGCCGATGGCCGCTGCCACCTCGGACACCCCGGCTTCGCCCCGTCGGGCCAGGAATTCCAACGCCGTGATCGCCCGGTCGACCGACTGCACCGCGCTGGCCGGCCCGGTGACCGTCGGCTCACCCGGACCCGACTCGATGTTGCCCATGACGCAACCCTAGGCGCTGGACGCACCCACGTCAGTACTTTCTGCATCCTGACCTGCTTTCCGGCATCCTGACTTTCCTGCATCCTGACCACGAGGAGCCCTGCACACCGTGACCTCTTCCAGCAACACCTACGACTACGTCATCGTCGGCGGCGGCAGCGCGGGATCGGTGCTGGCCGACCGACTCTCGGCCGACGGCAACTCCACCGTCCTGGTCCTGGAGGCGGGCCGGAGCGACTACCCGTGGGACCTCTTCATCCAGATGCCGGCCGCTCTGACATTTCCCAGCGGCAGCCGCTTCTACGACTGGCGGTACGAGTCCGAGCCAGAACCCCACATGAACGGCCGTCGGATCGCGCATGCGCGGGGCAAGGTGCTCGGTGGGTCCAGCTCGATCAACGGGATGATCTTCCAGCGCGGCAACCCGCTCGACTACGAGCGCTGGGGCGCCGACGCGGGTATGTCCGAATGGGACTGGGCACACTGCCTGCCGTACTTCCGGCGGATGGAAAATTGTCTGGCCGCCGACCGGGACGACGTCCAGCGCGGTCGCGGCGGCCCCCTTGTCCTGGAGCGCGGGCCGGCCACCAATCCACTGTTCGGTGCGTTCTTCGATGCCGCGGTCCAGGCCGGTTACCCGCTGACTGACGACGTGAACGGCTTCCGTCAGGAGGGTTTCGCGCCCTTCGACCGGAATGTGCACAAGGGGCGCCGACTCTCGGCGTCCCGCGCCTATCTGCGGCCCGCGATGGGCCGCAAGAACCTGACCGTCCTGACGAGGGCCCTTGCCACCGGGATCACCTTCTCCGGCACCCGCGCCACCGGCGTTGAATATCGGCGGAACGGCCGGAACCACACGGCGACGGCCGGCGAGGTGATCCTCTGCGGCGGAGCGATCAATTCCCCGCAGCTGCTGCAGCTCTCGGGCATCGGCAACGCTGAGGAGCTGCGGCAGTTGGGGATCCGGAGCGTGGTCGACCTGCCCGGCGTCGGCGCGAACCTGCAGGATCACCTCGAGGTCTACATCCAGTACGCCTGCACGGAACCCGTGACCATGCAGCCCTATCTCGACAAATGGCGCCAGCCGTTCATCGGGCTGGAGTGGATCCTGGCCCGGAAGGGCCCGGCGGCCACCAACCACTTCGAGGGCGGAGGTTTCGTCCGGTCGAACGACGAGGTCGCCTACCCCAACCTGATGTTCCACTTCCTGCCGATCGCCGTGCGGTACGACGGTTCGGTGTCGTCCGAGGTGAAGCGCACCGGACACGGCTACCAGGTGCACGTCGGCCCGATGTACTCCGATGCGCGCGGGACCTTGAAGATCACCTCGACCGATCCGCGCAAGCACCCGGCGCTGCGGTTCAACTACCTGTCCACCGACCAGGACCGCCGGGAGTGGGTGGAATCCATCCGTGTCGCCCGCGACATCCTGGGCCAGAGTGCGATGGCCCCGTTCAATGGCGGTGAAACCTCGCCCGGCCCCTCGGTTTCCACCGACGAGGAGATCCTGGAATGGGTGGCCGCCGACGCCGAGACCGCGCTCCACCCGTCCTGCACGGCGAAGTTGGGACCCGAATCCGACCCGTTCGCCGTTGTCGATCCGGCTACTCTGCGCGTGCACGGCACCCAGGGTCTGCGGGTCGTCGACGCATCCGTCATGCCGTACGTGACCAACGGCAACATCTACGCGCCCGTGATGATGCTGGCCGAGAAGGCCGCGGACCTGATCCTCGGCCGCGCACCCCTCGCCCCTTCCGACGCGCCCTTCTATCGGCACACCAAGTAGCTTGGCCGGTTTTCGACCGCCCAGCCTGCAAGATGCGTTCTATCGGCATACCAAGTAGCTGAGAACCTCTCGAACGCCCAGCCTGCGCGGACCGACCACCTCGCAAGGCTTGCTGCTACCTCGCAAGGCCGAGGCCGTTGCCAGGACCAGGCCGACCTTGCCAAGACGGTCCTGGTCCCGCTGGCTGCTCGCGGCTTCGGGCAGACTGACATCGTGGACGAGAAGCTACAGGAGAACGCAGCCTCCTTCGGCCGGGCTGCGGAGGCCTACGAGCGGGGTCGTCCGTCCTATCCGGCCGAGGCCGTCGACTGGCTCCTACCCGAGAATGCCCGTCAAGTGGTCGATCTCGGTGCCGGTACCGGCAAGCTGACCCGGCGGCTCCTCGAGCGGGGTCTCGACGTGACTGCCGTCGAACCGTCCGAGAACATGCTCGCCCAACTCGTCCTGGCGCTGCCCGGCGTCCCGGCCCACCTCGGCACAGCCGAGGACCTGCCGCTGGCCGACAGCAGCGCAGACTGCATCCTGGTCGCGCAGGCCTGGCACTGGGTGCAACCGGAGCGAGCCCTGCCCGAGGTGGCACGGGTCCTGCGGCCGGGCGGCCGCCTCGGTCTGGTGTGGAACCTCCGGGACGAGCGGGTCGGCTGGGTCGAGGAGCTGGGCCGGGTGCTGCGTCCGGCGGGCGGCACGTCGGAATCGATGGGCATCAAGGAGCTGGGCGACCTGTTCGGCCCCGTCGAGCGCTTCGAGGTGTGCTGGCAGCACCGGATGACAGGGCAGGATCTGCTCGACATGGTTGCTTCCCGGAGCTACGTGATCACCGCGACGGATCAGGAACGGGCCGCCCTTCTGGACGGCGTCCGCGATCTGGTCACCACCCATCCCGACCTGGCCGGCCACGAGTCCATCGAGATGCCCTACCTCACCGAAAGCTTCCGCGCCGAACGGCTTTGACCTGAAGTGCACTTCAACTCGTAACGTGCAGGAATGATGACCACAACCACGACTCCCGAGGTGGGGATCTTCTCCCCTGGCCTCCGCACGGTGACGATCGCCGCCGTCACCCTGGTCGCGGTCCAGGCGTTCGAGGCCGTGGCGGTGTCGACGGCGATGCCGACGGTGGCGAAGGCCCTCGGCGGCTTGAGCAGCTACGCCCTGGCGTTCGGAGTTCCGGCCGCCACCGCCATCGTCGGGATGGTGACCGCCGGCAGCTGGAGCGATCGGCGCGGCCCGGTCGGTGCACTTGCCCTCGGCTGGCTGCTGTTCGTGGCCGGCCTGCTCGTCGCCGGGACCGCCCCCACCATGCCCATGCTCATCGGTGGTCGGGCGCTGCAGGGCCTCGGCACCGGGTTGACGTCGGTGGCCATCTACGTGGTCGTCGCCCGAACCTACCCGGAGAAAACCCGACCGAGAATCTTCTCCGCCTTCGCTGCCGCGTGGATCCTCCCTGCCCTGCTCGGCCCAGCCGTCGCCGGGTTCCTGGTCGTGCACGCCGGCTGGCGGTGGGTCTTCCTGAGCGTGCCGTTCATCGCGGTCGCCGCCGCGGTCGTCGGGTGGGGGCCGTGCCGGCGCCTCCTCGCTGACCGGACCCACACCGCGGACCCGTCGACGACGGTTCGCGAGGGGGTCACCAAGGGCCTGTTCGCGGCCGTGGCCGGGTTGGCCGCCTGCCTGCTCTCCGTCGCCGGCCAGACCAAGGTCGCGGTGGCCGTTCCGATGACGATCGTCTCGCTCGTCCTGCTGGTCGTCTCGGTCCCCCGCCTGCTGCCGCGACGGACCTATCGGAGCGGACGCGGCCTCCCCACGGTGATCCTGTTGCGGGGCTTGACCTCTGCTGCGTTCACCGGTGCCGAGGTCTTCCTGCCGCTCCTGCTCTCGCGCGAGCGCGGACTGTCGCCGGCCGGCGCCGGGATCGTGCTGACGGTCGGTGCTCTCGGCTGGTCAGCAGGTTCCGCCCTGCAGGGCCGGGTCAGCTCGGCGGCGCGCCGGGCCCCGATGCTGAGGATCGGATTGATCCTGCTCGCCGTCGGCATCACCATGGCCTCCGCCGTCGTCTGGAGCGCGGTCCCGCTGTTCACCGTCTACGGCTCGTGGGTGATCGCCGGTGTCGGCATCGGGATCGCCTACCCGACCATGTCGGTGCTGACGCTCGAACTCTCCGCACCTGACGAGGAGGGCCGCAACAGCTCCGCGCTACAGGTGAACGACGCCCTGCTGCAGTCGATCACGTTGGCGGTCTCGGGCAGCGTCTTCGCCGCTCTCGTCGACCGATCGCACTCGGCGCCCTACCTGGCCGGGTTCGCGATCGCCGCAGCCGCCGCTGCGACCGGAGCGGTCCTGGCGTCGAGAGTTCGAGTGCCGCAGTCTGATTGACCGGTTCGACGGGTGACCGGGGGGCTCGATCGCCCGGTCAGGCCTGGCTGGGCGCCTCGGCCCGCCAGGGCAGGGTGAAACCGCCCGACATCAGATCGTTCCAACCGTCGAAGGACGCCATGATGCCGATCATCAGGTTCTGGTCGAGGTCGCCACTGCGCCCGCCGGCGAGCACCAGGATGCAGTAGCAGTAGATCCAGTACAGCTGGCTGGCCGGGTCGCCGGTCCTGCGGTCGAGTTCGCTGATCACCGCCGGCATCAGCGTGATGACAAAGGTACTCAGAGCGGTTGCCGTGCCGGAGATCTCGTGGATGCCCTCGAGGACACGCTCCCGCATGTCGGTGATCGCCGGCGACAGGACCGGTACAAGTTCGGGCTTGAACTTCGAGGCACCCTGCACCGCCTCGAGCACTCGCGTCACCACCGCGCCACCGTGTTCGCCGGTGTAGTCCTTGCCGGGGTTGTCCGGCGAGAAGATCCAGCTTGCGATCCCGTCGATGACGAGGATCTCCATGCTGGGCATGTCCGCCATCGTCAACTCGGCGAATCCGGCCCGTCCGGGGACCTGTTCGTCACGGGTGGGGAGCAGTGCCATCGTGGGACCTCCGGATGCGGTGATGTGGGCTCGCGCTCATGAACGTGCGGGTTTTGGGACGCAAGGGGCAGAAATCGACCCGATCATGAGCGCCGTCTGTCAACGCCTGCGGGGCACAGCAGGGCACCTCTCGCCGCGACACGAGAGGCACCCGACTGCTCAGGTGGAGCCCGGGCTCCATCGTCGTGGGGCGGGGCCGCACGATCCGGCCCCGCCGGAACCAACACGGCCGGGATCATCTCAGCCGATTCGTCGTTCCTGCGCCCGGGTCAGTAGATGTTGGACGGACGGACCATGCCCTCGGCCAGATCCCCGAAGCCGGGGGCCATGATCGCGCCCGGGTTGACGAGAACCTCTTCGACGATCGCCGTTTCGGTGGTGATCAACAGCGCTGCGATGGAAGCGGCGCTCTGCAGCGCGGACCTGGTCACCTTCAGCGGGTCGATGACGCCGAAGTCGAACATGTCGCCGTACTCGCCCGTCATCGCGTTGAACCCATGGCCGAGCGGCAACTCGCTGACGATCTTGACCACCTCGTCCCCGGAGTAGCCGGCGTTGATGGCGATCCAACGCAGCGGCTCGTCCAGCGCGCGTCGGACGATCTCTTTACCCTGCAACGCATCTCCGGTGAGTTCCAGCCCGTCCAGCGCCGTCCTGGCGTGGACCAGGGAGGAACCGCCACCAGCGACGATGCCCTCCTCGAGGGCAGCCTTCGTCGCCGACAGTGCGTCCTCGACGCGGTGCTGCTTCTCCCGGAGCTCGACGCTGGTCGCGGCACCGACGTGGATGACGGCCACCCGCCCGGACAGCCGGGCGATGCGCAGCTGCAGGTTGTCCTGGTCGTGCTCGTTCTCGGTCCGCTCCAACTCGCGACGCAGATGCCCTACCCTGGCCTCGATGTCGGCAGCCGCGCCGGCACCGCCGATGATGGTCGTCCCGTTCTCGGTCACCGTGACCTTGTGGCACTGCCCGAAGTGATCGACCTGGAGCTGGTTCATGGTCAACCCGGACTCCGGGCTCACCACCCGGCCGCCCATCAGCGCGGCGAGGTCCTCGAGCTCGGCGATCCGGCGGTGTCCGAATCCGGGTGCGCGGACGACGACGGACCGGAAGGTGTTGTGCACATTGTTGGTGACCAGCATGTTCAGCGCCGGACCGTCCACGTCCTCCGCCAGGATCACCAGGCCCTTGTTGGACTTCCGGGCCTGTTCGAGCACCGGCATCAGGTCCTGGACAGAGGAGATCTTCTGGTTGGTCAGTAGCACGTAGGGGTTCTCGAACACCGCTTCCATGCGATCGCGATCGGTCACCATGTACGGCGAGATGTAGCCGTGGTCGAACTCGACGCCGTCGATGAAGGTCAGGTCGAGACCGAGCCGGTTCGACTCCTCGACGGTGACCACACCGGTGGTGCCGACACGGTCCATGGCCGCCGCGATCACATCACCGATGGCGCGGTCGTCGCTCGCGGAGAGGCTGGCCACATGGGCCAGGTCGTCGATGCCCTTCACCTGGCTGGCCCGGTCGACCAGCGTCGCGACGACCGCCTCGACCGCAGTCTCGATCCCACGCCGCAACTGCATCGGGTTGGCACCGGCATCCACCGCCCGCAGACCTTCGCGGACCAGGGCCTGGGCGAGAACCGTTGCCGTGGTGGTGCCGTCGCCGGCCACCCCGTTGGTCTTCATCGCGACTTCCTTGACCAGCTGTGCACCCATGTTGGCGAACGGGTCCCGGAGTTGGATCTCCTTGGCGATGGTCACGCCGTCGTTGGTGATCGTCGGTGCTCCGGTGAGCTTCTCGATGATGGCGTTGCGGCCTTTGGGCCCGAGCGTCACCTTCACCGCATCGGCCAGGGCATTGACGCCTGACTCCAGGAGCCTTCTCGCTTCGACGTTGAAACGCAGATCCTTTGCCATGCTGGACAACCTTTCTCATTGGAACGCACTGTCGCGGGAGTGGTGGAGCGCCGACCCCGGTGCGGAAGAACGGCGGGGTCGGATCGAACCGAACAGTCGTGGCGGGTCAGGCGTACTCGGGGAAAGAGATCCGCGCCCCGAGCGGAGTGCACATCAGGTAGGCATCAGGATCGGTCGGGAAGCCGAGGGCGTCGCGCACCTGCATCAACGACGACTTCTCCGGCCCGCTGGGCAGGTCGAACAGCTGCGCCCAGTAGAGCTCGCCGGTGTCCCAGCCGCGGGCCAGGAGCAGACCGCAGGCCCGCTCGAGGCACCTCCCGTAACCGGTGCCGGCGACACCGAGATCAGCTGCTTCTAAGGCGATCTCGCCGACGGGCCTCGGAGCGGCGCAGTCGACGTGAAACGTGGTGTCGAAGGCATATGCTGTCACTCCTTGCTCCCTTGCTCGATCGAATTGCTGGGTGTGGACGACTCGTAGGACGGTCGACCCGCCCGTCTGACACTCGAGTGTCAGACGAGCGAGCGGCCGGTCATACGTGCGGGGGCCCCGTCATACCAGTGGGTTCGCGCCGGTCGGGCTCGGTTCAGTCAGTTGACGACAGGTAGATCGAAGTCGATGTACTCGGCGGCGTCCTCGGGATTGGCGAAGAGCATCGTCTTGTCGTCGAAGTGGACCATCCGGCCGTAGTGGGTGGACATGATCTCCTCGAAGTCCGACTGGTCGAACTCCGACCCCAGTGCCTCGGTGATCTCGGCGAAGTCGAAGGTGATCGAGCCGCTGCCGTCCACCCTGATCATCGACGGGAACTCCGAGATGACGACACCCGGCTTGTGGCCCATGATCTCCGCGACGACGTAGCCGTTCTGGTTGTTCATCAGCGTCACACCGCACATGTTGGACGAGGTGCGGTTGATGGCACCGAATGCGGTGGACTGCACGGTTTCTGTCATGCGGAGAGCTCCTTGGGTTCGGTGAGACCGAGATCGGTGAGCGTGGCCACGAGGCCAGCCTTGGACGCATCCAACGACGACTGGAAGGTGATGATCCTCTCCAGCGGCTGCGACCAGATCGGCTGCAGCGCACGGGCTGCCGCGAGACTCTGCGGCACCCACTTGGACAGCCAGCCCTGCATGACGGCCTTGTTCGCCTCGCCGTGCGTCGCGTCGTTCGCCAGCATGGAGAACAGCGTCCGGCTGTAACCCAGGTCACGGGAGTAGTCGTTCTCGCCGGCGCCGACGATGGTCGGAGTGACGTAATCGCCGTTGCGGGCTGCGATCTGCATCACCAGATGGCTGCGGAAGAGCACCCCCACCAGCGATTCGTAGACGATGTTGGCGGCGAAGACCGCCTCGGCCCAGTCACCGATCGCGGTCAGGCGCTCGACGTTCTCGCGGACACCCTGCCAGACCGGGTCGTTCTGCCAGACGTCGCGGTGCACCGCGCCGTCGAAGCCGATGCCGGCCTCGGACAGATCGAGGTTGTACAGCGCGAGATCCTGGGCGAAACGCAGCTTGTGGATGCTGTTGACGCAGACCGCGTTGTTCAGCATGTTGGTCGGCGCGGACCGCTGGGCGGCGACGAAGACATGCATGCCCAGACCGTGCTCGGCGTGCATCCAGGCCCCGATGTTGCGCTCGAGGAATTTCACCCAGGTCGGCGAGAAGCCTTCGAAGGCGTTGGCGCCACGGGCATTGGCCAGGTTCTGCTGGACCTGCCGGACGATGTTGGCGTTGTTCCGGAAGATCGTCTGTTCCCACTCCTCGTTGGGATCCCGGAACAGGTGCCAGTCACTGGACTTCAGAGTGGTCCAGTCCTTCGGGTAGCCCCCCTCGGAGTTGGCGAACCCGTAGAGCCACCCCTGGGCCAGATGACGGTCCGGGTCGGGCTGGACATCGACCGTGACGTCCTCGTACGTGGTCGCCCGCAGCTTCGTGGGCTTGAAGTAGTTGTAGGTGCGGCTCTTCGAACTCGGGAAGTCAAGGGCGCCGGCCTCGGCATCGGTGAATTCCTGCTTCGGGAAGCTGCGCACGGGCGTCGCGGCGGTTTGTGTCATGTTGTCCAGCTCTCTCTCGTTTTTCTCTGGCCAATTGAAAGATCAGGTGACGACGGACATCCAGAGGGCCCCCAGAATTCAGATGACGGAGGTGGTGAATTTGTCGAAGTAGATCCGTTCGGTGGGAACGCCTCTGGCCTCCAGGATCGGGATGGCGGCATCGACCATCGGCGGCGGACCGCAGAGGTACAGGTCGGCGTCGGTCAGATCCTTCTCCCGGCGATCGACGACGTCGGTGACGAAACCGGTGTCGCCTTCGACCCCGATCGCAGACCAGTCCTCCGGCCAGGTCTCGGACAGCGCCGGCACGAAGGTGAAGTCCACCAGTCGATCTGCCAGGGCCAGGATGTCCTGGACGTAGAACAGATCGGCAGGGTTCCGGGCGCCGTAGTAGAAGGTGACCGGACGTCGGTTCTCCGTCTCCGCCATGTGCCGGAGCAGGCTCAGGATCGGCGCCATCCCCGCTCCGCCGCCGATGCAGACGATGCGGCGGTCCGACTTCGCCCGGAGCGTGAAAGTGCCGTAGGGCCCCGTCACGTCCAGCTGATCGCCGACCTCGATGCCACCGTCGAGCAGACCGGAGAAGTGGCCGCCCGGGTACTTCTTGATGATGAACTCGAGTTCGCCGCCCGACGTGGTGGTGGTCGCCATCGAGAACGACCGGTGTTCTGTCGTGTTCGGGATGGAGATGTCGCTGTACTGGCCGGGTTTGAAGTCGAAGCTCTTGCCGTCGTTCAGGGTGAGGCCGAGGGAGACGATGTCGTGCGTCAACGGCGTCAGGTGCCGCACGGTCGTGGTCACCTTCTGCAGCGGTACCGCGTCGCGGAGTACCTCCTCGTCGTAGTTGATCAGCTCGATCTCGGCGTCGCTGTACACGTGCGTCTTGCACAGCAGGATGTAGCCCTCTTCGCTCTCGTAGTCGGCCAGGGCGAAGGTCGAGTAGCGGTCCATCTGCACGTCGCCCTCGATGAGGAACGACTTGCAGGCCGAGCACTGACCTTCGCGACAGCCGTGCATGAGGGTGATGCCCTGGCGAAAAGCCGCGTCCAGCACGGTTTCCGACTCCTCGACCTCCATCTCGAGGTCAACCGGTTCGAACTTGACGCGGTGGGTTTCCCCCATGACGTTCGCTCCTGATCGGATGTGGATTGCCTGAGGCAGGCGGTACGGGTGGAGCAGCCGGCCCGGCGGTCATTCGACCACCGGGCCGGCCCGTTCGTCAGGCGCCGGCGAAAGCCGCTGCCTGGGCGGAGGTCCGGCCGCCGGGGCCACCCGCCTTGTAGTCGGCGATGTGCGCTTCGCGGTCGGCGTCGGACATCTGGTTCAGCAGGATGTTCGGGCTGGCGAAGTTGATGCCGCGCATGTCGTCGAGCGTCCACAACTTCTTCGGATCGTCCAGGTGCAGGTGCGGCTGCGGGATGAGCGTCTTGCCATCGTCGCGGACGTAGCCCAGATCCTGGATGATGTCGGCGAGATCCCGATTGTGGTGCAGGGTCTCCCATTCCCGATGACCGGTGAGCCGGCCCATGTTCGGGGTGGCGCGACCTTCGTACTCGGGACGGAACGCCACCATGTCGGTCCAGGCGCAGGTCTCGGAGCAGTAGGTCTTCCACGTGCCGTCGACCTTCTCGGTCACCATGTCCTCACGGATGAGGCAGGGGACCATGCAGGTCCAGCAGCGGTGCGGGTACTGGTAGCCGACGTCCTCGAACGCGATCGGCTTGTTCAGACCCGGGTAGGCAAGGCGGTTGTAGTTCTCCCACCACTTCCCGTACTTGCTGTACCAACCTGGGTACTTGTACTCGAACCACTCGAAGTCGACGTCGGTCATGGCGTCGATCCGCCAGTAGTTGACCGGCCAGCCCGTCGCGAAGAACTGTGCCGTCTCGTGCACGTAGCCCTTGTTGATGATCCGGTTCCAGGCCTCTTCGACCAGGTCGTGCGGGATCTTCAGGCCGTACTTCTCGAGCGGGATCAGGTAGCTGCGGTAGTAGTCGTCATAGATCCACCGACGCCACATCTCCGCGTAGCTGTCGCGCTCCTTGCGGCGGTCCTTGGTGCCGTACTCGATGAACGTGCCGATCGCGGCGTCCACCACGCAGTGGTTGTTCCACCATGCGTAGCGCAGGTCGCGCTCGAGCAGCTGGCGGTTGTCCTCGTCCGCCAGCGCCATCAGCAGGATGGAGTAGCCGTTGCTGATGTGGCGGGACTCGTCGGACTGCACCGAGTGGAACACCGTCGGCAGCAGGTAGTCGCCGTTGGCAGCGGCTTCGGACGGCATGGCCACGAAAAGCGTGTTGGTGAAGGCGGTCTCCGCGACGACCGTCAGGTAGATGTTCGCGGCGGTGATGGCGTCACCGGTGATGAATCCTTCGCCGAACTGGCGGCCGATGGTGCCGGCGTAGTTGTTCGAGAAGGCCTTCTCGGTGATGTCGAAGCCGGCCGGGTCGATGTAGTGGTTCATGTAGAGACGCTTGAGGTTCATCTGGATCGTCGAGTGGCGGACCTCGTCGATCATCTGCACGGCGAGCCCGTTGTGGATCTCCGGGTTCGGGACGGCGTCGATCGCCAGCGGCATCGCGCGGGCCGCGGAGATCTCCGGGAACGGGATGATCGACAGGAACAGCTTCTGCCACTCCATCCAACGCTCCTGCACCTGACGGAACATGTTGCCGCGGATGGCTCCGTCCATGGCGCCGAAGACGCGGTTGTCCTTCTCCTCCTCCATGGGGAAGTAGGACCGCAGGATCTGCTTCAGCGGATCTTTCTTCGGCGACTTGTCGAACTTGTAGTCCGTACCGAACCTGGTCGCCGGAGTCGCGAAGGTCGGCTCCCACGACAGCTCCGTGATCTTCTTGTGCGCCTTGCTCAGACTTTGTCTGCTCACTGCTCGTCCTCCTGTGTCTTCGTGCCTTGCGGCTGCGCATTCGGGATCGAATGGGACGACCGGGGAGAACCTGGGTTCGGTGCCGGATCGCTTCCGAGGAGGCTTGCGTCTCGGGTTGTTCCGAACCCGGCCGCGGGGCGCCAGGGTCAAGTCGTCGTGGTTGGAATCACACCCCGGGGCCATCGACGTGGCCGTCTCAATCTGAGATGGCTTGCCCTGCCCTTGTGCCACCCCCCTAGAGTGGAGTCACGACCTGCGATCCTGACGTTTGCGCCACCCGCCGCCGGTGGCCACGCGACACACCGACGGATCTTGTGGGAAAGCTCTGATTTCGCTCCACGAAGGACGATGGCAATGACGCCACTACCTCGCGCGCGAACGACCCCCCAGCCGCGACCCCTGCGACTCGCGGTGGCCCGGGAGAACTTCCTGACCGCCGGCCCGGTTGACGAGTTATCGGTTCGCGCCCCGATCCTGACGTCATGGCAGCGATCCCGCGCCTTCCGGGTGCTGGCCGATCGGCCCGATCTGCGGTATGTCAAGGATCCGAATCCGCACTCGCCGCTGATGCTGAGCTCCGAACCCATCCTGCGGCAGTTGCACGAGCAACTCACCGATTCTGCGGTGAGCATCGTGCTGACCGATGCCAACGGTCTGGTGCTGGACCGACGGTCCTCCCGCGGGCAGCTCTCCCGGCATCTCGATCAGGTGAACCTGGCCCCCGGCTTCAGTTATGCCGAGAACCTGGTCGGTACCAACGGCGTCGGCACGACTCTGGAATCAGGAACCCCGACTCTGGTCAGCGGCCACGAGCACTACGCGGAGAACCTCGAGCGGCTGACCTGCGCCGGCGCTCCGATCCACCATCCGGTGAGCGGCGCCCTGCTCGGTGCGATCGACCTGACGACCTGGGCGAAGGAGCCCGGTTCACTCCTGATGACGTTGGCCGTCACCACCGCCAGCAGCATCGAACGGAACATGCTCACCCAGGCCAGCCAGGGCGAGATGGCCCTGTTCCGGGACTACATGAGCGCCTGTCAACATGCCGGCGGAGTCGTGGTGGCCATCAGCGACGAGCTGGTGATGATGAACGACCAGGCTCGGCAGACGCTCAACTCGTCCGATCAAGCGGCACTGCTCGCCCGCGCGGCCGACGCGCGCGGGCTTGACCGGGCCATCACCCTGGTGGCCGAACTTCCCAGTGGTCTGACGTCCCGGATGCACTACCAGCCGGCCTTCCTGGACGACCGACTGGTCGGTGGCGTGCTGCGGGTGCAGTTCAGCTCGACCTCGGCTGCCCCCGACAGCTCTGACCACAATCTGGTGGCCCTCTCGCTGGCGCTCCCCGGCCTGGTCGGGCATTCGGCCAGCTGGTCGCGCTGCTGCCGGTCGATCGACAACTGGTACCGCCACCGCGAGTGGGTGGCGGTCGAGGGCGAGGCGGGCGTCGGCAAGCTGGCGCTGGCCAGGGCAGTGCACCAGCAGCACCACCCGACCGGGCGCATCACCGTGCTCGACGCGGCCGACAGCGCCGACATCGAGGGCTGGCTCGACGAGGTGTCCGACGCACTGTCCGAGGAGGACGGCGGTGCGGTGATCCTGCGGCACGTCGACCAGTTGGGCCCCGCCGGCCTGATGGGTCTGACCGATCTGCTGGCCGCGGCGGCTGCGCTCGCGGACCAGCCGGGACACCCGTGGGTGGCGATCACCATGGCGGCCGATCGGGTCGGCACCGAGGTCGATGCCCAGTTGCTCCCGCACTTCCCGCACTCGCTGCAACTCCCGCCGTTACGACACCGGCTCGACGACCTGCACCTGCTGATCCCGCACCTGCTGAACCGGATCACCGGGCTGCAGAAGAGCCTGAGCTGCTCGCCGGAGGCGATGCGTCAGCTGGGCAAGTTGCCGTGGCTGGGCAATGTCGCGGAGTTGCGCGAGGTGCTCCAGAAGGTGGTGAAGCTGCGCCGATCCGGCAGCATCACCGTCGAGGATCTCCCGGCGCAGTGCCGGTCCGGGAGCCGGCGCCAGCTCAGCCCGCTGGAGAACCTGGAGCGCGATGCGATCGTCGCCAGCCTGATCGCGAACAACGGCAACAAGGAACGCGCCGCCCAGGAGGTCGGCATGTCCCGGGCCTCGATCTACCGCAAGATCCGCGACTACGGCATCCACGTCCAGCTCTCTCCCCGCGACGCCTCCCGCTCCTGACAGTGTCCCGCGCGGATCAACTGGGGCTGCGCGGATCAACCAGCCCCGAATGGGACCGGTGGGACAGGAGTCGACGAGTTCATCCGCGCGGGGCGGTAGAAGCTAGCGGAAGACGACGGTCCGGGAGCCGTTGGGCATCACGCGGCGTTCGCAGTGCCACTTCACGGCGCGCGAGAGGACCTGGGTCTCGACATCACGACCGGCGGCGACAAGATCGTCGGGACCGGAGTTGTGGTCGACCCGCGCAACGTCCTGCTCGATGATCGGGCCCTCGTCGAGATCGTCGTTGATGTAGTGCGCGGTGGCGCCGATCAGCTTGACGCCGCGATCGTGGGCCTGGTGGTAGGGCTTCGCACCCTTGAAGCTGGGCAGGAACGAGTGGTGGATGTTGATGGCCTTGCCGGACAGTGCACGGCTGGTGGATTCCGAGATCACCTGCATGTAGCGGGCCAGCACGACCAGATCGATCCGGTGTTCCGCGATGAGCTCGAGCATCCGAGATTCGGCCTGAGCCTTGGTGTCCGGCGCCACGGGCAGGTGCACGTACGGAATCTCGTAGGACGCGGCCAGCGCGGCGAAGTCGTTGTGGTTGGAGATGATCACCGGGATCTCGATGTTCAGCGTGCCGATCCGGTAGCGGTACAGCAGGTCGTTGAGACAGTGGCCGAACTTCGACACCATGATCAGCGTGCGGGTCGGGGTGGCGGCATCCACCAACTCGTACTGCATCGCATGCGCCTGCGACACGCCGTCGAACCCGGCCCGCAACTCGAGCAGATCCGCCATAGCCGCAGCCTTGTCATCGAGGGTGAAGTGCACGCGCATGAAGAATCGTCCCGTCAGCCGGTCGTCGAACTGCTGACTGGCCAGGATGTTGGCGCCGAACCGCACCAGGTACCCGGTCACCGCATACACCAGCCCGGGGCCGTCCTGGCAGGACAACGTCAGGATGAACTCACGGCCGGCGGCGGGACGGGGCGACAACGGACCTCCAAGTTGTTGCGTCTTCAGCAACACGCTTCTCCATGTGCAACACCAGCATGTTGCCTGACCGTCGTCAGGTCAAGAGGTAGTTCGGCCGGCCATGCAGAGGCGCACGGGCGGACCGGTCACACACACCCTCGGCGCGGGACGGTTAGGCTCCGGACCATGCCTGACGCCCTGCGGTCGCATCCGGCGTCGTCGACCGCCGAGGCCACGACCGGTTCCGTGCAGTCCGTCGACCGCGCCCTGACGATCCTCAAGCTGTTGGCCGCGGACGGTGAACTCGGCGTCACCGAGATCGCCGGCCTGCTCGGCGTGCACAAGTCGACCGCGTCCCGACTGCTCGGCACCCTGGAAGCGCACGGCCTGGCCGAACAGCTGCCCGACCGCGGCCGCTACCAGCTCGGGGTCGGCGTCCTACGCCTGGCCGGGGCGACCAGATCCCGGCTCGACATCGTCCGGGAGAGCCGGCCCGTGACGGTGCCGCTGGCCGCAGAGGTCGGCGAGACGGTGAACGTCGTCATCCTCTCCGGAACCGAGACGCTCTACCTGGACCAGGTGGCCGGAACCTCGGCGCTGCAGATCCACAACTGGATCGGACGACGGAACCCGGTGCACGCCACCGCCAACGGACGGGTGCTGCTGGCCCATGCCTCAGCGGCAGAGGCGGAGGCGATCCTCGGCGCAGCCGCCACCACCTCCGGCCGGTTGCGCGCACTGACCAGCAATACCATCACCGATCGCGCGGAGCTGGCCTCCTCGCTCGCGGCCGTCCGCCTCGAGGGCTATTCGGTGGCGGTCGACGAACTCGAGATCGGCCTGACGGCGGTGGCCGCTCCGGTGCGGGGCCTCGACGGATCCGTCATCGCGTCGCTGTCGGTGTCGGGGCCCAGCTTCCGTCTCGAACCGGACCGTGTGCCCGCTGTCATCGTCGCGGTCAAGGCTGCGGCGGCGGCGGTGTCGGAACGCATGGGCTACCTGGCCCCGAACAACGCCGCCGGCCGCCGGGCCTGGTCGGCTCGTTCCTGAAGCCCCTTCCTACGAAGGACAAGCCTCGGGAGTCCCGGCAGGTGCAGTGTCGTCAGATGACGAACATGTGTCATCGACGGGCAGCCCGCGCGCCCGTGTCACAGCGGCGTTAATCTTGCCCCGCTGTACCCGTCCGATCAGGCTTCTACTCTTGACACCCCCCTCATGCCGTTCCATGCTGTTGCTCAGGAAGCGCGCCGATGCGTAATGCGCAACACGGGCTGGCCCAAGCGAGATCGATTCGGAAGAGGTGACGATGAGCGCAGGTCTGGCCCCGTCCGCCGCAACTCTGCCGTCCGCCGAATCCGAAACGACGCCGGCACTCAAGGGCCTGTACGTCGGCGGTTCGTGGCACCTCTCCGACGGCGGCGGCACCCGGACCATCCATTGCCCGGCAGATCTGCGCGAAGTGACCACCGTCGTCGAATCCTCGGCGACTGACGCCGGTAGGGCCATCGCGGCCGCCCGCACCGCCTTCGACGAGGGCTCGTGGGCCGCGCTCCCGGAGAAGCGACGCGGCGAGATGCTGCTGCACACCGCCGATCTGCTGATCCGCGACAAGGCGATCTACGCGCGGGCCGAAGCCTTGGACACGGGAAAGCGGTTGGTGGAGGCCGAATACGACATCGACGATATTGTCTCCTGCTTCCGCTACTACGGCGGAATCGCCGGCACCGACGCCGGTCGGGTGGTCGACACCGGCAATCCGGACGCGATCAGTCGCATCGTCTACGCGCCGGTCGGGGTCTGCAGCCTGATCACCCCGTGGAACTACCCGCTGCTGCAGGTCTCCTGGAAGGTCGCACCGGCTTTGCTGGCCGGCAACACGCTTGTGCTGAAACCCAGTGAGCTGACGCCGTCCACGGCGATCCTGTTGATGGACACCCTGACCGAAGCGGGCGTTCCGGCCGGTGTCGCCAACCTCGTCACCGGATCCGGACCGGAGGTCGGGAGTGTGCTGACGAGCGACAAGCGTGTCGACATGGTCTCTTTCACCGGCGGACTGGCCACCGGCAAAGCCATCATGGTGGCCGGCGCCGCGACCGTGAAGAAGGTCGCCCTTGAACTGGGCGGCAAGAATCCCAACATCATCTTCGCCGACGCCGACATCGAGGCGGCGATCGACTACTCGCTCACGGCGGTGTTCCTGCACTCCGGCCAGGTCTGCTCGGCCGGCGCCCGGCTGATCGTCGCGGCAGAGCTGCACGACCGGGTCGTCGACGAGATCGTCTCGCGCGCAGCGCAGATCCGTCTCGGTGGTCCGTTCGACGACAACGCCGAGACCGGACCACTGATCTCCGCGGCCCACCGCGACAAGGTGCACGCCTACGTCATGGCCGGAGCTGCCGAGGGCGCGATCCTTCGTACCGGCGGCAAGATCCCGACGGAAGCTCCTCTGGCGCAGGGCTTCTACTACCCACCTACCGTGCTGGACGGCTGCACCCGCGAGATGAGCGTCGTCCAGCAGGAGTCGTTCGGACCGGTGATGACGGTCGAGACGTTCACCACCGAGGCCGAAGCCATCACGATTGCGAACGACACCGACTACGGGCTGGCCGGCGCCGTCTGGACGAGCGACGCGTCCCGCGCCCAGCGGGTGGCGAGCGCTCTGCGGCACGGCACCGTCTGGATCAACGACTACCACCCCTATGTGCCACAAGCAGAGTGGGGTGGATTCGGTCAGTCCGGCAACGGCCGGGAGCTCGGGCCGACCGGGCTTTCCGAGTACCGCGAGATCAAGCACATCTGGCAGAACACCGCACCTGCACCGCAGTACTGGTTCTCCCGCTGATCCTCGCCGCGGGTGGTGGCGGCCGGCAACACGGTCACCGCCGCAAGCGACGGACTCGAAGTGAAAGTGAAAGCCCGGCACGCGTTGTCCCCGCTCTGTGATCCCAAGCTCAGGAGATGTGATGACTGCATCCGCGACACCCACTCCCGATTTCTCGATCCGCAACCTGTGGAAGGTCTTCGGGCACAGGGCGGACAAGATCCCGACCGACCCGGCGATGGCCACCCTGACCGGGCCGGAGATCCTCGAGCGGACCGGATGCGTGCCCGCCGTGCGGGACATGAACTTCGACGTCGCCCGGGGCGAGGTCTTCGTGGTGATGGGACTTTCCGGGTCCGGCAAGTCCACCCTGGTGCGCTGTCTCACCCGGCTGATCGAACCGACCGCCGGGCAGGTGCTGCTGGAGGGTCAGGACATCATGAAGGCCTCGCAGTCCGCGCTCCGGGACATCCGCCGCAAGAAGATCTCCATGGTCTTCCAGCACTTCGGACTGCTGCCGCACCGGAGCGTCATCGACAACGTGTCCTACGGACTGCAGGTGCGGGGGACGGGCAAGAGCGACCGGTACAAGCGGGCGCAGGAGGTCATCGAACTGGTCGGCCTGCACGGCTACGAGAAGCGTTTCCCGGACCAGCTTTCCGGCGGCATGCAGCAGCGGGTCGGACTGGCCAGGGCGCTGGCCGGAGACCCGGACGTGCTGCTCTTCGACGAGCCGTTCTCGGCACTGGACCCGCTGATCCGTCGCGACATGCAGGCCGAGGTGATCCGCCTGCACCGCGACATGGGCAAGACGATGGTCTTCATCACCCACGACCTGTCCGAAGCACTCAAGCTCGGCGACCGGATCCTGATCATGCGACACGGAGAGCTGGTCCAGATCGGCACCGGGGACGAACTTGTCGGTGCACCGGCGGACGACTACGTCGCGGATTTCGTCTCCGAGGTACCCCGCGCCGACGTGCTCACCCTGCGATGGATCGCCCAGCCCGGTGAGGCCTCGCCGACCGGACCGGTGCTGCCGGTCGGCACCGTCATCCGTGACGCGATCCCGACCGTGCTCGGGACCGCCGGTCCCGTCGGCGTCGTGGACGGTGACAAGCTGATCGGCGTCGTGACGCGCGACGACATCCTCGGCATCATCAACAAGTCCCACGCCGTCGGCGATGTCGATCCGACCCCGATCACCGATTCGCGGCTTCTCGAGCCGGCCGTCCTCGCCTGATGGCCACCGCCCAGATGGAGCGGCCGGCCGCGGCGGCGCCCCCGCCGCCACCGGTGGCGCCGCGCAAGCCGATGCTGTCGCTCGGAACGATGATCCTGCTCGGCACCCTGGTGCTGTGGCTGATCCTGCGTCAGGTGTTCGCGAACAAGTGGAATCTGCCGCTGGCCAAGGCGGATCTGACGTCGCTGCACACCGATCTGAACACTTTCAACGACTGGGTCGGCAACAACCGCAACACCAACCCGATCTTCGTCTACTTCTTCAACGAGATCCGGTTGGTGGTGGACAACACCAGCACCTTCGTCACCCACCTGATCTCCAAGACCGATGTGGGCCTTGGTATTCCGCAGATTGGCTGGCTGGGTACCTTCTGCATCCTGACGTTCGTCGCGTTCGCGGTGTCGAACTGGAAGATGGCGCTGCTGACGGCGGTCGTCTTCTTCTTCATCGGTCTGCAGGGCCTGTGGCCTGCGACCATGGACACCCTCAGCCTGGTCTTCACCTCGGTGCTGTTCGCCCTGATCATCGGTATCCCTCTTGGCATCTGGGCCGGCACGAGCGATCGCGTCAACAAGATCATCACCCCGGTGCTCGACTTCGCGCAGATCCTGCCGAGCTTCGCCTACCTCGCGCCGCTGGTGTTGATCTTTCTCATCGGTCCGGCCCCGGCGGTGATCGCGACCATCATCTTCGCCACCCCACCCGCCATCCGCATCACCGCGCATGGCATCCGCCAGGTTCCCGTCACCACCAGGGAGGCCGTCGACTCGCTCGGCGTCCGCCGGGGGCAACGCCTACGCAACGTGCTGCTGCCGATGGCCAAGCGCACCATCGTCATCGGCATCAACCAGACCGTGATGGCCGCGCTGTCCATGGTCGTCATCGCGTCGCTGATCGGCGCGGAAGGACTCGGCCTGAGCGTCAGCCAGGCCCTGCAGAGTCTGGACGTCGGAACAGCGTTCAACGCCGGGCTGGCCATCGTGCTCATCGCCATCACCCTCGACCGGGTGACCACCGCGGCCAGCATTCGGGCGGAGGTGGCCGCCCGTGCCGGGAGCGACCGCCGGCGGCTGCGGCTGATCGTCATCGGCGTCGCCCTGGTGATCACCGTGGTGGCCATCTACCTGTCCCGCATCTACCTCTGGGCGGCTCAATTCCCGCAGGCGAGCCTGCCCGACCTCGGGACGTCGATCAGCAACGGTGCCAACAACGTGACGAATTGGGTCACCACCAACATGTCCGGCTTCACGACGGGGTTCAAGAACGACTTCACCAACCACGTCCTCAATCCATTCGAGTCGCTGCTGACCGGGAGTCCGTTCTTCGTGGTCGGCCTGGTGCTCCTGGTGATCGGCGCCCTGGTCGGCGGCTGGCGGGTCGCCGTCACGGTACTGATCTGCCTGGCCGCGATGGTCTACCTGGGCGTCTGGGCCGATGCGATGTCGACTTTGGCCGCGACCATCGTGGCGACCATCGTGGTGATGATCCTCGGGCTGGTGTTCGGAGTCTGGATGGGCCGGTCGAAGATGGCCGACCGGATCCTCCGGCCGATCCTCGATGCGGGACAGACCCTGCCGGCCTTCGTCTACCTCGTGCCATTCCTGGCGCTGTTCCAAGCCAGCAGGCTCACCGCCATCGTCGCGGCGGTCGTCTACGCCGCGCCCGCCTCCATCAAGATCATCGCCGACGGCATCTCCCAGGTATCGACCAACACGATCGAGGCGGCCACCGCCAGCGGCTCGACGAGGTGGCAGATCATCACCAAGGTGCAGCTGCCGATGTCGGCGAAAGCCCTGGCGCTGGCGACGAATCAGGGCTTGATCTACGTACTCTCGATGGTGGTGATCGGCGGCCTGGTCGGCGCCGGCGCCCTTGGCTACGACGTCGTCTCGGGGCTGGCGCAGGGTGATCTATTCGGCAAGGGCCTCGCCGCCGGCCTGACCCTCGTCATGATGGGCATCATCCTCGACCGGATCACCCAGGCCGCCGCGAATCGTTCGCTCGGCTCGAGCATCTCCCCCGCCATTGCGCGTCGTCAGTCGGCGACCGTCGGCAACTGATTTCCACCGAGGCATCGCTTCACCGCTTCATCGCTTCGCCGCAGCATCTCTTCACCGCAGTCCCGTTGCACCGCAGGTCTTCCCATCCGTCACAGGAGGTTCGATGTCAGTGTTCAACACCAGATCCGGGATCATCAAGGGATCAGTGGCCAATCGGCGGTCCGGATCGGCGTCCCGATCCGGCCGACGGATCGGGGTGGGGACGGCGATCGCCGCGCTCCTGCTGAGCGCCTGCGGCGGCGCCACCGTCAACGGCGCCACCAGCGCCGCCCCGGCCGCCGGATCCTCCACCAGCGCAGCAGTTTCCGGTTCGAGTGCACCCGCCGCTGCGGCGTGCGGGACCGTCAACCTGGCCATGAACGACTGGGTCGGGTACACCGCCGATGCAGCGGTGTACACCTACATCGCCGAGAACTCCCTTGGCTGCAAGGTGAACCAGAAGGCCCTGAAGGAGGAGATCGCCTGGCAGGGATTCCCGACCGGCCAGATCGACGTCATCATGGAGAACTGGGGCCATGACGACCTGATCAAGAAGTACATCACCGAGCAGAAGGTCGCCCAGGACGCCGGCTACATCGGCAACGTCGGACAGATCGGCTGGTACGTCCCGCCGTGGATGGCGACCAAGTACCCGGACATCCTCGACTACAAGAGCCTCAACAAGTACGCGGACATGTTCAAGACGTCGGAGTCGGGCGGCGTCGGCCAGTTCCTCGACGGTGACCCGTCCTTCGTCACCAACGACGAGGCCCTGGTGACCAACCTGAAGCTCAACTACAAGGTGGTCTACGCCGGGTCCGAGGCGGCACTGATCCAGTCGTTCCGGACGGCGGAGGCGAACAAGACCCCGCTGATCGGCTACTTCTACGCGCCGCAGTGGTTCCTGTCGGAGGTCAAGCTCGCCAGGGTGACCCTGCCCGCCTACACCACCGGTTGTGACGCGGTGGCAGCCAAGATCGCCTGCGACTACCCGGAGGACAAGCTCAACAAGATCATCGGCACGAAGTTCGCCACCTCGGGATCGCCGGCCGTCAGCCTGATCAAGAAGTTCAACTGGACCAACGACGACCAGAACACCGTCGCCGCTTACATCACCGCCGACAAGATGACCCCAGCGGCGGCGGCGAAGAAGTGGGTCGACGCCAACCAGGTCAAGGTCAAGGCCTGGCTCAAGTAGGCCCCTGCTCGTTCCACACCCGAACCGGGCGCCGCGTCCCACACGGACGCTCGGTTCGGGGTTCGGCAGGCTCTTGACAGGCGCCCCACGCTCGACCAAAGTTGTTGCATACAGCGCAGTGCGTTGCGTATTACGGAACCGGAGGACAGATGACGTCACCATCCGCTCTACCGTCGGTCGTCATCATCGGCGGCGGCATCGTCGGTGCGAGCCTGGCCGACGAGATCACCGAGCGCGGCTGGACCAACGTCACCGTGGTCGACGGCGGCCCGCTCCCCGTCTCCGGCGGATCCACCTCCCACGCGCCCGGTGTGGTCTTCCAGACCAACGGCACCAAGGTGATGACGGACTTCGCGCAGTACACCGTCGACAAGTTCTCTCGCCTGACCTACCAGGGCGATCCCTGCTACCTCGCGGTCGGCGGTCTGGAGATCGCTACGACCCCGGAACGCGCCGTGGAGTTGCAGCGGCGACTCGGCTACGCCCACTCGTGGGGCGTCGAGGGCGCCCGCCTGATGGACCCCGAAGAAGTCGTCAGGACCTGGGACCTGTTGGAGTCCAGCACGATCCATGGTGGACTCTTCGTCCCCAACGACGGGATCGCCAAGGCCGTCCGTGCGGTCGGCGCGCAGCTGGACCGGGCTGTATCCAGGGGCGCAACGGTTCTGGCCCGCCACGAGGTGCTCGACATCCTGACGTCCGGCAACAAGGTGACCGGCGTGCGGACCGACCAGGGTGACCTGCCGGCCGACATCGTGGTCTGCTGCGCCGGCATCTGGGGCCCGAAGGTCGCGGCCATGGTCGGACAGACGCTGGGCCTGACTCCCCTTGCGCACCAGTTCGTCTGGACCGACACGGTCCGGGATCTGGCGGGTCGCACCACCGAGTCGATCCGTCCCGTCCTACGGCACCAGGACGCCGATCTGTACTACCGCGAGAACGGGACCGGGCTGGGCATCGGCTCCTACCGGCACCGCCCGATGCCGGTGGAGGCGACCGATCTCGCCTCCTGGCGGGACGCGGAGTCTGCCGGCGGCCAGCCGTCGGTGCTGGACTTCACCCCGGAGGACTTCGAATTCCCGCTGGCCGAGACCGCCCGCATCATGCCCACTCTCGGCGAGCTCGACCTGAAGACCGCGTTCAACGGTGTCTTCTCGTTCACCACCGACAACATGCCGCTGATGGGCCCGCATGCCACCCTCGACGGGTTCTGGACCGCCGAGGCGGTCTGGGTCACCCACTCGGCCGGTGTCGCAAAAGCCATGGCGGAGTGGATCATCGATGGCTACTCGTCGTCGTTCGACCTGCATGCCTGCGACGTCAACCGGTTCGAACGGCACCAGCTCGCACCGAAGTACATCGAGGCCAAGGACTGCCAGAACTTCGTCGAGGTCTACGACATCCTGCATCCGCTGGAGCCGATGAACCATTCCCGGCCGTTGCGCACCTCGCCGTTCTACCCGCGGCAGGTCTCGTTGGGTGGGGAATTCCTCGAGGCGAGCGGCTGGGAGCGCCCGCACTGGTACGCGGCGAACGACAGCCTCGTCACCAGCGACCGGAACAGCGGCTGGCACATCCCCGAGCCGGGCGACTGGGCCGGGAAGTTCTGGTCGCCGACGATCGCAGCCGAGGCTGCCATCACCCGCACCGACGTCGCGCTCTACGACATGACCGCTTTGAAGCGCATCGAGGTGACCGGTGCCGGGGCCACGGAGTTCCTGCAGAGCCTGGTCACCGGCAAGATGGCCAAGTCGATCGGCTCGGTCACCTACTGCCTGATGCTCGACGTCGACGGCGGTATCCGCTCCGACGTCACCGTGGCCCGCCTCGGCGCCGAGCACTACCAGGTCGGCGCCAACGGCGCGATCGACCTCGACTGGATGCGCCGTCATCTGCCTGCGGCGTCGTCCGTCCAGGTCCGTGACATCACGGCCGGCACGTGCTGCATCGGCATCTGGGGGCCGCGCGCCCGTGACGTCGTCCAGCCGCTGACCGACGCCGACTTCTCGAACACCGGCTTCAAGTACTTCCGCGCGCAGACCTGCTTCCTGGGCACCGTCGAGGTCACCGCGATGCGGTTGTCCTACGTCGGCGAGCTGGGCTGGGAGCTGTACACGACCGCGGATCAGGGCCTTGTACTCTGGGACCTGCTGATGAAGGCCGGAGCCGAGCACGGGATCATCGCCGCCGGCCGCGGGGCGTTCAATGCGTTGCGCATCGAGAAGGGCTACCGCAGCTTCGGCGGCGACATGACCAACGAGCACACCCCGATCCAGGCGGGCGTCGACTTCGCCGTGAAGCTGGACCAGGAGTTCCTCGGCAAATCGGCTCTGGTGGCTCGGGAGGACGACGGCAAGCGCCTCTGCCTGCTGACCATCGAAGGCCCGAACGACATCGTCCTCGGCTCCGAGCCCGTCTTCCCCGCCCCCCCCACCCCCGCGCTTATCAACTTCGACGGCGCTCATGAAGTTGGCCCAAATGTGACGGGTGGGGCAGGAATCGACCCGATGATGAGCGCGGTCGATTCAAGAGCGGTCGGGTACGTGACGTCGGCGGCGTACTCGTACACGCTGGGCGTGCCGCTGGCCTACGCCTGGCTGCCGGCGGAGTTGACCGCGCCGGGGACGGCGGTCGAGATCGGCTACTTCGGCGAGCGGTACCGCGCGGTGGTCACCGCCGAGCCCGCGTTCGACCCGGAGATGAAGAAGATCCGATGCTGAGCGAGCACTGCCACACCCGCTCCGGCTGGGGATTCGGCGCCGACCTCACTACCCTTGACGACGGGTGCGGGAGTTCTGCATCCGCCGCCGCAGAGCGCGCCGCCGACCTGCTGTTCCGGGGCGCACGGATCAGGGAGACTGCTCGATGACGACCACCGAAATTTTGACCGTGACGACCGGGACGACCGGGACGAAGACGGCTGACCTGCCCACGCGGTCCGCCTCCACCAGGCCGGGGCTCTTCACCTCGCTCGCCGAGGCCGACCCGGAGATCGCCGCCCAGATCGCCAACGAGCTACACCGCCAGCAGAGCACCCTCGAGATGATCGCAAGCGAGAACTTCGCCTCGGTTGCCGCCATGGAGGCCCAGGGCAGCGTCCTGACGAACAAGTACGCCGAGGGCTACCCAGGACGCCGTTACTACGGCGGCTGCGAGTTCGTCGACGTCATCGAGCAGCTGGCCATCGACCGGCTGAAGTCACTCTTCGGAGCCGGCTTCGCCAACGTGCAGCCGCACTCCGGCGCGCAGGCCAACGCCGCGGCGATGCAGGCCCTGATCAAGCCGGGCGACACGATTCTCGGCCTGTCCCTCGCCCACGGCGGTCACCTGACCCACGGCATGCGCATCAACTTCTCCGGGCTGCTCTACCACGTGGCGGCCTACGAGGTGTCCAAGGAGGACCACCGCGTCGACATGGACGAGGTCGCGCGGTTGGCGCGCGAGCACCAGCCGAAGCTGATCATCGCCGGCTGGTCGGCGTACCCCCGTCAGCTCGATTTCGCCCGGTTCCGGGAGATCGCCGACGAGGTCGGCGCCTACCTGATGGTCGACATGGCCCACTTCGCCGGTCTGGTCGCCGCCGGTCTGCACCCGTCACCCATTCCGCATGCCCACGTCACCACGTCCACGACGCACAAGACCCTCGGCGGTCCCCGCGGCGGCGTGATCATGACCAACGATCCGGCCCTGGCCAAGAAGATCAACTCGGCCGTCTTCCCCGGCCAGCAGGGTGGTCCGCTCGAGCACGTCATCGCGGCGAAGGCGGTCGCCTTCAAGATGGCCGCGACGCCGGAGTTCAACGAGCGCGCCGGCCGCACCCTGCGCGGTGCGGCCCTGCTCGCCGAGCGTCTGGTCGCCGATGACGTCACCGCCGCCGGGATCAGCGTGCTGACCGGTGGCACCGAGGTGCACCTCGTCCTGGTCGACCTGCGCAACTCCGACCTCGACGGCCAGTCGGCCGAGGACCGGCTGCACTCGGTCGGCATCACCGTCAACCGCAACGCCGTGCCGTTCGATCCGCGCCCGCCGATGGTCACCTCCGGGCTGCGCATCGGTACCCCGGCGCTGGCCACCCGCGGTTTCGACGAGGTCGACTTCGCCGAGGTGGCCGACATCATCGCGGTGGCGCTCATCGCGCCCGTCGGAGAACTCGACGGCAAGTTGGCCGACTCCCTGCGCACCCGCGTCGCCGCGCTCACCGACAAGCACCCGCTCTACTCCGACCTCAGTTACTGACCTCCACAGACAAAAGGCAAAGATGTGACCACGCAACAGGTTCCGCCCGGCGCCGAACTCCCGCACCACCCGGAGTTCCTGTGGCACAACCCGGAGCCCAAGCGTCACTACCAGGTGGTGATCATCGGGGGCGGCGGCCATGGTCTGGCCACCGCCCACTACCTGGCGAAGCTCGGCATCACCGACGTCGCCGTCCTGGAGAAGGGCTGGCTCGCGGGCGGCAACATGGCCCGCAACACCACCATCATCCGGTCGAACTACCTGTGGGACGCCAGCGCCGGGATCTACGAGCATGCGCTGAAGCTCTGGGAGACACTGGATGTCGATCTGGACTACCCGATCCTGTTCTCCCAGCGCGGGGTGCTGAACCTCGACCACTCGCTGACCGACATTCGCGACTCGCGTCGCCGGGTGGCCGCGAACCGGCTCAACGGCATCGACGCCGAGTGGGTAGATGCCAAGGGTGCCAAGGAGATCTGCCCGATCCTCAACATCAACGACAACATCCGCTATCCGGTGCTGGGCGGGACGTATCAGCCGCGCGGTGGCATCGCCAAGCACGACTACGTCGCCTGGGGCTTCGCCCGGTCGGCCGACGCAGCCGGGATCGACTTGGTGCAGAACTGCGAGGTCACCGGGATCGACGTGACCGCCGGCAAGGTCACCGGGGTGCAGACCTCCCGCGGGCCGATCACCGCCGACGCGGTGGCGATGATCGGCGCCGGGCACTCCTCGGTGCTCGCCGCCATGGCGGGCTTCCGCCTGCCGATCCAGTCACATCCGTTGCAGGCACTGGTGTCCGAGCTGCTGGAGACCGTCCACCCGACGGTCGTCATGTCGAACGCGGTGCACGTCTACGTCTCCCAGGCGCACAAGGGCGAACTCGTCATGGGCGCAGGGGTCGACTCCTACAACGGCTACGGCCAACGCGGCGCCTTCCACGTCATCGAACGCCAGATGTCCGCCGCCGTCGAACTCTTCCCGATCTTCGCGCGGGCGCACGTGTTGCGCACCTGGGGCGGGATCGTGGACACCACCCCGGACGCCTCGGCCATCATGGGGCTGACGCCGGTGGAGAACCTCTACGTCACCTGCGGTTGGGGCACCGGCGGTTTCAAGGCGACACCGGGTGTCGGACACCAGATGGCCGAGCTCATCGCCACCGGCAAGGTCCCGGACCTGATGGGCGAGTTCTCCCTCGAGCGTTTCACCACCGGCCGACTGGTCGACGAGCACGGCGCCGCCGCCGTCGCGCACTGACCCTTTCCTCCCCAGCCTTTCTCCGACGGAGCTGTTGAAGACCATGATGCTGATCGACTGCCCGGAGTGCGGGCCCCGCAACGAGAACGAGTTCCACTACGGCGGCCAGGCGCACGTCCCCTATCCCGAGGACGGCGGCGCACACTGCACCGACGAGGAGTGGGCGCAGTTCCTCTTCTACCGCGACAACCCGAAGGGCCCGTTCGCCGAGCGCTGGTTGCACTCGGCCGGTTGCCGCAGATGGTTCAACGCCGTCCGGGACACCGCCACCTACGAGTTCCTGGCGATCTACCGGGCCGGCGAACCCCGGCCGGTGTTGTAACGCCTTCAGCCCGCTGAGAAGTCCCACAACGTGACGACAATACTGTCCCCCGAACAGCTTTCCGACCGATTGGCAGAGGCCACCGCATGACCAGCAGCAGACTTGCCTCCGGCGGGCGCATCGACCGCACGCGCACCCTCGACGTGACGTTCGACGGGAAGGCCCTCGACGCCCACCCCGGCGACACGCTGGCCTCGGCGCTCCTGGCCTCGGGCATCAGGGTGACCGGGCACTCGGTGATGCTCGGCCGCCCGCGGGGAATCATGGCCGCCGGCGCCGAGGAACCGACCGGCGTCATCCAGATCGAGAAGCCCTTCCCGGAACCGATGCTGACGGCGACCACCGTCGAGGTCGTCGACAAGATGGCCGCCCGGAGCATCTACGGCCAGGGCCGGTTGGCCGACATGGAGCTGTGGCCGGACGGTGACCCGCACACGTACGACGCGATCCACCACCACTGCGAGGTAGCCATTGTCGGCTCCGGACCGGCCGGACTGTCTGCCGCTCTCACCGCCGGCCGCAGCGGCGAGCGCGTGCTCCTGATCGACGAACGCGCCCAGCCCGGCGGCGCTTTGCTCACCCGCAACGAGATCTCCTGGGCTGCTGATCTTGTCACCGAACTCAGGACCATGCCGAATGTCGTGCACCTGCAACGGACCACCGTCACCGGCTACTACGACGACAACTATCTCATCGCAGTGCAACGGCTGACCTCCCACGATGGCGCCGACGACGCCCCGGATGCCGTGCGCGAACGCATCTGGCGGATCCGGGCGGGCCGGGTGGTGCTCGCCACGGGCGCCCACGAACGTCCGATCGTGTTCCGCGGCAACGATGTTCCCGGCGTGATGCTGGCGGAATCCGTCCGCGTCTACCTCCAAAGGTACGGGGTGCTGGCCGGCGATCAGGTGGTCCTGTTCACCGCCCACGACGACGCCTACCGGGTGGCCGGCGAGCTGATGGCCGTCGGCGCTTCGGTGATCATCGTCGACCCGCGCCTGCCGACCGATCAGGTGCCCGACCCGACCCCCGAGCTCAGCACCGGGACGGTGTTGATCGGCAGCGTCGTCACCGGGACGGAAACGTCTGACGACGGCGCTCTCACCGCGGTGCTGGTGACCCTGCCGGACGGCGACATCATCCGCGTCCCAGCGGATCTGCTCGCCGTTTCTGGCGGCTGGAACCCCGCCGTCCACCTGTATTCGCAAGCCGGCGGCAAACTGGTCTTCGACGCCGGCGTCGGTTCCTTCGTCCCAGCCGGTGCTCGTCAGCGGGTGACGGTGGTCGGCGCGGCCCGAGGCCTGCGGACCACCGCCGAGGCAGTGGCCGACGGCGGCGCGGCGGGCGGTGACACCGGGCTCACCGGCAACGCCGTCATCCTGCCTCCGACCGACGACCTGCTGGAGCTGTCCATGCCGGCCGCGGCACTCTACCTGGTCACCAGCGACGGCGCCGATCCCGCCGGCATGACGGACCACTTCGTCGACGTGCAAAGGGATGTCACCGTCGCTGACGTCCTGCGGGCCACCGGCGCCGGCCTCGCGTCGGTCGAGCACGTCAAGCGCTACACCACCGCCGGAACGGCGCACGACCAGGGCAAGACCTCCGGCGTGCTGGCCACCGCGGTGGTCGCGCACGTCCTGGGCGTCGAGCCAGGCGAGCTGGGCACCACCACCTATCGCCCGCCCTACACGCCGATCTCGTTCGCGTCGCTGGCCGGCCGGGAGCGTGGGGACCTCTACGACCCGGTGCGGACGACCGGTGCGCACCAGTGGCACGTGGAGCACGGCGCGGAGTTCGAGAACGTCGGGCAGTGGAAGCGGCCGTGGTTCTACCCGGCGCCCGGCGAAGACCTGCACGCCGCCGTGGCACGCGAATGTACCGCCGCCCGAGCCAATGTCGCGTTCATGGACGGTTCAACACTGGGCAAGATCGACGTCCAGGGGCCGGATGCGGCGCAGTTCCTCGACATGCTCTACACAAACCTGATGTCGAACCTCAAGGTCGGCATGATCCGCTACGGCGTGATGTGCGGACCCGACGGCATGGCCATCGACGACGGCACCGTTTTCCGCCTGTCGCCGGAGCGCTACCTCGTCACCACCACGACGGGCAATGCTGCGAAGATCCTCGACTGGATGGAGGAGTGGCTGCAGACGGAGTGGCCGAACTTGCAGGTCTGGTGCGCGTCCGTCACGGAGCAGTGGGCCACGATGGCGCTCGTCGGGCCGAGATCCCGCGGGCTGCTGGCGGCCCTCGCACCGGAGCTGGCGACGGGCAACGACGAGTTCCCGTTCATGGCCTGGCGCGACACCACCGTGGCCGGCCTCTCGGCCCGGGTCGCCCGGATCTCGTTCTCCGGTGAGCTCGCCTACGAGATCAACGTGGCCTGGCACGAGGCCGCCGCCCTATGGCGTGCGGTGTGGCGCATCGGCTCCCCGATCGGACTGACCCCCTACGGAACCGAGGCGATGCACGTCCTGCGAGCGGAGAAGGGTTATCCCATCATCGGTCAGGACACCGACGGCACCATCACTCCGCAGGATCTGGGGATGAGCTGGGTGGTGTCGAAGAAGAAGGCTGACTTCATCGGCAAGCGGTCGTTCGCGCGCGAGGAGAATTCCCGCCCCGACCGCAAGCATCTGATCGGCCTGCTGCCGCAGGACAAGACCCTGCTCCTGCCCGAAGGCGCCCAGATCGTCGCCCTGTCGGAGCTGCCGGAACCGCCGGTGCCGATGCTCGGCCACGTCACCTCGTCCTACCCGTCGGCGGCGTTGGAGCGTACTTTCGCGCTCGCGCTGCTCAAGGGTGGCCGGGACCGCATCGGGAGCACGGTCTACGTCGTCGTCGACGACATCCCGCAGCCGGTCACGGTGACCGGTCCGGTCCTCGTCGATCCGGATGGCCTGCGCCGCGACGGGGATCCGGACGGTGACGGTGCCCCGCTGCCGTCGGCAGGGATCACCGCCGCACTGCCGGTCTCACCGCTGGCTGCCTACTGCGACGCCTTCGCCACGGCGTCCCAGACCGCCGGAGCAGGCGTCCGGATCGCCGAATCACCCCTGACCACACAGGTTCTGGTCAGGGTGACTCGCGGATCCGCCGGCGCGGCGGCGGTCACTGCTGTACTCGGGACCGACCTACCCCACCGGACCGGCGAGGTCACCTACTCCGGGAGCGACGCCGTGCTGGCGCTGGGACCGGACGAGTTCCTGGTGCTGGCCGGCCCTGGCCACGGCGCCGATCTGGAGCTGAGGTTGCGTGCGGCGCTCGGCGCGGAACCCGCTGCGGTGACGGATGTGTCGGCCACCCGGACGATGATCAGAGTGTCCGGTCGCAACGCCCGCCGGGTACTGGCCCATGGTCTGGCCATCGACCTGCACCAGCTGCCGGAGAGCTCCTGCGCCCAGACATTGCTCGCGCAGTGCGCGGTCGTGGTGTTCAGCGACGGACCGGCCTGGACCGACGACGACCTGGTGAAGGTGTTGGTGCGCAGCTCCTTTGCCGCGCACCTGGCCCAGTGGCTGCTGCTCACCGCCCCCGAGTACGTCTGACGCCGAAACCCCGGGCTTGCGTCCTGCAAAGTGCTCGCTATAGCGAGCACTTTGCAGGACGCGAGCGGGGGTTTGGGGGGGGCGCGGGGGGGCGGGGGGGGAGGAGCCGCGGCGCTTGTGGGGCCTGTCCATGCGGGCCCC
>NZ_JBEPNO010000018.1:0-112182 GCF_040546275.1 Nakamurella sp. UYEF19 | reverse complement strand
GCGGTCTGGCCCTGGACGTGTACGAACCGAGCAGTCAGGTCACCTTGTCGTCACTGCAGCCACAACTGAGCAAATTCGCACAGAATTTTGCTGGGGGTGTCGTGACGCAGGTCAGCGGCGTGGCAGACAAGGCCGAGTTCGCGTTCCCCGTCCTCGCCGTGGCCGCGGGCAACTATGTGTTCGAAGTCTGGAACGCAGGCGAGATAGGAGACAGTGCCGGTGCAGTCGCCATCGCAAAGAAAATCGCGGCAGAACTCGCCTCGAAGTGACCTCAGGTGGCGAGCTCCCTGCCGATCAGCAACGCACTCGTCTACGCGATCTGCAGCACAGACTCGTTGTGGCTACGGGCGTTCTTCATCTTGTTGGGTCGGGATTGGGACCTCTAGTCGCTCATCTGAGGCGTTCCGGTCGGGGATCCGCGAACGGGGACGAGAAGTGATCAGAACAGCTGCCGCTCGTCGGCCCACCACTCACGGGTCGAGTCGGTCGCGCGCAGCCCATCGCCGGGAATTGCACGCCCCCGGTTCAGGTCATGGGGAACCGACGAACACGGGGAGCGTCCACATGTCCAAAACCGGACCCATGATCTAGGTCAACATGAACCGATCCAGACCCAAACGTCATCTGGCCGCAGGAACGTTGGCTGCTCTGATGATTTTCGGGATCTCCGCATGCGGCGAAGCGGACACCATGCGTGGGTACAACCAGGACGGTTCACCCACCGTGGACTTCACCTCCGCCGTGTCGGACTTCCTGGGGGCAGTACATTCCTCCAACGCCGAACACCTCAACCAGATCGAAGACCCGTCCAGTTCGCCTGACGGAGTCAACACGTTGATCGCCGCCTATGCAGGGGCGACCCTCTCGGTGGCTACCTACGACTTCGACCACCCCGGCGACGGAGGCGTAGATGTCGACGTCGTCTGCGAGAATGGCGCGCGGGCAACATTTACGCAAGGGTTCATCGGCCGAGCCGGTACGTGGCGACCCGTCATCTACAACAAGACGGTCACCAGCCCCGACACCCACCAGCCCCTACCAGATGAAGCCCTCTCAGCCCCCATCGAGGCGGCCCCCACCGGTAAGCCTGGCAATCCACCAACAGTCACCTACTACATCCACTACCCGCCCTGTTCCGGTTAGCCCACCGCCACCGGCTGGCAGATCCTGGTGCATCTGAGGCTCACCCGCCGACCCCCGGCGACGCCCGTCGGCGGAAACCCGTACACCCAGGCGTGTCGACGGCCGGTCGCGATTGGACGCCGATCAGTTACGTCGATCGGTCACCTGTTATCGATCGGCGATCGGTCGCGGACAGATGTGGTGGCCCCGGACGACGCGCCGGCGATTCAGACAGGCCGTATGCCGAGCAGTCAGCGCAACACGGGCTCAGGCTCCCCGGGTTCACTTCTCTTTCAGTAGCGTCCCGACGACTGTGCCGAGGTCGGCGTGGGTGATTTCGTGTAGCCAGACGTGCGCGACGCGGTGCTGCCGGTCCAAGACGATCGTCACCGGTAGCGAGCCCGCTGATTCCCCTGAGATCGCCTGCCAGCTCAGGTCTGTGGGGTCGAAGATTGATGGGTAGGTGATGCGTGAAGTGGCGTTGAAAGCGATGGCGCCGCTGGTGTTGTCTTTCACGTTGATGCCCAGGAACTGGACGTGGTCCGGGTCGAGCGCGGCGGATGCGAGCCGGAGTTCATCGGCTTCGTCGCGGCAAGGGGAGCACCAGGATCCCCAGAAGTTGATGACCAGGATCTTTCCTGGGTAGTCCGAGGTCGCCAAGGTCTTGGATCCGGTCAGAGCTGGACCGGTCAGGGTGGGTAGCGGGCGGCGTTCACCGGTCGGATAGCTGAATTCGGTCTTGCCGGTTTGCGGGGCGTAGGTGAAAAGTGCGGCGCCGGTAACGATGTCGCTGAACGGGGCGATGGTCAGCCCCGGCGTGGTGGCCAGGGTCGTCAGCTGGGCCAAGGACAGCGGAGGTGCTCCGGTCGCACTCATCCCGGGGCGGGACGGTGTGTCGTCGGCGCCGACCCGTTCGTCGGACACTCGCAGCATCGAGCAGGTGCCGTTCTTCTGGAAGGCGGTCACGACCAGGACGATCCACGTGGTGGTGCTGGTCGTCGCCGAGCCCGTCAATTGCCAGATGACGGTTCCGTCCTTCTCGGTCTGGGTGCGGTCGAATCGGCCGGTCACACAGCTTTGAGCGTCGGCGGCGCGGAACATGCTGACCTTAAGGTTCCCGTCGCCGGCCGCGGTGACCAGTCGCCCACCAGCCTGCGCATCAAGCATTCCCACCTGCGGGATCGCATCGCCTGGGTTCAGCTGATCCGGGAAGGTCAGGTTGCCCCACTCCGAGCCTTTGAACATGCAGGTGCCCGGGGGCAGTGCCGTCTGCAACGCCATGCTCAGCTGCGCGGCTTTGGCCGGGGAGTACCAGGTCGTCGCCGGCGAGGCACCGGGGCCGGCAAGGGTCGGTGTGTCGTTCGGCTGGGCATCATTGGCAGTGAGGTTGTGGGTGGCGCACGCCTTGGTGCTCAGCGGGGCGCCGGTGCTGGCCGTTAGTGCAGGTGCGGAGTGGAACAGGGCCAGTGGAGCGGTGACCGCGACCGCGACGGCCACTGCGACCGCCGTGATCAGCAGGGCGGTGCGGTGACCGTTGAAGCGACCGGGCCGGCGGCGCACCGGCCGGGTTTCTGTCTCTGGGCGCACCTGGGAGCCTCCAGCGCTGGATAGCAGTGGGGCGGCGGACATCTGCTGGATGTGGATAGCTGTCTGTCCGATCCGCGTCGTCACACGGGTCAGGCTCGCCGGGTCGAGGGGGCTCTTGGCCAGCAGATCGCCGAGCGCCCGATCCAGGTCGTCATCAGACCAACGGTCGGGGGTTCCAGACTTAAGCATGACGAATTCCTTTCAGACCAACTTGGGCAGCGGGCGACGCGGTGACCGCGGATTCGGACAGCTGGTCAACACCCTCTGGCGGGGTGGGGGCACGGAGCTTGCGTCTGATCCGGTGCAGCCGCGACCGCACCGTCGCCGCAGTCAGACCCAGCGCCTCGGCGACTTCGGATGGACCAAGACCGGCCCACGACGTGAGCAGCAGAACGTCCCGGTCCACGGGGGAAAGGCTCAAAAGCCGGGGCACCAGGCGCGCCACAGCGGCTTCAGCGTCCAACCGGTCGTCGACCGCGTCGGCGTGCGACTGATCATCGGCGCGCTGGGCGCCCGCCCTGACGACCACCCGCAGATAGCGCACTTCACGGCGGAAGTGCTCACGGACAGCGTTGGAGGCGATGCCGAACAACCACGCCCTGCCGGTCCCCCGGGCATCGTCGAACATGTCCCGGCGCCGAATCGCGACGATGAACGTCTCAGCGGTCAGATCCTCCGCCGCGGCAGCGCCGACCCTGGCGGTCAGATACTGCAGCAGCGCAGCACCGTGATTCCGGTACAGATCCGCCACCCACTGCCGCCCGGCGTCGCCAGGTCCATCGTCCGACATCGTCATATCTTCTATTGGCCGGACAGCCCCGCGGCGTTGCATCAGGCCGGTGCCGCGCCACACCGCGTCCTGCCTCGGCCCGACGGGACCTAGCTGTTGCCAGTCGTCTATTCATGACGCAGAACCCCAGCGACAGCCACCCAATGATCTCAGCGGAGCGCGCGGTCAACATCGATGCTGTCGCCGCAGCAGGATCGTCCTACGGTCACCAGAAACCCGCCTGCGGAATCCGACGACAAGATCGCGGGTCGCACGATCGGGGATGGCGTCGCGGGACCGCCGAAGTCGGAACGAGCGAGACCCCGCGATGTTGCTGCCTCGGCGTTCCCTGGTGGTGTGGCACGGTGCAGGGCGTGGAGACCCAGCACCTGCTTGTCGTGGACCCGGCCTGTGGTTACGAGTTGGTTGGCCTACCGCACCCTCCGCAGGACCTAACCTGTTTCGCCGAGCTGGTCGCGGTCCTGGGACCCGGCCGGGAAGTCGACCCGGCTGGTCCGCCGTTACGCGAGCACGGCCACGTGCTGCATCGGGTGCGCGGCTCGGTGGAGGGTTACCCGCCGAGCGTTCCCGACGAGCTGGCATCGCTGGTGTCGGCTGCTCTCCGGCAGGAGCGAGACGGGCCGATCCCGGCCGCGCGTGCCCCCTGGTGCCGCCAGGGGTGGTCAGCAGAAACCACAGCATGGGTCGACGAGATATTGGAACAGCGCGGTGCGCACCGGACGGGACCTTCGACGGTGATGAAGTCGTGGGGCCTATCGCACGTAGAGCGCATCCCCACCAGCCAGGGCATGCGCTATCTCAAAGCCTCATCCGCGCTGTTCGCCCACGAGCCCGCCATCACCGCTTGGCTCGCCGGGGTCGTCCCGGCCCTAGTGCCCGAAGTGCTGGCCATCGACGAAGAGCGGGCATGCTTGCTGATGAACGCCCTCCCGCCCGCGGAACCGGCACGGACGGTCGAACAGGAGAGGGTGGCCACGTGCACCGCCATGGCGCAGCTGCAGGTGGCGGTCGCGGGCCTGCACGAGGAGCTCCGCGCTACCGGGGCACCTGAGCGTGGACTGGCGAGCACCGGCCGAGAGCTCGCCGACATGCTGCGAACCGGGATAATTGCCGGACAGCTGGACGGCCGGCGGCGCCGGGAGCTGGAGGACGGTCTGGACCGGGCCCTTGCCTTGCTCGACGAACTGGCGGCATGCGGACTGCCCGACGTACTGGTCCATGGGGACCTTTACCCCGCCAACGTGGTGGTCGCCGCCGACGGCGCTGTGGTCTTCGACTGGTCGGATGCCTGCGTCGGACAACCGGTGCTCGACCTGGCGCACCTGTGCGCCGTCCGACCCCGCACCGCGCGGCCCGACCTGGACTGGGACGCACCCTGGGTGCAGGCGTACCTGAAGCCGTGGCGCGAAGGTTGCGCGGAGTCAACGCTGCGCCGGGCACTGGAGCTCGCGGATGTGGCCGACCTCGCCTTCCAAGCCGTCACCTACCAGCGGATCCAAGCCTCGCTGGAACCCGATGCACGCCAGGATACGAACCTCACCGGCGCCACGTTGCGGGCCCTCAACTTCTTGGTGGACAACCTCCCAGCCCGATGAGCTGTGCACCAGAACTGGGCCAATCCGGCGGTTGCTCCGCACATCCGGCCGGCCGACGAGGTCAACTGGAGGCGATGGTCAAGCGCAGTCCGCGGGTGACCGATAGCCGATCGGTGACCGGTGGCGATGGGGCAGCGCACCCCATGGACAAAGAGCAGTGCTAACTAGCCAAGCTCACTTTGCCGGAGTTGGCGCTGCCTCTCGAGTTGAGCGACAGCCTCAAGCTCAGCATCGCCGAAAACCGACTGTCGGGCCAGCCGTATCCAGCCGCCACTGCCGTTCAGCAACACGCCAACTCCTTGACCCTCTCGGGCTTCGAACCTCTGGATCTCTGACCACGTCAGTCGGGTGATCATGTAAACGCCCCTCCATCGACCAGCACCGTCCGCGTCACAGCGAATCCCTGAGGACGCCGTGATGACCATGTCGATCAAGAGAACTATGACGAAGACCCAGAGACCATTGGTCACCTGCCATGATGCTGGCGCCACGACGATCGCCACCACACCGACCACGGCCACCAGTCCGGTGATCATGACGTCGCGCTTTTGCGATGGGTAGCGCAGGAGATACGCCGGCTCGACGTTGCCTGGGTTACCCAGCCCGTTGCTCACAGGCGGACTATCACACACTGCACCTGCACCGCGACCCCCGCTCGAGGGAGCCCACCCTCCCCCCGAACACCGAGCCCCGAGGGGTTGGTCGGTCACTCTCGCGAGCCGTTCCTCAACGGGATCGGTCTGCGGGCAGTCGGCCGAGACCAGGTTGGTCCGTGTTTGCTGAGCCGGCCGTTCAGGTCATTGTCGTGAACGGCGGTTCGAGCTCGGTCAGTCGACTCTGATCGAACGCTCCAAGACCCCCTTGCGGACGTGTGGCTCACCTTCGGCGTCGACGTGGTTCGTCGACTCGTTTCCTGGCCGCGGCGACCTGCATTGGTCTTTTCAGATGCGCCTGCGCGCCAAGCCAACAACGCCGGTGGGCGGCTGGTCGACAGGCCGAGCCCGGCCGAAGCGGCCCGGCATTGGGGGGGGGGTGAGCGTCAGACGCAGGAGTAGAGACCTGAACCGACGGTGACCCAGGGACCGACGAAGTTGTGGCCCTGCGCGTTGACGATGTAGCGGACATGTTTTCCGTACCACCCCGAGGTGTTCGAGGTGGAGCGCTCGTTGCCCAGGCTGCCGTTGTAGTGGTAGCTGGAGTAGCTGGGGGTGGCGTTGTACGTGACTCTGTGCCCGTTTATCCAGGGAGCGCTGGAATTGCCGACCTGCATGTAGAACACCAAGTTGTGTGCGCGAAGGGTGCGACCGTCGGTGGTGCGAAGCGCAACGATGGGGGAGTCGAAGATGACGTATCCGTCCCGCGGGGTCTGCACCCATTGGGTGTACGACTGCATCTCGAAGCGGAGGCCCGCGGCCTGGTACCAGTTGTACCCGGTGGTCTGGGAGCAACCGTATGGGGTGGAAGCGGAGGCGGGCTGTGCGGTGGCAACGGCAACGACGGCGCTGCCGGTCAGTAGGCCCAGTGCCAGGAGCGGGGTGAGTAGCAGCTTGGTGCGAAGTTTGGTGAGCAACGGGATGCTCTCCTTCCCTGGTGATGGATCGGTATCTGGTGGCCGTCTGTAGGTTTACTACAGATTTGAGCCAGGGAACTGAAATGCGCGAGATGAGCGTCACCCAGTCCGTCACCTTCAGATCAACTGTCTGCCAGTGGAAGGCCGACTGGTGCCGCGGCGACACCTTCGGCGGCCGTCACCGCAGCGGGATCCCGGACCGGTCGGCGTTCGGCTACCGGGGCAGCGGGCAGGCGATGAACATGACGAGTGCGTCGATCAATGATCCCGTTGTGGTGATGGTCGTCGATGGTGTCGGCGCGCTGGTCCACGGCGCGTTGCGCCGAGCTGACTTCCCGTGATCTTCAGGATCGGGAGGGTCATGGTGGCCCGGCCCATTGGACCGACCGCGACGTCCGGCCCTTTTGTGCACGTGGGAGCAATCATCGGACGGCGGGTTGATGCTCAAACCCAATCGGGGGGCTGACGGGGAGGTTGAGTTGATGAACAGTGGCAGCAATGTCGAGATGAGCGCTGATGATGCTGCAGCACTCGCCCGCTTGGAGCGCCGGTCGCGGGTGCTCTTGAAGTTCTTGCGGTGGTTCCTGTTCAGCTTGGCGATCCTCTACCTGGCCGGCCTGGGCTTGCACGGTGCATTTCGTGTCGTAGTTCTGGTCCTGGAGAGTATGGCGCTCGTCGGCCTTCTCGTTGCCGGTGCGGCCTGGCTGGTGACGGCTCGGGGGAGGCACCGGCTTGATCCGGATTGACCGATGCAAATCTGGACTGGCGTGCCAGCGTTGGTTCCTGCTGCGGGATGGGTGACCGGTCACTGTTCGGCTTGCGGTACGTCGAGATCGTCGGCGTGATCGTTCGGGATGGGCGTGGCGTACCGGAACACCGACGCCTCTTTGAGGCTGTGGGCTATTCGTCAGAGAATGAGCTGGTGAGAATCACGGTGCACCCCGCGACCGCGCAGCGTTGGGACGACATAGTCGCGGTCTTCGCAGGTCGGGGTGGCTCGACGTGCTGGTGTCAGCGATTTCGCCGGCCGGGCGGAACGGATAGGTCGACCGCGCTGCGCGACGAGATCGAGCGCGCCGATGCACCCGTCGGTCTAATCGCCTACGTCGGTGACGAGCCCGCGGGCTGGAGCCGAGTTGTCATGCGCACGTCGCTACTCGGGATCGCGGAGAACCGGGCCTTGCAGCGGCTCTACGCCCAGGACAACGCTGACCCCGCGTGGTGGATCAGCTGCTTTGCCGTACGGCGCGCACATCGCGGCGGTGGCGTCGGTGTGTCGTTGCTACGCGCTGCGACGCAGTTCGCCAACAGGCAGGGCGCCGCCGTTCTCGACGGGCATCCGGTCGATGTCGACCGACTGAGCGCACGCCCGTCGCCCGCAGCCGTATTCACAGGAACCATGTCGATGTTCACGGCTGCCGGCTTCCACGAAATCGGACGTACCTACCCCTCGCGTCCTGTGATGCGCCACCTCCTCGAACGGGCCGGTTAACGATCGCTGACCGGTCGGCGTCCGCCCCTCCTCCTTGGCGGCTGGCCCCAGCATGGCCGGGGGCCACGATTCCCTCTCCCACGTGCTGTGCTGTCTGGCATGTCAGAACGGTTCCGGGGCTTGAGTAAGCAGGAGCAGGCGGCCTGCCTGATCGCTGAGCGTGTGCTCGGGGTTGTCGCCGAACCGTGGGACGTCGGTGGGCGGCAAGGCGTCGTCGACTCGATGTTGGTCTACCCCACCGGCCGCCGGGCGGCGTTCGAGGTGACAGCACTCTCCGGCGACGGCGCGCTACAAACCGTTTCACTGCTAGGTCGGGACCAGTTCCGGTGGCCACTCCCAGGCCAGTGGACCTGGACAGTCGAGGTCGGTTCGCCGGCTGATCTGCCGCAGCTCAAAGGGAGGTACGCCCGGATCGCGTTGCTGTGCGAGGCCGCGGGACTGTCTCGACCTGAGTAGTTGTGGCAACGACAGATCGGCGTGAATCCGGACCCCGACATCGCCTGGCTGGTGGAGCACTCCAGGTCGGACATGGTCGGCCATCCCGAGCTACCGGCCGCAGATGGGAACCAAATTCGAAGTGCCGCGGTTCTTCCCGCATCCCGAGGCGGTGCCGTCGATGAATCGTTGACCGGCCTCCGAGAGGCTTTGGAAGAGGCATTCGCGGAACCGCACATGGTTCGCCACATGGACAAGACCGCCCGAGCCGACACCGATGAGCGCCACCTGTTCCTACCTGTGCATTGGAGCGCTCTGCCGTTTCCCGTCTTGTACGGGCTGTTGGACGCCGGAGATACGCTTCCCCCCGAACCACCGCCACTTCCAGCGGCCATCACGCATCTGTGGCTTGCTCCTGAGCTAGCTCGACGAGTGCTTCTGTGGGCACCGCACGGCTGGGAAAACCACTATCCCGACGACAACTAGCTGGCCCCGGCCCGCTCGGGCGATCGTTGGTCGATCGCTGACCGGGCACAGGTCCCGTTGTCGTTCAGGGAGGTCCAGGCAGGGGTTGTGTCGGCCGTGTGGCGATGCTGCGTGCCTAGGTCGTGTCGGGTTCACCCGGGCACGTCCCCTGGGGTGGGGCGTCGTCGAGGTGGGCGGTGCGGAAGCCGGTCTGGCTGAGCGCGATGACGGTGAGGGCGATGCCGGTGGCGCTGACGGCGAGGGCCACCCCCGGGCCGGCCCGGTCAGCCAGCAGCCCACCCAGTGGGGCCGCGAGAACGATCACGGATCGGTTGGCCGAGCGCATGGTGGTGTTCATCCGGCCCTGCAACCGGTCCGGGGTGATGGCCTGGCGGTAGGTGATGTCCACCGGCCCCTCCACGCCGAGTCCGAGGCCAACCAGGAGCTGCCCGGCACCCAGCAGGACCAGGGCCGCTTCGGGGGCGACCACCGCCGTGGCGATCACCGCGATGCCCGTGGCTTCGGCCAACCGTCCGGTGGCCATCGTGCCGAACAGCCCGACGTGGGCCGTGACCCGCGCCGAGGCGGTCACCCCCACCAAACCACCCACCCCGGCGAGGGCCAGGGTGATCCCGAGCGCCAGCGGTGAGCGTCCGAGCGTGGTGAGCACGAAGGGGGCGTAGACCGCACCGAGCACGCTGAAGAACAGGAACCACGCGTGGGTGCTCCACGCCAGCGGCGCCAGGGTGCGGTGCCGGTACACCCAGCGCACTCCCTCGACGAGCTCGCGGCGCAGGTGCCGCTGCTCCCGCTCGGGCACAAGCTCGACGGTGCGGATCGACGCGGTGAGCACCCCGGAGAGCAGGTAGCTGGCCGCGTCTACGAGCACCGCGAGCGGCGCCCCGAGCAGGGCCACGAGCAGACCCCCCAAGGCGGGCCCGGAAGTCTGCGCCGCGGCGTCGCTCTGCTGCAGCCGTGCGTTGGCCCGGGACAGCCCGGAACGGGGGACCAGGCGGGGCAGGAAGGACTGGTGGGCGGCGTCGTTGCCCAGCGACAGCAGACCCAGCACTGCGACGAGAACCAGCAGGGCGGGCAGGGTCAACCGGTCCAGCACGGCGAGCAGCGGGATCCCGGCGAGCACCACAGCGCGACCGAGGTCGGTGACCACCAGGACGGGGCGGCGACGTAGCCGGTCAGTGAGCACCCCCACGAGCAGCCCGACGAGCAGGTACGGCGCCCAGCGTGCGGCGTTGACCAGGCCCACCTCGGTAGCTGACCCACCCAGATCGTCGACCACCAGCACCTGCAGTGCCACGGTGGTCACGTAGGTACCGAACGCCGACACCGACGACGCCACCCAGAAGCGACGGAACCAGGACGACCCGTCGACGACCACGGTAGCCACTCGCACCTCCTGACCTCGTCATCCCCACGGGCGGATCCGAGCTGGTGATCTGGGAATCAGTACCGTCACCACGAGCATGCCAGGCAGGTCACCGGTCATCGACGACCGCAGCGGGATCCCGCTGCGGCTACGGCGTCGATGTTGATCCGAGCTGTTTGTCGGGTCGATTGGCTCCGGGTATCCCACTGTCAATGAGGGACAGGTGAAAGGGCGGAGGACCAGCAAGGCGGGTTAGATGGCGGGTCGAGGTGGCATCCAGTGAGCGGGTCGGTGCATCTCGATGAAGCCCAGTTGCCGATACGCCGACTGTCCGAGGTCACTAGCGGCGAGTGTGGCTGGCAGCTCGGGGGCGACAAGCAACGCGGCGGCGGTCAGTGCTCGGCCTACACCTCGCCGCCGTTCCTCGGGAACCACGTTGATTGCGGAGACCACGACACCAGAAGAGTGCCGCACGCTCAAGGCGGTCCCGATCGGGATCCCTCTTCGCCGGGCAAGGAACAGGGTGAGCCCGGGAAAGCCCTGGCTGTTGACGGGGTGCAGTTCACCGGGCACCGCCGATACACCGTTCGCGCGGAACGCTGTTGCCTCGAACAACAACGCATCCCGCTCCGGGGCAATCGTGATGTCCGCGGGACCTCCGAGGGTGCAGGGCGACGGCCCTCTGATCATCCAAGGGTCCGACGGTGTGGTGGTCCAGCCTGGGAGATCACCTGGCTCGAGGGCCGCCCAGCTATCGCAGATTATTCCGGGCTGTTGCTGAACCAAACCCGCTGGCAGGGCGGGGCGGGCAGTCAGTGTCACCCCGGCGAGCAGAAACCGGTGGGGCACCTGGGTCGACCATCCCAACCCCGGATCCGTGCGCCAAGCGCTACCGAGCCCGGCATAAGCACATCGCTGCCAAGCGGTCTCACCCGCTGCGCAGACAGCGATCGGATCTCCCGGCACCGCTCGACCCTATTCCGATCACCGATCGGTGACCGGAACACGATCGGCGACGAACGACAAGCCCGAGGCAACCGAGCTGGCTGGCCACTACCCCAACACCTTCTTTCCGTTATACGATATTGCGATGGATCAGGAGACAATCAACGGGGCCCCGGTCACCGAGGATCAGATCGCGGCATGGGCGGCCCAAGCGGAGCAAGGGTTCGACGTCGACGCGCTGAAGAAGCGCGGCCGCGGACGACCCGGACGCGGCGCGGAACCGTCCCAGGTCGTTGCCCTGCGGTTGACGGTAGACGAACTGGCCGCCATCGACGCCAGCGCTGCGCGAGCTCACAAGACTCGCTCGGAGGCAATTCGCGAGGCGTTAGCGGCCTATGTCGCGTGAGAGTTCACGACTCTGCGCGAAAGCACGGTATCGATCCCGAGGACGCCGTCTATGCCGCGACGTGGCCGCTGTGGACCGATGAACGTGACGAGGACAGCCCGGCCCAGCAGCTGCGGCTCGGGTTCGTCACCCGGGGCCGTCTCCTGGAGACCGTGGTCCTGGTCTTCGACAGCGGCGAAGAATTGGTCATCCATGCGATGAAGGCGCGCCCGCAGACGATCAGGCTGCTGCCATAACTCAACTGCGCCCAACCATCCGGTCCGTCCTCAGCTGGGCGCGGTGACCGGCTGAAGGACATCTTGCGGCGACCCGCACCCGCTTCCCCGGACAACCGCGTCGCGCGGGGATCCACTACCGGCATGGCGCAGTTCGGAGTGGGGTGATCGCATCGGCCCCGGCTGCCGCCGTGAGTCGCCGCTCCGTGGCGGCCCGGCCCGTCACAGGAGGTGCGCCATGGCGGCGCTTCTCATCGGGTACGCCCGCTGCTCCACCGACCAGCAGGACCTCACCGCTCAACACGACTCGCTCGCCGCGTTAGGTGTCGCTGCCGCCCGCGTCTACGTCGATCACGGCTTGACCGGCACCAACCCGGACCGCCCGGGTCTGCGGGAGGCGATGGCGCGGTTGTTCCGTTTGAGTCAGCCGAAACGGTCGAACGAGGCGGCACTTGGTTAGCGCCCTGGCGCGCACGTCCGGCGGCACGGTCCTACTGGAACACTGCCACCATGGCCGTTCACGTCTCAGCAACGATCGTGCCGGGCAAGCTGGAGCTCTTGCGGGCGTGGATCCCCGACCAGCCTTGGGCCGTCGGCGTGGACACCTCCTCGTTGACCCGGCTGGGCTCGTACCGCTTCGACGATCCCGCCGGAGAGGTTGGGATGGAAACCCATCTGCTCGGCACCGCTGACGGTCGCGTCCTCCAGGTCCCTCTGACCTACCGAGGTGCACCCCGAGAAGCCGCTGGGTCGACTCTGATCACCACGATGACGCACACCGTTCTCGGTCAACGGTGGATCTACGACGGCTGCACCGACCACGTGTACGCCACAGCGTTAGCCGCGACGATCCTTACCGGCGGCCGAGAGGCCGACCTGTACTGGAGCACCGAGGACGGGCTCATCCTGCAGCGCGGCGACACGCACGTGCAGGGCAGCAGCTCGCCGTCACGCGACCTGCCCACCTTCGACCGGCTGGTGGTCATCAACCAGGACACAACCACCCAGATGCGGGGCGACACGACACTGATCCTGTATCGGACGCCGAATCAGGGAACGGAGTCCGTCGGGCTCACCGGGATCTGGCCCGGCCAGGCTGTGCCCCTGCTACTGGCGGCAATCGGCTGAGCTGACGACGAACGTGAGCAGCGGATCGGTGCGCGGGACGCGCTGGCGATCGCGACGCGTCCCGCGATGAGGCATCTCCAGGCGCGAGGTCAGGCGGGCTGCTCCAGGCGGACGGGCATCAGGATCGACAGGACGCCATCTCGTTTTGGGTTGCGGATGGCCAGTGGTGCGATCGAGTCATCCAGGCCGAGGGTGAGTTGGTCGCCGGCCTCGAGCGCCTGCAGCAGAAACTCCCGGTTGACGCCGATCACGAGCGCGTCGGGGTCATCGGACGGGCCGACGTGCACTCCGCTGGAGGTCACGCTGAGTCGGCTGACCTCATAGGCGACCCCATCGTCGTCACGGGTGAAGATCTCGGTGCTGCCGGCCCCCAGTGCGGCCCGCAGTGCCCCCGCATCCACTGGCACTTCCCGGCGACCGAGGTCAAGCCAGCTGCGGTATGGCGGAAAGTCGACGTCAGGCACCTGCGCTCGGACGGTGACGCCGTCACCGGACAGGGTGATGGTGTCGCCATCCACGACGATGTCGAGCATGCCGGTGGGGTCGTCGGCGATCAGTTCGTCGACCGCCGCTGTGGGCAGCAACAGGTGCAGCTCCGTGTGCGCGGAGGTGGTCACCGTACTGGTGGTGAGTCGGTATCGGTCGGTGGCGACCAGCCGCAGCTGGTCGGGCTCGCTGTCCAGGAAGACCCCGTTCAGGCGCGGTTGGTCCGGGTCGTCGCAGATGGCGTGCCGGACGTCGCGCAGTGCTCGGATCAGTTCGGCGGCGGGCAGCATGAAGTGGCCTCGGTCGGGTCGGCCAGGACCGTTCTGATGTCGTCCAGCGGCAGGCCAACCCGGCGCAGATGCGCCACCAGCCTTGCCTTTGATACCTGACTCGACAAGTAGAAGCGGTATCCGGTGAATGGGTCGACCTTCGACGGCGGCAACACACCAGCCCCGTCATAGAAGCGCAGCGCACTGACGGGCAGCCCGCTGAGCGTCGCCACCCTACCGGCCGATGCCGAGCAGTTCGTTCTCCATGAGTGCAACCGCCCGTCTCAACCTGGTCGACGGTCAAGGCCCCAAGGTCGGTCCCCGACGTGCGCCTAGCGTCTGGCCGCCCGTTCCGATCATGCCGCGTCCAACGGCGTCGCCGAACATGGAAGCAATCACGCTGGGCGGGGCGACGTGGAGGTAAGCGGCTATCGGACAGGACACCAATCGTTGAGCTGCAGGGCCATGTGATTCTTTCGACGCGAGCCCGCCGAGGGACATTTAGTCAGCATCGGCGCGTGGGACATCCCCAGGGTCGGCCGATCAGCGTGTGCCGCCGTAGGCCGCTGGGACCAAGTCCATTCGGGGTTCACCGTTCGCAATCAGTTGCAGGATCGCGTCGGCGACCTGCTCGGGCGTGTCGAATTCTGCGCCGGCGGTCATGGCCTCGGCATCAGCGCGACCCGCCCGGATCGAGGTGAGGAACTCGGTGTGGGTGGCAAACGGGATCATGGTCGACACAATGATCCCTGTCCCGTCGAGCTCGTTCCTGGCAATCGCGGAAAGACGCTCGAGCGCGATCTTGGAAGCGACATAACCGCCGGTGCCCGGGATATCGGCAAAAGTCGTCCCCGAGCTGATGTTGATGACGGTACCTGCGTGTTGGTGACGCATCGTCGGCAGCACCGCCTGCATCATCGCCAGGGGCGCGATGAGGTTCAGTTCGAGGACCGCACGGAAGTCGTCCAGCGATATCTGCTCCGTCCGGGCCTGCAGTCCCTGACCAGCGTTGTTGACCAGGACGTCAATACGCCCGAACGCGTCAAGCACGCTTTGCACCAGCGAGCCGACCTGTGCCTGGTCGGTGACATCGCAGCGGATGGCGATGGCCCGGTCGAGTTCGTCCGCAAGGTCCGCGACCCGGTCCTCCCGTCGGGCGGCGAGAACCACCCGGGCGCCGGCCCGCGATGCGGCCCGCGCGGTGGCAGCCCCGATACCCGATGATGCCCCCGTGATCACGATGACTGCGTCTTGGATGTCCACTGATCCTCCTTCGCCACGACCGCAGTTCCGCGGCCTTCTACGACGTTACGCTACTGCTCAGTAGCGTAAGTGGTTGGGTTGGCCTACCCTGTTGATGTGGAGACCTCTGACACTGCTTCTCCAGTCGGCCGGGCCGGTACAGGCGGCCTGCGGATCGGCCGCCCGCGGGACCACTCAAGCGATGTGTTGATCTTGACCAGCACCCTCGACCTTCTCGCCGAGAAAGATTACGAGCGCCTCACTATCGATGAGGTGGCTGCCCGCACGGGCAAGGCCAAAACCACCCTCTACCGCCGATGGTCAACAAAGGAGGACCTCGTCCTCGCCGCGATCCGAGCCGCCGGACGTCCTCCCGAGGAGGATCGGCCGCCTGACCTCGGATCTCTCCGATCAGACCTGCTCGCTGTGATCGATTCCCCGTGGCTCGGAGGTCCTAGCCGGAGGCTATCGATCTTCGTGGGACTGGCCTCCGCTACCCGGAACTCGAAGCGCCTCGCCAATATCGTCCGCTCCGAGGTCACCGAGCCCTACGTCGAAATCTACCGACGCCTCCTTCATCGGGCGGTGGACAAAGGAGAGATCTCTAAGAATTTCACCGCGAGCGTCCCCGTGTTGGCCGAGGTCATCCCGGCGATGAGCACGCACCGGCTGAACACCAGCCGCGAGCCCATCCAGCGGGACTTTTTCGTCTCAGTGGTGGACTACGTCATTCTCGCCGCCCTCGGCGTCACGTAGTGCGCAACCGGTGCGGCCTCTAGCCTCAATGCCGTTCAGTTAAGGAATCAGGGAGGAATGGTCGCGTTCGGCGCCAGGGGATTTGATTGACTCGGCGATTGTGGGTCGTAGAGAGAGCCTGAGAGCCATTAGGGAATGGTGTGCCGGGTGTACGATCATTGGTTTAATGTCCGACTTCGATATTGCTTTCGGTGCCTCACCGACGTTGCCTGACGTGATCGGGTTGGGTGTGCTGACCCGGGTCCTGGATCGGGATACCGTCGATGATGTGCTGGGCAAAGCCGGGCGTCATCAGACTCGGGTGCGGTTGTTGCCGGCGCGGGTGGTGGTGTACCTGGTGTTCGCGTTGTGCCTTTTCACCTCCGACGGCTACGACGAGGTGATGAGGAAGCTGACCAACGGGTTGCGTGGCCTGCGAATCCTGTCCGGTGAAGGGAAAGTGCCGACACCATCGGCGATCTCGCAGGCCCGGACCAGGTTGGGCCACGAGGTGATGGGTCAACTGTTCGAGGCGGTGTGCGTGCCGGTCGCGACCAGGGCCACCGTGGGTGGGTTCTTCGGGTCGTGGCGGATCATGGCGATCGACGGGACCGTGGTGGATATGCCTGACACCGCCGACAATGCTGCCGAGTTCGGGTACAGCGGCGCCACCGGCGGCAAGCGCAGCGCGTTCCCGCAGGTCCGGATCGTCACGCTGGTGGAATGCGGCACCCACGCCACCGTGTGGGCCGAGTTCGATGCGATCAAAACGGCGGAGCGGACGTTGGTGAACCGGATGACCCCCCAGTTCGCTCCGGACATAATCGTGCTCGCCGACCGCGGGTTCTATTCCTACGAACTGTTCACCGCCTCGATGGCACCGGGCGCTCAGTTGTTGTGGCGGGTGTCCAACACTGTGGATTTGCCGGTGCTGGAGTACTACCAGGACGGATCGTTCCGGTCCGAACTGCTGCCGACCAGGATGAAAACTGCCGCGAAGGCCGGTCGGAGATCGGCGGAGGTCGATGCGCATCGGGTGCCGGTGCGGGTCGTGGAGTACATGGTGAAAAACCGGCCCGACAACGAGACGATCCGGTTGATCACCACCGTCGGTGACATCTACGACGGTCAGGCGCAGGACCTGGCCGCGCTGTATCAGCAACGGTGGGAACACGAACTGGTTTTCGACGAGATCAAAACGCATCAGATGAACGCCCAGCACCGGCAACTGCGATCGAGAACCCCGGACCTGGTGAAACAAGAAATCTGGGCGTTCCTGATCACCCACTACGCCGTCCAAGTGTTCATCAGCGAAGCCGCCGACGACCTCGGCGCCGACGCCGACCGGTACTCCTACACCAAAACGATCAACATCAGCTGCCGCCAGGTCTTGAACCAGGCGGCGTTTTCCCCCCTCACGACTTGACGCCGCCCACCACGAAACAATCCGCGACATCCAACAACGACCACTACCACAACGCAGATACCGGTCCTGTCCCCGACGAGTTCGCCGCATCACCATCCGCAACACCAACATCAAACGGGCACATCACAAAATCATCACCTACGACGGACCACCAGAAATCTTTGTGTTCAACCGGCCCGCCGCTTAACTGAACGGCATTGGGTTTAAGTCTAGTGTCGCATTGGAGGCTGAAATGGGGCACGGCTGCCGCTCTCTCGTACCGTCAGCGGAAGCGAGAAGCGTCTCAGCGCGGAAAGAATCGACCAAAGTAGGCTTGGCGGGGCGGCTCAGCCAAGTCGCCGGTGTTCGCTGCATCTGTGAAAGCCGTGACCGGCAGGTGACCGGTCGCCGATCTCGTTCCGGTCATCGTTCGCCTATCGGCCACGGCGGAGATCTTCTGCGGACGGGAGGTCCGAAGTAAAATCAGAAACTGTCAGGCGACGAATTCGTAAGGTTATGCATAATGCATCCAGTTCGGTGAACGGCGAGTCACGCCTCCGGGGTCCTTGGCTCGCACTGACGGTCAACCCCGAGAGGCCGGGCTATTCCTTCATCGCGGCCACTGCGGCTCAGTTGTTCACCCAGTACAGCCGTGCGACGCCGTCCTTGTGAAAGATCAGCGTCTGCGCCGGGGCGGTCACGGTCAGCGTGGCACCGGAGGCTGAAACTGTGAAGGCGGTGGCGTCGAACATGGCGCTGATGGCCCTCGGTCCTTGCCCCGCTGGCACCTGACTGCAGGTGTGCGGGGGCATCCCAGCGGAAGCGCCGATCCGCACAGTGGTGCCGACTGCCGAATAGTGGAAGGTTCCTCCACCGCACGTGTAGTCCCAGCCAATCAAGCTCGAGCTGATCTCGAACGATGCGGCCGGGAAAGCCCTGGTGTCGGTGGTCCCGCCGCCGGCGGTGAAGGAATCCAGGACCCAGTGGACGCCTTCGACCTGTTCCAGGCCCGGTTGCGAAGCCGTGATCGACGAGAGGTCGACCGACGAGCTGGCCGGGCCGTCCGAACTCTGCTTCGCGCTGGTGGTGGACGTCGAGGCATCCGTGTTGAGGCTGCCCAGGGGGCCGCCGTTGTGGAAAATCAGCACGAACCCTTTGCCGGCCATAGTCATCACTGTCCCGGAAATCGAGAGGGTGAACTGACTTTTCGATACGATCGTCCCTACTGCGGACACGGCGGCTAACTGTCCCTTGTCCGTGCCGGCGTAGCCGGCCCCGGTCGAGGTGACGTTCCCTGGGAAGCTCAGCTGTCCGCCCGTCAGTTCATACCTTCCGTTCATGTCGTTGATTCCGTCGCTCAGCACCGCCACCCCGCTGCTCATCAATTCCAGCGAGGCGTCGATGCTCGGCCTCACAGTTGTGCTGCCTTTCGGGCCATTGACCTCGGCCAGGATCCAGTGAATGCCGACTGGGGATGCCGAAATCGGTCCCGGTGGTCGATCCACCGGCGCTGTCGAAATGGGTGATGTTGATTTCGTTATCGGCGAAACTGGTTGCTTCGAATCAGTTCTGGATGACTCGGCGGCTGCTGTTGCCGTCGTGTTCAGAGGTGCGGTGGCTTGTTCGGCGCCGCGGTGGGTAGCCAGGGTGATGCCGATGACAAGTCCACCGACTGCGGCCACCGCCGCCGCGGTCAGCAGTATCGGCCTGACGCCACTGTTTCGGCGCTCCGAATAGGTCGGCCGGTGCAGACTCGCCGAAGTGACCGAGTCGGCCCTTGCTCTCACCGCGGACCGCACCGCCTGCTCGATGCGCGGGTCGGGCAGACCGTCACCATCAGGTCGCAAGCGCGGGTCAGGTTCGATCGGGTCGATATTGTCAGGCATGCCGGTCTCCAAGAATGGCAGAGAGGGATTTGAGGGCGACCGAGGCAGAGGCGCTGACGGCGCCAGGGGTGATCTGCAGCATCGCGGCGACCTCCGCGACCGGAAGCTCTAGGTAGTAGCGCAGCGCGATCACCTCCCGTTGCCGCGGCGGTAGTTGCGCGACCGATGCGAGGATCCGCTGCTGCTCCTCTTTCGCCAGCGACGCGGTGTCGGCGGCCGCAACGTGCATCGGTCGCGGCCGGCGGAAGGCCCGTAGCGTCCGCCGACGCCGAAGTGTCGACCTGGCGCCGTTGAGTACCGCTGTTCGCAGGTACCGCAGCGGGTCGTCGGCAGTGAATGAACCGCCCCTGGCCTGCAGGTGCAGGAACACCTCCTGCACCACGTCCTCAGCCGACTCGGGATCGTCCACGAGTTGGACGGCCAATCGGACCAAGTCCAGATAGTGGTCAGCGAAAAGAGCGCGGAGATCAGGCGGGGCAGCGGCGAGCGGTTGGTCCATCCGCGCCTCCCGCAACTCACCCATGGACTTGGTCACACCCTGATGGACGCTTCAGGTCGACGGATCTCAAAGACTGGTCAGGTCCAATCATTGTCGGCCGCAAACGAGCTCCCATGGTGGGGCAAAGTCCGGACTGCCGATGTCGTCCGCACTCCCGACCACACCCCCCCGGCTCGTTCCGCCCGACCGAGTGGAATCAGCTTCGACTGGCCGGGGACCGCCCACGGTAGGGGGACGGTTGCAGACGTGCGCTGGCTGCGGTGGGCTGCTGCCGGGCGTGCCACCTGACCCCGCTCATCCGACGGCGGGAAGCACTCCCGTCGGAGGTTGGCTTGGCGGTCATCGTGGTCTGAAGGCGGCGACCGCTAAGCCAACGGTGACCCATTAGGGGCAGGGCCACCGGCGGCCGTCACCGCAGCAGAATCCCGTTGCGGTGATGGTCGCCTGAATCTGACTCGGACACCTGACGACGACGCAACGCATGCGGGCATGAGTACCGTCTCGCTGTTATGCGTCCACTTTTCCGCCCGGCGTGCGTACTGATCGCGCTTTCGCTCTGCGTCTCGTCCTGTGGATCGTCGCCAGCGACCCCGACCAACGCCAGTCTGATCGGTTCGCCAGCGGCCGACCAACCAAGACCAACAACGCCAATGGCCCCGACGACCCGGATCACCGCCCAACCATCAACTGACACAGCGGTCCAGGCCGACGCCCAAGCGGCGGTCGATCAAGCTGCGGCTGCATTTCCTCGGCCGCCATCAGCGGAACCGATCGAGCCGGATCCTCGATTGATAGAGGGATTCACCGTGCCTCCGGCAAACACGGTCACGCGGACGATCTACTTGTCGTCCACCGATTCGGTCCAGCGGACACTCGCGTTTTTCGCCTCAGCCTTGGCCAACGACAACCAGTCGAGCTCAAGCGGCGACTTCACCATCGGGTCCCTCCATGTGAAGACCGTCGAGTTCCCACTCCCCGCAGCAGGCAGTGGGTACTGGTCCCCAACGGCACAGATCGGTGTGGCCGCCGTCGCCGGCGGCGTGGCCATCGGGGTCCGGATCAGTTCCGCCTGGCATCTGGTACGCGCGGTCGACACCTACATCGGGCCGTCACCCGGGACGGTCGGTGTTCAGCAAGGACCAGCGGACGCAGCCACGACGTTCAGCGCACAAATCACTGGTAAAGGCGCCAACCGGTTGGCCGCGGCGGTCGATGCCGTCGGGATCCAGGCAACAGCGAGCTACTCCTGCACTTCGAACAGCCCGACCGCCACGAAATTGACGTTCCATCCGCAGGGTCGGGTGGTCACAGTGACACTCCTGAACGGATGTCCTTACGGACCATTCCTCGCGGTCGGCGGCCGAAACTACACGTTGGCGTCCACCGGAACCATCGCCACCACCCTGCGATCGGTCCTTCCGTCCCTGCCAACCGGGTGACGTGGGCATGACCGTCCGCGAGCCAATCCGTGTCCAGCAGCGGATCGCCGACCGGGACGCTGGGCCGCACGGTGGGCTGCACGTCTCTACAGTCTGAGTGATGTCGCAATCAGCCCCAGCATCAATCCTGGAACTCGCCGACCTTGCCACTCCGATGGCGATCCGGGTGGCCGCGACCCTCAACTTGGCCGGTCGCGCAGGGCCGGACGGAAAGACCGCGGAGGTGTTGGCTGGCGAGGCCGGGGGGATGGTCGGCCCGCTCAGAAGGCTGCTGGACATCACCCGCGCGGGCGGCCGCACAGAATTGGCGTTCGTCGACCTACTGGAGGCTGTCACCACCGGTCGCCCCGCCTACCAGATCCGCTACGGCCTCGAGTTTTGGTCAGATCTGGACGCAAACCCCAAACTGCGTAGCACTTTTGACAGCCAGATGAACTGGCGCTTCGGGGATGGGGCACGGCAGATCGCCATGAACTACAACTGGCCCGGGGGAGCCGGAACGAAAAAGACCATCGACACGACATCCCACCGGCGGGCACCTTGCCTGTAGATGTGACCCAGCGACGCCTTCCGTTCAGGGATCGCTGACCGGTCAGGGTTCCGCTTATGACTCGGATGCGGTGATATGGCCGAAGCCGGGGTGCACGGCGGGGGTGAGTCCTTGCTGGTCGGCGATGCGTCGGAGCAGTCCGGCGAGCTGGTTTCGTTCGTCGGCGGTGAGCGCGGTGCACAGGTCGGCTTCGTGTTCGGCGGCGACCCGGCCGAGGCGGCCCATCATGCTGCCCGCTTGTTCGGTGAGGTGCAGTGCGGAGTGTCGGCGGTCGTGCACCGAGCGGCGGCGCTCGACCAGGCCTTCGCGTTCGAGATCGTCGATCAGGACGACGAGGCGGCTCGGGTGCAGCCCGAGTTGCCCTGCGACGGCGTTCTGGCTGCGGCCGGGCTCGGCGGAGATGGCGCGCAATATCCCGGCCTGCGGTGGGGTCAGCCCGAGCGGGCGGAGCCGGTCGGCGAATCGGGCTGCGCCGTGCGCCCCGACCTGGGCGAGCCGAAATCCCGCTCCCGTGGGTCTGCTAGGTCCGGTGGTCCCGGCTCCGGCCGGCGCGGACTCGGCGTCTGAGCTCACCCCCCAATTATAGACACCCATAATCATTCATGCTATATATGATTGACAAGTGTAACGAATTGGCTGTGTCGCGCGGTCCACGACGTCAGCGTGACCTTGACGTCCGTCAGGCTTTCTGTCCCGGCCGTTGCTGGTGGCTGACCGACCCAGTCCTGCTGCCGCCTGGATGCTCGCTCCCCGACCGAAAGGACTTGCCATGACCACCCCGCAACCCGATCTGTCCGCCCGCTCCTCGGGTGGACCGCCGCTACCGGTGCCGGCCATCGCATTCGCCGTGCTGACCGTGCTGGCCGTCGTCGTCTCGATCAAGGTGCCGACACCGTCAGCCGCAGCCCAGACGGTCCTGACCTACCAGGCCGGGCACGGCACGACGCTGCGCCTGGCCGGGTCCCTGCAATTCGCCGCCGCGCTGCCCCTGGCGATCTGGGCGGCGACCGTTCACGGGCGGCTCCGCGCATTGGGCGTCACTGCGGCCGGGAACACCATGGCCCTGGCCGGCGGCATCCTGGCCGCCGCCTCCCTCGCGCTGGGCGGCCTGATCACCTGGACCAGCGCAGAGACCGCCCACCTGGGCGACGCTGTCGTGGCCCGGGTGCTGGCTGACCTGGCCTTCGGTACCGGCGCCGCCGGTTTCGTCGTTCCCTTCGCGTTGCTCATCGCCGGTGTGGCCGTCCCCGCGCTGATCATGAAGCTGACACCCCGCCCCCTGGCCATCGCCGGACTCGTCCTGGCCGCGGTCGGCATGACCGCCACCGCCACCCTGCTCACCGCCACCCTGGACGCCACCTTGCCGGTGGTCCGCTTCGGCGGACTGATCTGGATCATCCTCGCCAGCATCGCTCTGTCCCGACCCCGCCGCGCGGTCGGCGTCTGATGACCGACCGTCCCGCCACCGGCCCGGCCGCCGCCACCGGAGCCCGCTACCCCGATCTGGCCGGCGCGGTCGCCGTGGTCACCGGCGGATCCCGCGGCATCGGCGCCGCCACCGCGCAGGCCTTGGCCGCCAACGGCGCAGCGGTCGCGGTCGTGGGACGAGACCGCGCGGCCCTGCAGGCGACCGTCGCCGCGATCACCGCCCGCGCCGGACACGCCATCGGCGTGGTCGCCGACTGCACCGTCGAAGCCGACCTGAACGCCCTCCGGGACCAGGTCGCCGAGCAGTTGGGGCCAGTCGACGTCCTCGCCGCCTTCGCCGGCGGCGCCGGCACCCCGGTGCCCACCGTCACCGAGACCGCAGCCCACTGGCGCACCGTCATCGACGGTGACCTCACCGCCACCTTCCTGACCGTGTCAGCGTTCCTGCCGAACATGATCGCCCACCATCAAGGGGTGATCATCACCATGTCCTCCGCCGCCGCCCGCCAACCCGCGCAGTCCAGCGCCGCCTACGCCGCGGCCAAAGCCGGAGTGATCACCTTCACCCGACACCTGGCCGCCGAAGTCGCCGAACACGGCATCCGCGCCAACTGCCTGGCCCCCTCCGCCGTGGAGAACAACACCATGCGCGCCCGAATGCCCCCCGACCGACTAGCGAACCTGGGTGCCTCGTTCCCGCTCGGACGGCTCGGCCAACCCAACGACATCGCCGCCGCCGCGCTGTTCCTGGCCTCCTGCGCGTCGTCGTGGATCACCGGCGTCACCCTCGACGTCGCCGGCGGCAAAATCATGATCTGACGTGACAACCGCCGACCGGCCACCCGATCCGCGCTCTACCCACATCGAAAGGCCACCACGATCACTGCTCGCACCCCGACGTCGCAACCATCGGTCGGCGCCGCAATTCGCTTCTACTGGGCGGGGCAGCGGGGAGCCGAACACGTCTGCTACCTCATCGGGGCAGTGCTGATCGCCTCGGGCCTGATCCATGTCGCCGCGAAGTCCACCATTTCAGGAGGTGTTGCCGATCGAGCATCACTCCAGCGGCGAGGGCGACGAAGAGTCGGCGAAAGTCGTTATGTGAGAACGGGATCAGACAGGTCAACTCCTTGCCGGTCCCTGGACTGAGTGGCGGTACTCAGCTGGACTGCCCACATGACTTCGACACCGATTCACGACCTGTACCGCCGGTGGCTCTGGACGAGCTCTGGTCCGGGAAGCCAGGCGCCGCCGAGCAACTTGTCGCGAAGGACTTCGTCGGCCACTGGCCGGACCGGGACGTGCACGGACCGGCCGAGCTGACGGCCACCGTCGCCGAAATCCGGGCGATGTTCACCGAGATCACCTTCGACCTACAGGTGGGGCCGATCGTTGAAGGCGACTTCGTCGCAGGCCGGTGGATAGGCACAGCGACCACCGCTGAGGGGACGATGAGCTTCTTCGGAAACGATGTGCTGCATGTTGATCAAGGACGATTTGTGGAGTATTGGACCGCCTCATCGGCCGGCTCCTGAACGTCGCCGCTGAAGGATCGGCTTCCGGAACCCCACGGCAGCGTGTGTATATTGTGTGTTGTGACTCGACTGAACGTCTACCTCCCGGACGAACTCGCGGCAGAAGCCAAGAAGGCGGGTCTGAACCTTTCGGCGGTGACCCAAGAAGCCGTGAGGCGAACTCTCGCCGAGCGCACGACCGATGCCTGGCTTGCCACGGTGGCCACTACTTCCTCGACTGGACGAGTACCCCACGACCGCGCCCTCGACGCGCTTGACGCCGCGCGGGACGAGGCTCCGACGCGCCATGGCTGAGGTAGTCGTCGACGCATCCGCAATGGTCGATCTACTGCTTGACAACGAGTTGGGGAGCGCCGTTCGCCTGCGACTCGCGGGACACGCGCTGCACGCGCCGGCCCACCTCGACGCTGAGGTTCTCTCTGCACTAGGACGACTGCATCGGGCTGGCGACCTCGAGGCCGAAGACGTCGAATCCAAGCTGCGTGACCTCGTGGCAGCCCCGATCCAACGGCACGGTGTCGGTGAACTTGTCATTGGCGCCTGGTCGCGACGGCATCAGCTGCGGCTGGTCGATGCCTTGTACGTCCAACTGGCCATCGTGCGCGATCTTCGGCTGGTCACCACCGACCGCCGTCTTCGGGCCATGCCCTCTGCAGACGTCGTCACCACCTGATTACACGATCACCAGCGCCTCGCCTTGAACCCGTGCGTGCAATCCGGTCAGGGATCCCGTTCCGATCACCGAGCGGCTGGGGCTGGCACCGGGGCCCGATGGACACCAGTTCTACGTGTTCGATTTCGGTCTCGCGAGCGCGCAAAGATTCCAGCTGGACAGTTCAGAGGACCGCTTCTTTCAATTGACCGTCGATCACGACCTTGCCTACTGCGTGACGGCTCTGGTCAACGCCATCACAGCCACATCGCTGGGCTTTACCGATCCGAAGCAGCGCAACGACTACGTCCGGAGCAGTGCCGACACCGGTCGCGCCATCGCAGCGGGCGGCGTTCTGGCCGACACCGTGGTGCGTTACGCCTGGGTCGCGACGGTCGTCAACGACTTCTACTGGGAACTCCACGACGGAAACCTGACCGCGGCCTACCCGGCCGACCGTATCGCCACCGCGCTCAACAGCGCCGGCATCACAACCGGAGAGTGAGCTGCACACACTTTTGTAGAAGCGGCCACGCTGAACGCCGGTAGGCGATCCCGTTGCGGCGACGGTGTCGTCCCGGCGTGTCCGGACACCCTCGCCGGGCTCAGGACCGCCCGGCCGTTCGAGCGTCGCGGTGGCAACCGCACTGAGCCCTGCGCGCGGCGTGGCGCTGTCCTGTCACCGCTCCAGCACTGCTCAGATCAGGGGCCGTACCTCGCGACCCAGGAACTCGACGAAGCCCACCAGGTCCGGTTCGTCCTCGGTCGCCTGGATCACCACGGAAGTGATGCCGACCGTGCCCATGTCGCGGACGGCGCAGGCGATCGCCGCGGCGTCGCCGGCGACAGCGAAGTCCTGCCCGCCGGGCTTGCCCCACTTCGGCACCTCGCGGTCGATCCGCTCCTGCGCGTCGGTGCCGCTGGCAGCGATCAGCGTGACGGTCACCGGGTGCGGGTCTCCGTCCCGAGCTCCGAAGATCACTGCACAGGCCGCGCGTACTTCCTCTACGTTCATTGCGTTACCCAGCAGAGTCCCATCACCCAGCCGGCCGGCCAGAGCCAGCGACTTCGGCAGTTGCCCGCCCAGCATGAGCGGGGGAGCAGGCGCCGGCGGCCAGTCGAGCTGCACGTCGTCGAGTGTCACGTAGCGGCCGTCCGCGCTCACCCGCTCGCCGGCGAGCAAGGCGCGGAGCGCCGAGGTGTACTCCTCCAGCAGGGTCAGCGGTGAGGCCACCCGCGCACCGGCCTGCTGCATCCAGGACTGGACGCCGTGTCCGACGCCGGCGATCAGCCGCCCGGGAAAGAGCCGCTCGAGCGTGGCCAGTTCCATGGCCGTCAGTGCGACGTTCCGCAGCGGTGCCGGGAGCAGCCCGATGCCGACCGGGATCCGGGTGGTCCAGGCCAGAGCTGCTGCCGCAGCTGCGATTCCGCTCTGCTTGAAACAGTCCTCCCACACCCAGAGCTCGTCGAGGCCGGCGCCGTCGGCGGCAGTGGCGAGCTCGTGCAGGCGCTCGGGGGGAAGTGTAGGGACGTAGCAGATTCCGAGTTTCATACCTGGCATGCTGCTCCACACCCCGGCGGAACGCCTATCCGGTGCCTCGGGCCGCAGCCGGCCGGTGTAGCTCAGCACCGCCAGGCCGTTCAACGCACCCCACAGCACCTCCGTCGCCGTCTGGAGATCGTCGAAGGGTAGGCGGCGGCGTTCCAGCTCGGCGCTGATCCCTCGGAACGAGCGCTGCATCTCCGGGTGCGATTCATTGCTGCTGAACTCCACTCGGACGGGTATCGAGGGTCCCGCGTCACGACGCGGGGGCCTTCTCATTGCAGCGCCGTCCCCGGACTGTCAGGAGGCGAGGAAAGCGAGCTCGCCGCGTGGGCCTAGAAGAGCCCAGGTGAGGATGCGGCACGCCAGTTCGATCGCGGCCGGCGCGTCTTCGAACGAACGGTTCCCGGCCGCTCAACCCATCCTGGCCCGGTCAGCGAACGCTGACCGGTGACCCGGCGAGCCCGTCTGCGTCCGCCGCAACAGGATGGGTGATCGCAGCGGGATCCCGTTCCGGTCGCCATTCGGCTTACGGGGCAGATCCCGCTGCACCGCCGCGGCCACCACCTCGCAGCCTGCGCAAGCCGCGGCGAACTTCATGGGCGCGACCGTGATTGTCCGGAGTCCGGCCGGCCTCATCCTCTCGAGCCCGGCTCGGCCACAGCGATTACGGTTTGACGGCCCGGGTGACGAAGAAGCCGGACATGTACCGGGCAGTGGCATCCGCGTGGTGCGGGGCTTCGTCCAGGTGGGTCAGACGGAAGCCTGCTGCGAGTTGGCCGCCGATCTGTCCGGTCAGCGAGTGGCTGTACTCGATCGGCCCTGTCCCATACGAGCGCTGCCGCTCGTCGTCGGACAGATCAAGGGTGCTGAAAGGCAGGTGGTGACGCACGATCAACTCGTCCCGTTCTTCCAGGGCCGTGACGTCGAAAATGTAAACGTCGGGGTTCAAGAACCCGGACATCAGGATGCCGCCGAGACGGAGTACCCGGAAACACTCATGCCAGACCGGATCGAGATCAGGCAGAAGACGTTGGACACGGGGTTGAAGACGACGTCGAAACTGCAGCTAGAAAATGCGCTCAATTCCCGCATGTCACCGAGCACGGTGCGCAGCGTCAATCCGTCGCGATCGGCGACTTCGCGATCGCGGTCCAGTTGCCGCGGTGAGTTGTCCAAGACCGTCACCGCCGCACCGGCTGCGGCGAGCACCGGCCCTTGCTGCCCACCGCCGGAACCCAGGCACAGCACGTCAACGCCGGCCAACTCACCTGGGAACCACCCTCGCGGTACCGGCATGGTGCCGATCAGCACGACGGACCAATCTCCGGCGCGGGCCCGAACGATGATCTCCGGCTCGACCGGGAGGGTCCACTGGTTACCGGCGTCCACCTGACGGTCCCACGCGCCACGGTTGTAAGCCACCGCATCGAAGCTGCTCGTCATGACGCCAAAGCCTACCGACGGAAACCAGCACGCTGCTTCTGCGCTGCGAGTCGCGTGCTGCCCGATCGGGGATCGCTGACCGGTCGCGGGTCGTGGCTCGTCGCCGAGGCCAGGCCAGAGCGGGTTCAGCGGGTCGCCCCACCAACGCCGGTTGTCGGGCCGGAACCAGATGGCGTGGAAAGCTAGACACTCAAGCGGCTTCAGCAGCTGATCTGGAACACCCTGGACCATTCGATGAGCAACGCCCAGTCCGAGGCCACCAACACGCACCTTCGGGCGCTGACCCGCCGGGCCTACGGCTTTCACAGCCCGGAAGCGTTGATAGCCATGGCCATGCTTACCCGCGGCGGGTTGTGCCCACCGCTGCCCGGACGATAACCCACCCACGAAAACGTCAGAAGACCCACAAAATTGGGCACGCCGCACGTCAAGCCGCAAACGGTTCGCTCACCCATCGGATCCGACTCGCCGGACCCGACGACGAACTGCGGCGGCTGGCTGACGACTTCGATGACATGCTCAGGCGTCTCCATTCCTCATTCGAGGAGCAGCGCCGGTTCATCGTCAACGCCTCACACCAGCTTCGGACACCGCAGGCGGTCATGAAGACCATGTTGCAGGTGGCCATTTCCGACCCAGACGGCCGCAACATGCACACAACCCTGTCCCGACTGGAGGAGACCAACGATCGGTCGATCGACATTCTCGATTCACTGCTCCTGCTGGCCCAAGCAGACCGCACCGCCATCACTCACAAGTGCTACGACCTCGTGGATGTCGTCGAGGAATCCCCACGGGCGCGTCCGACCACCAACCACCATGCCGTCATCAGGATGCACCGACGGACCGGGCCTCTGCCGGTCATTGGCGATGAGCGGCCACTGAAACAATTGGTCGTCAACCTCGTCAACCTCGTCGACAACGCCGCAGCGTACAACGTGCCGAACGACGCCTGGATCGATATCACACTGGTCGCCGACAGTCAGGGACATCCAGAACTTGTCATCGAAAATCCCGGCGAATTACTCGACCCGGCAATCATTTCAACCTTCACAGAACCGTTCGTGCGCGGCGCCGGACGGGTCCAGCAAAAGGGCGTGACCACGGGCACCGGGCTCGGCCTCACAATTGCATCCACCATCGCACGCGTTCACCAGGCAGATCTGATCCTTCGAGCAAGACCCGACGGGGGAATGCTCGTCTCGGTTCGGTTCCCTGATACGCACACTTCAAAGATCTGAACCGGCAGGATCCAGGTGAGTACGTTGACCCGGTCGAGCGGGCCGAGGGCGGGATAGCTGGAATGGTTGCGCGAGCTATGCACCGCCCGAGACTTTGCGGGGTGGTGGAACCGCCCTCGGTGGCGCGCGCGATCCGGACCGCGATACGAACCGAGCGGCACCGCTGGACCCCGCCTACCGCGAAAGGTCCCGTTCAGGCCTCGTCAGCGGACTGCCGATGCCGGGAGTGCGGAAGCTGCCGATCGGATCGGCAGAGACCGGACCTGGATGACCCGGCAGCTCTACACCGGAGCGCTACGAGGGCGCAAACTTGGCTCGAAATGGCGGATTGCCCGGGCCTGGGCGATCGAGTACCGGGATCGGTCTGTACCGCCACCGGCTGTGCTCTCGGCCCCTTGACCCACGGATCGGTCATCGGTTGCTGGCGGCGCCGAGTAGCGCTCGGTTGATCCGGATCTGGAACACCTGCGTTGCGGGGTACCCCTCAGGGGTATACCTTGGTAGGCATACCCCCTACGGGTACCTGCCTCCTTCGGGAGTCGGCGCGATCACGTGAGCAGGACAAGAGGAGATTCTCATGACGACGACGACGTACCAGGTGACCGGGATGACGTGCAGCCACTGCGAGATGGCCGTCAAAGGTGAGGTCGACCAGATCACCGGAGTCGAATCCGCCGAGGTCAGCTCAGCCACCGGCGTTCTGGTGATCACCAGCGCGTCCGATCTGGACGACGCGGCCGTGTTGGCGGCAGTGGACGAGGCCGGCTACGAGGCCGTGCGGGTGTCATGACGACGGCCCGACCCGAGGTGCGCCTCGCCGACATCGAGCTCGAGATCGGCGGCATGACGTGCGCGTCGTGCGCCATGCGCATCGAGAAGAAGTTGAACAAGCTGGACGGTGTGGTCGCCTCGGTCAACTACGCGACCGAGAAGGCGAGGGTCACCGCACCCGCCGAGCTCGACCCGCAGACCTTGATCGCCGAGGTCGAGAAGACCGGCTACACCGCTGTTCTCCCCACCCCGAGCACTGAACCGAAGTCCGACGAACAGACCGACCCCGAGCTGGTGTCCCTGCGGCAGCGGCTGATCGGTTCGATCGTGCTGTCGGTCCCGGTCATCGCCCTGTCGATGATCCCCGCCCTGCAGTTCACCAACTGGCAGTGGGCTTCGCTCACCTTGGCCGCGCCGGTCATCGTCTGGGCGGCCTGGCCGTTCCACCGTGCGGCGTGGACCAACCTGCGTCATGGCGCAGCCACCATGGACACCCTGGTGTCCGTCGGCACCGGCGCAGCCTTCCTCTGGTCGCTGTACGCCCTATTCTTCGGGACGGCCGGCATGCCGGGGATGCAACATGGGTTCGAGTTCACCGTCGCGCCGTCGGATGGGGCCGGCAACATCTACCTCGAGGTCGCCTCTGGGGTGACCATGTTCGTCCTGGCCGGCCGCTACTTCGAGAAGCGTTCCAAGAAGCAGGCCGGCGCCGCATTGCGCGCACTGCTGGAACTCGGAGCGAAAGACGTTGCGGTGCTTCGCAAAGGGGTCGAGGTCCGCGTCCCGAGTGACCGCCTGGCCGTCGGCGACGAGTTCGTCGTCCGGCCGGGGGAGAAGGTCGCCACCGACGGTGTGATCGTCTCCGGACGGTCGGCGGTGGACGCCAGCATGCTGACCGGTGAGTCCCTCCCGGTCGAGGTCGGCGAGGGCGATCCGGTAATCGGCGCCACCGTCAACGCCGGGGGCCGTCTGGTCGTCCGGGCGACCAGGATCGGCAGCGATACCCAACTGGCGCAGATGGCAAAGCTGGTGCAGGACGCGCAGTCCGGCAAAGCCGAGGTGCAGCGACTGGCCGACAAGGTGGCCGGTATCTTCGTCCCGATCGTCATCGGCATCGCCCTGGTCACGCTGGCCGGGTGGCTCATCGGCGGGTTCTCGGTGGCCTCCGCGTTCACCGCGGCGGTCGCGGTGCTGATCATCGCCTGTCCCTGTGCGCTCGGATTGGCAACGCCGACCGCGCTACTGGTGGGTACCGGCCGCGGTGCGCAGCTCGGGATCCTGATCAAGGGCCCCGAAGTGCTCGAGTCGACCCGCAAGGTCGACACCGTCGTGCTCGACAAGACCGGCACCGTCACCACCGGCCGGATGACCCTGCTCGACGTCGTCGTGGCTGCCAGCACCACCCGCGCTGAGGTGCTTCGGTTGGCCGGCGCTCTGGAGGATTCCTCCGAGCACCCGATCGCCCAGGCCATCGCCAAGGCCGCGACCCAGGAGGTCGGCGCCCTGCCGACCCCCGAGTCGTTCGCCAACGTCGAAGGCCAAGGCGTGCAAGGCATTGTCAACGCCCATGCCGTGCTCGTCGGACGGGAGAGCCTGCTGGCGCAGTGGTCACAGCCGCTGGATGCCGCGCTGTCAGAGGCCATGGCGGCGGCACAAAGACAGGGCCGCACCGCCGTGGCCGTCGGATGGGACGGGCAGGCACGCGCGGTGCTGGTGGTCGCCGATGCGGTGAAGGCATCCAGTGCCGAGGCCATCGGAGCATTGAAAGCCCTTGGCCTGACCCCGGTTCTGCTGACCGGTGACAACCAGACCGTCGCTGAGCAGGTGGCGGCCGAGGTCGGCATCACCGAGGTCTTCGCCGAGGTGCTGCCGCAGGACAAGCTCGAGGTGATCCGCAGACTGCAGGCGGATGGCAAGGTCGTGGCGATGGTCGGCGACGGTGTGAACGATGCCGCCGCGCTGGCCCAGGCCGACCTCGGCATGGCCATGGGCACCGGCACCGATGTCGCGATCCAGGCCGCCGACATCACCCTGGTCCGCGGTGATCTACGGGCCGTATCCGACGCGATCCGGTTGTCCCGCAGCACATTGGGCACCATCAAGGTCAATCTGTTCTGGGCTTTCGCCTACAACGTCGCGGCGATTCCGCTGGCGGCGTTCGGACTGCTCAACCCGATGATCGCGGGCGCGGCCATGGCGTTCTCGAGCGTCTTCGTCGTCGGGAACAGTTTGCGGCTCCGCTCCTTCCGCTCGGCCGGTGGTACCAGATGACCCTGCCCTCCGACAACGACCTCACCACCAAGGATCTCGCCATCACGGACACGCTGCAGTCACCCGAGGCCCCCACGCCTGGCGAACATTCCCATCACGGGTACATCAGCGACAAGAGCAAGTATCTGGCACGGTTGAAGCGGATCGAGGGGCAGGCCAGGGGCATCCACCGGATGGTCGACGAGGAGCAGTACTGCATCGACATCCTCACCCAGATCTCTGCGCTCACCAAGGCGATCGAGGGCGTCGCGCTCGGTCTGCTCGACGACCACCTCAAGCACTGCGTCGTGGACGCCGCCAAGCTCGGCGGCGACGAGGCTCAGATCAAGATCGCCGAGGCCTCGGCGGCTATCGCCCGGCTCGTGCGCTCCTGAACGGTGCGCGCGGCGGCCGCGCTCATGATCGGGTCGATTTCTGTCCCCTGCGTCCCAAAACCCGCACGTTCACGAGCGCCGAGGAAGTTGATAAGCGCGGAGCAGGGCGGCCCAGAGCCGGTCGATGTGCACGGGCTGGGTGGCCGGGGTGCCGATGGCGACGCGGATCGCGTAGTGGCCGTTGACCGTGGTGTGGGTGAGGAACGAGTGGCCCTCGGCGTTCACCGCCTGCATGGCCGCCTTGGTGGCGTCGTCATCGGGTCGCCCGTGGGAGTCGAGCAGATGCAGGCAGACCAGGGACAGCGACGGCGGTACGGCGAGCGCGAATCCTGGTTCGTCGACGATCCTGCGGGCCAGTGAATCGGCCATCCCGACGTGGCCGCGGATGGTCTCGCGTAGACCCTCCAGCCCGGCGCCGTTCACCACCGACCAGATCTTCAGCGCACGCATCCGACGGCCCAGCGAGACCTGCCAGTCGCGGTAGTCGACCACTTCCCCGGAATCGGTCGCCGCATTGCGCAGGTACTCGGGCGTGATGGACAGGGCGGCCGGTAGGGCCTTCGCGTCGGCCACCCATAGGAACGAGCAGTCGAAGGCGGTGTAGAGCCACTTGTGTGCGTCGGTGCAGAACGAGTCGACCAGCTGGACACCGTCGAGGAGGTAGCGGAACTCGGGACACAGCGCCGCGACTCCGGCCCAGGCGGCGTCGACGTGCACCCACGCGCCGTAGGCGTGCGCCACGGTCGCGATCTCCCGGATCGGGTCGACGGCCCCGGTGCCGGTGGTCCCGACGGTAGGGCAGATCATCACCGGTGTCTTCCCGGCGGCTACGTCCTCGGCCAGAAGATCGGCCAACGCTGCCGGGGACATCGCGAAGGTTCCGGGGGCGAACGGTACGATCCGCAGAGCCTGCCCGCCCAGCCCGGCCACCCGGACGGCCTTGGCCACTGACGAGTGCGTTTCTGCTGTGACGTAGACGGTTTCGGTGCCGCGCACCCCGCTGTCCCGCCACCCAGGGTGACTTCGATGCAACCCGGCAAGCAGGGCAGCCAAGCAGGCGGACGATGCCGAGTCCTGGAGCGAACCGCCGCCCCCGCCCGCGAAGGTGAACCGCGCACCGAGGCCCAGCGCAACCGCCATCCCGTCGAGCAGCGTCTGTTCGAGCTCGGTGCCGGCGGGTGAGGTCGACCACAGCATGCCCTGGGCGCCGACCCCGCCAGAGGCGATGTCGCCGAGCAGCGAGAGCAGGGAGGAGTTCGCCGGGAAGTAGCCGAAGAACCCCGGGTGCTGCCACTGGAGCGAGCCGGGCACGACCACGTCGTCGAGCAAGGCGACCAGCTCGTCACCCAAGCTTCGAGAAGGCTGCTCAGGAAGCGTTTGTGGCAGTTGGGCTCTCACCGAACCAGGAACGATCCCCGGCTGCACCGGCAGAGAATCGACGCCGCCACGGTGCTGCGCGACCCAGTCGATCAGCTGGTGGCCGAGGCGACGGAATTCTTCTGGTTCGAGATCAGGCACAGTCCTGTTCTATCAGGTCTGCTCAGGTCTTCTCGGGCGGCCGGAGTGACTTGACCAGCAGGGTGGCCACGCCGAGCAGGATGGCAACGACGAGAAGTGCGCGCAGCACGGTGATGTGGTCACCGAGGAATCCGATCAGCGGCGGCCCGCCGAGGAACGCGCAGTAGCCGATGGAGGCGACGACACTGACCCGGCTCGCCGCGGCGGCGGGATCGTCGGCGGCAGCGCTCATGCCGACCGGGAACCCGAGCGAGGCGCCCGCCCCCCAGAGCAGCGCGCCGATGAAGGCCAGTGGAGTCCACGGGCTGAAGACGAACAGCAGCAACCCGATGACGGCCACCGCGGCCAAGCCGCGCAGGACCACGACGCGTCCGTAGCGATCGAGCAGCCCGGTGCCGAACCAGCGGACCGCGGTCATGGCGATCAGGAACGCAGCGAAGCCGAGAGTGCCGACGGCGGCGGGGGTGTGGTAACTGTCGATCAGGGCGACACTGATCCAGTCGTTACCGCTGCCCTCGGAGAAGGCGAACGCCAGGACCACCACGCCGATGATCAGGGTGCGTGGCTCGAGCCAGCGTCCCAGCGGGTTGCTCCGGCCTTCTTCGGTGGCGGCGTTCTCGGCGGCATCGTTCGACTCCTCGACGTCCGCGACGAAGCTGCGGACGGCGAGCGGCACGGACACTGCGACGATGACGGCGACCACCAGCAGGTGGGCCGTGACGGGGACGTGCAGGGCGACCATCAGTGCGCCGAGCAGAGCCCCGACGACGGTGCCCGCGCTGTAGCCGGCGTGGAAGCGCGGCATGATCGCCCGACCCAGGTGCCGCTCGACGGTCGCGCCCTGCACGTTCATCGCGACATCCCAGGCGCCGTTGCCGAATCCGACCAGGAACAGGCCGATCAGCAACGGCACGACACCGTCCAGGTAGCCGATCGCGACCGTGGACAACCCGACGCCGAGGACCAGGGCCATGGCGGCCACGGTGCGTCGCGAGTTGAAGCGGTGCACGATGATCCCGGCCAGCGGGAGCGCCACCAGGGACCCGGCGGCGATGGCCAGCAGCACGAGCCCGAGGTCCGCAGGACTGAGGTGGAGCCGGTCCCGGACCTGCGGGATGCGGGACGCCCAGTTGGCGAAGGCGAAACCCGACGCGAGGAAGGCGGCGTAGGTGGCGCGGGTCGCCGCCGACACCCGGGCGGGTGTCAATGCGGCCTGCGAGGTGTTGCTCATGGAGTCCTGACTGTCGCAGATACCGAGATCGACAGGGCAACCGTACGACCGGAGTGCCAGGGCTATGGAATCAGCACGATCTTTCCGCGGGTATGACGCTTCTCCAACTCGGTGAATGCGGCTGCGACCTGATCCAGCGGGTACGTCGCCGCGATCGGGATCTCGATCTTCCGTTCGGCCACCAGGTTCGCCATCTCGGTGAGAACCTCGGTGGTGGAGGCATCTTCGCTACCCTCGGCCTTCACGCCGAGCTCTGCCGCCAGCTGGAAGGAGATGATCGTATTGACGCGGTCGCGTGGGATGCCGAGATCGACCGCCAGTTGGACGTACTGCGGGCCGAACAGGTCGATGAAGGCGTCGATACCGGACGGTGCTGCCGCCGTGAGCCGGTCGGCCAGGCCGTCGCCGTAGTGCACCGGCGTCGCGCCGTGGGCGAGCAGCCAATCGTCGGAGCCTGCTGAGGCAATACCGAGTACACGGACGCCGTGGAGCGAGAGTAGTTGCACCACAACGGTTCCGACGCCACCGGCGGCGCCGGCCACCGCTATCGTTTCACCGGCTGCGGGAGCCACAGCGCGCACCGCCGCGTACGCGGTGCAGGCCACCACGTAGAGCCCGCCGGCGACCTCCCACGGGATGCCGGTGGGCTTGCGGATCAGCTGGGCGACCGGGACGGTGACGTGGGTGGCCTGGCTGTTCCGCCGCCAGGAGAAGCCGAGTACCTCGTCGCCGACGGCGAACTCGGCGACGCCGTCGCCCAGCTCCAGCACCGTCCCGGCGAGATCGCTTCCCTGGCCCGACGGGAGAGTGCCAGGGAACATCTCGTGCATGGTGCCGCTGCGGATGGCGGCCTCGCCGGGGTTGATGCCGGCGGCCCGGACCTCGACCAGCACCTCGCCCTCGCCCGGGACGGGGGTCGGCACCTCACCGACGTACAGCACCTCGGTGCCGCCGTAGGAATCGAATCGAACCGCTCTGGTGGTTGTCATGCAAACTAGCTTACGCCTAATTCACTTAGCGCTGATGCAGTCTGCGCACATACCCCTGGTTGGTGACCGTAGACCGTTCACCTCGACCCCTGGTCAGTGATCACCGCGCGACGAAACACAACGTCGCGCATCTGATGGGGACCGATGCCCGCGGTCTACGTGACCACCTCGCTTCACACGGCGTCCGCATCATCAAGAGAATGAGCGATGCCGATCATGGGTTGCACGGCTTCGTCTCTGCTGACCGCTGAACCCGACGGTCATCGCATCGACGTCGGCCAGCATTTGTAGCCGCGTCAACGTTATCCAACATCGACTGCACCGATCTGCAATTTGACAGTAGAGAGCAAAGAGTGTGCCGGACCTGCGATCAAGTCGTCCTGCTGGCCGGAGATCATAGCGATGGTCCTCGAAACGGCCGCGATCGGGGAACCTTTCCTGGTCCTGAGCCTATGACTTACCAGGCAAGTCAACGAGTCTGGACCAGGGTACTCTGGCCGCCCGCATCTTGCTTGGTCTCGTCGAATGTAGTCAGACCGTCAGTTCATTCTGCGCCGCAGCGTAATCGAATGATTGATGGCCCGCGGGCCGGGTGGCCCCCAGGTGCTCGGTCAGTTCGGCATTTCAGTCCGGTCCGAGTAGGAACGTCTGAATGGCGATGACCGCTGCGCCGCGGGCCCATTGGGAGAATCCCATCTCCTGGATGTCGACCACGACGGGGTTCGCCCAGGTGGGTCGGGATTCCTGCAGACCCATTTGCAAGGCTTTTTCGGCTACCACCGCCAGACGTACGCCTTCTCCGGAGAGAATCACTCGATAGCACAGAGCCAGGTCGGCGATGGCGGCGAGCAGGCGGCCCAGGGCCATCCCTGCCTCGTCGATCACGATCCGCGCGACCGGGTTGTCGGCCTGTGCCAGGTCCAGAACGTCGTCGTAGGTCACCGGCCGGCGCAGACCAACCGAGACGGCGGCGCAGATCGACGCCGCCTCGAGGTACGAGGCAGCGCAGCCGCGATGACCGGCCGGGCACAGCGGCCCGGTTGGGTCGATCTGGTAGTGACCAAGCACCCCGATGTCGGCCTCGAGGCTGCGCACGATGCGATCGTGGACGACCAGCGCGTATCCGATGCCGGCGCCCATGGTGACGACCGCGAAGCGATCGTGACCACGACCGGCCCCGAACCAGTGCTGTGCTTCGGTCAGGCACACCACGTCGTTGTCCACGACGCACGGCAGGTCGACTGCTCGCTCGAGCATGGACGCGAGGGGCGTGTCATCCCAGCCCAGGTAGGGGGCGAAGACGGAGCGACGGTCCGGTGCGTGGCCACCGAAGCCGACGCCGATCGCCTCCGCGGATCGCCCGTCGACAGTGAGTTCGGCGACCAATTCGGCGATCACCGCACACACCGCGGCCGGGCTTCTGTCGTCCAGGGTGCGCTGGCGACTATCGACGATGTCGGCCCGCAAATTGGCCAGCACGGCGAAAACAGCATCGCCGGTCAATTTGACCCCCACGAACAGGTGGGCGTCGGCGACGATGTCCAGGGGCATCGACGGCCGCCCCTGCATCACTCCGCGATTGGCTGGGCCCTCGACCAGGAGGCCCCGATCGATGAGGGATTTGGTGAGCCGGGTCAGGCTGCCCTGGGACATCTCCAGACGAAGTGCCAACTCGGTCCGGGAACGCGGTCCGTGGATGAGGATTTCTCGGGCCACCGCCCTGGCTGCTCCACCCAACGTGGTGGAAGAAACCGCTTTGGAGTCGCCGCCGGGACTCCGTGTGTTGACCATGGCAAGAACTTAGCGCCCTGATCGAGCGGAGGAATACCTCCATGCACAAAGTAAACATGAGATGGCAACCACGTTTCCCCGTGGCCATCAAGATCTAAACTAGGCCGGACGGGTGAACTGGGGCGTGTTTCTGGCAAAGAGTTGACCTTACTTACTTCGGATACGATAGTTAAGTTCATGACGAAGACGTCGATCCCGGCTCACGCCGAACCCGCTGACACGCTGGATTTCATCGCTGTTCTCGACCGGCGGTCCGAGACCTCGGTACCGGACGTCGTGCACCTGAGGGCGTCTGGTGTGAGCGTGATGCTCGACTGCACAGGGGATCGACTGCCGCGCATCCTGCACTGGGGTCAGGACCTGGGCGATCTCGACGCAAGAGATCTCGACGCCCTTCGGCAGGCGTTCGTCCCACCGGTGGTGACGGACTCGATGGATCTACCAGTGCCGTTGAGCGTCCTGGCCGAGCCGTCGGCGGGTTGGGCCGGGACGCCCGGGTTGGCAGGTCATCGGTCGGGGTGCGGGTTCGCACCGCTGTTCACGGTCTTGCAGGTGGTGGTGGACGACCAGGGGGCCGCTGGCGGTCAGCAGGTGCTGATTACCGCCACCGAACCCGACGTCGAACTCGATCTGTTGATCGAGATCCTCTTGACCGCAGAGGGTTTGCTCATGCTGCGGACCGAGCTGACCAACCGCTCACCTGAGGGCACCTACGAGCTCGAGGGGTTGACTCTGAATGTTCCGGTCCCGACCGAGGCTCGGGAGGTCCTGGATTTCTCAGGTCGGCACCTGCGGGAGCGCAGCCCGCAGCGTCACGCCTTCACCATCGGGACCCATACCAGAGAGGGACGTCGCGGCCGCACCGGCGCCGATGCCAGCATTCTGCTGGCCGTCGGTACGCCCGGCTTCGGGTTCCGGTCGGGTCAGGTATGGGCCGTGCACACGGCCTGGAGCGGAAACCACCGGACCACGGCTGAGCGAACACCCCGGGGTGTCGGACTACTCAGCGGCGCCGAACTGCTGCTGCCGGGAGAAATTCGGCTGGCGCCGCAGGAGAGCTACCGCACTCCGTGGCTCTACGCTGCTCACGGCTTCGGGCTCGACTCGGTTTCGGCGCGTTTTCACGGCCACCTCCGGGCCCGGCCCGATCATCCATCCGGTCCCCGCAAGGTGGTGCTCAATACGTGGGAAGCGGCCTACTTCGATCACGACCTGAACAAGCTCAAGGCGCTGGCCGACCGGGCAGCCGAGGTGGGTGTCGAGCGTTTTGTACTAGATGACGGCTGGTTCCGTCACCGGCGCGGCGTGTCGGCCGGACTGGGGGACTGGTTCGTCGATGAAACGATCTGGCCGGACGGGCTCAGCCCACTGGTCGATCATGTCCGGGCCGTAGGTCTGGATTTCGGGCTGTGGGTGGAACCGGAAATGATCAGCGTCGACTCGGACGTGGCTCGTGCCCATCCGGAATGGATCATGTCGGCCGGACATCGGCTGCCGCCGGAGTCGCGCCACCAGCAGGTGCTCGACCTGGCCAATCCCGATGCCTACGACTACATCCTCGGACGGCTCGACGCACTCGTGAGCGAATACCGGATCGACTACCTGAAGTGGGACCACAACCGGGACCTGGTCGATGCCGGCCATCCACTGACGGGCACCGCCGGTGTCCACCATCAGACGCTGGCCACCTACCAACTGATGGAGCAGTTGCACCGACGGCACCCGAGCCTGGAAATCGAATCCTGTTCCCCCGGTGGAGCGCGGATCGACCTGGCCATTCTGCAATGCACACAGCGGGTCTGGGCCTCGGACTGCAACGACGCGCTGGAGCGGCAGCACATCCAGCGGTGGACGTCCCTGTTGGTCCCGCCGGAGCTGATCGGGTCCCACATCGGCCCCACGACGGCGCACACCACGGGTCGCATCCATCCGCTGGGCTTCCGCGCCGGTACTGCACTTTTCGGCCATCTGGGCGTGGAATGGGATCTCACCGCAGCCGATGAACCAAGCCGCGCGGAGCTGAAGGCCTGGATCCGGATCTACCGCACGTTCCGGTCCCTGCTGCACACCGGAACGGTAGTGCGTTCCGACCACCCGGATCCCTCACTGTGGGTCCACGGCGTCATCGCCAAGGATGGCACGGAAGCGCTGTTCGCGTTCGTCAGCATTGCCACCGGTGAGTACACCTCGCCAGGTCTGGTGAGACTGCCCGGACTTGACCCGACGGCCAGATACCGATTGCAGCCACTCGAACCACCGGGAACGGTAGCCGACCAGGGACTGAAATTCTGGCCGCCGTGGTGGTCAGGGGGGGTGGAGTCGACCGGTCGCACGCTGAGCGACCACGGAGTACAGGCCCCGTCCATCCCGCCGGAGAGCCTGGTTCTGCTCCATGCGCAGCGAATCAACCATTCGACCCACGGCTGAAATCGAACAGCTGAATCGACCACCGGATCCATTGACAAGCACACCGGTGTGTCCGACGCACTCAATGCAAACCATCGAACACCCCACCCCCTCCACCTCCCGACCGAAGGAACCCTCATGACTCCTCCACTCGACCGCCGCCAATTTCTCCTCGGCGCCTCCGCCATCGCCGCGGGTTCTGTCCTCGCGGCCTGCTCGAGCGGCAGTAAAGGGACTGCAGCCACATCCGCCGGCGCTGCTGCCTCCGGCCCGTCGGTGGCACCAGCCAGCGGCGGGGCCGTCACCACCGAGAAGATCTCCCTCAACTATTGGGCCTGGGGTACGCCGCAGGATCCGTTTGTCGCCGCTTGGAACAAGGCCAATCCGAACATCCAGGTCAAGCACACCGATGCCGGCGGTGGGACCGATTCGTCGGCGAAGCTGCTGACGGCGGCACGTGCCGGAGATGCGCCGGACGCCGCGCTGGTGGAGTACACGACCCTGCCGGCAATGATCGTCGGCAACGTTGCCACTGACATCACCCAGTACGTCTCTTCCCTGAAGGGCTCCTTCTCCGAAGGTACCTGGGGTCAAACCACTTTCAACGGTGCGATCTACGGCGTGCCGCAGGACGTCGGACCGATGGTCTTGGTCTACAACGAGGCCCGTTTCACCCAGTTGGGGGTCAAACCACCCACCACCTGGGCCGAGTTCGCCACTGTCGCCGAGCAGGTACGCAAGGCCGACAAGAACACGTACCTGGCCACGTTCAGTCCTGCTGAATTCGGCAACTTCGCCGGCCTTTCCCAGCAGGCCGGTGGTCAATGGTGGAAGGTGGACGGAGAGAACTGGACGGTCGGAATCAACGACGACGCCTCGCTGAAGGTGGCGGACTTCTGGCAGGACCTGATCGACCGGGACCTGGTCAGCGTCGAGGCGTTGTTCACCCCGGAATACAACAAGCAGCTCAATGCGGGCCAGATCCTTTCCTGGCCTTCGGCCCTCTGGGCGCCGGGCGTCATCTACGGCGCAGCACCGAGCCAGGCCGGCAAGTGGGCGATGTCCCGGTTCCCGCAATGGACGGCCGGGGACGACAAGGTGGCCTACCAAGGCGGCTCGGCGGTGGTGGTCACCAGTTCGGCCAAGCATCCGGCCGAGGCCGCACAGTTCGCTGCATTCATCAATTCCAGCGCTGCGGGGGCGCAGATCCAGCTTTCGACCGGCCAGTACCCGGCTTCGGTCGTCGGCCAGCAGGCTGCGATCAAGAGTGCTCCGCCGGTGCTGATGCCCCAGCAGAAGGACTTCTGGAAGTTGGCCTCGGAGATTTCGGCCCAGACGATTCCATCGATCAGCTGGGGCCCCAACGTGAACGTGGCCTCGAGCACCTTCCAGGACGCGATGAAGGCAGCCATCGCGAACAAGACCAAGTTGCGGGATGCCTTGGCCGTGACGCAGAAAGCCGTGGTGGCCGACATGGCCAAAACTGGTTTCAAGGTCACCGGCTGACCTGGTCGGTACGACTGCCCCGCCTTCCAGACGTCCGAGGAGAACCCGATCATGACGACCAACAGCGGCGTGAGCACCGCAGTCCGGGCGACGGAGCTGCGCCCGCTGCCGCGGGCCCGCAACGGTCGCCGCCGCAACACGTTTGCCCCGTACGTACTGTTGTCGCCAGCGCTCCTGCTGTACGCGGTGTTCCTGCTCATCCCGATCGGCTACGCCATCTACCTGAGCTTCCAGGGCCTGCGATTGGTGGCCGGCGGTGCGTTCGGCAAACGCCAGCAGGTGTTCGTCGGATTCGACAATTATCACACGACCCTCGCCGACCCTGAGTTCTATTCCGGCTTCGGTCGGCTGGCCATCTACGGGCTGATCGCCGTCCCGGTGACGTTAGGCCTGGCGCTACTCTTCGCCCTGCTCATCGACCATCCCAAGACCAGGGCGAAGTCCTTCTCGCGGACGGCAATCTTCATCCCCTATGCCGTCCCGGGGGTGGTCGCGTCGCTGTTGTGGGGATTCATGTATCTGCCATCGACCAGCCCGTTCAGCTATATCTCGAAGACCATGGGTGGCGGGTCAATTCCGTTCCTGAATCTGCCGTTGTTGTTCCCATCGGTCGCCAACATCGCGATCTGGGGAGGCGTCGGGTTCAACATGATCATCATCTACACGGCCCTGCGGGCTGTCCCGGCGGACATCTACGAGTCAGCTCGCATCGACGGAGCCTCCGAGTGGCAGATCGCACTGCGGATCAAGATTCCTCTGGTGGCCCCGGCGCTGGTGCTGACCGGTTTGTTCTCGCTGATCGGCACCCTTCAGGTCTACGGCGAGCCCACCACGTTGAGCCCGATGACCGCCGACATCACCCAGACCTGGGTGCCGCTGATGAAGATCTACCGGGACGCCTTCACCAGGGACGATCTGCCCCTGGCGTCGGCAGCGTCCGTCCTGCTGGCCCTGGGAATCGTCGTCGTCTCGGTGCTCCTGTTGCTGGCCACCCAGAGGCGAGCTTTCGGAGGCAATTCATGACCACTACTGTTCCCACCCGGCCGGCCGCTGCGCCGGCGCTCCCGGCAGAACGCACCAGCCGGGGAAGCCTGCCAACGGTGATCCTGCTCGTCGGCGCGCTGTACTGCCTGGTCCCCGTGGCCTGGGTCATCGTGGCCTCCACCAAAACACCTGGAGAACTGTTCTCCACCTTCACCTTTGCCCCAGGGTCCGGCCTCTTCGGCAACATTGGTGACCTGTTCGACTACGGGAACGGACAGTTCCTGCACTGGGCGTTGAACAGCCTGCTGTATTCCGGCGGAGGATCGGCCCTGTCCATGCTGGTGTCGACCATGGCCGGGTTCGCATTGGCCAAGTACGAGTTCCGGGGACGGAACCTGATCTTCTTCTCCATTCTGGGCGGAGTGCTGATCCCGGGGATCACCCTGGCCGTGCCCCAGTACCTGCTGCTGTCCGATATCGGCCTGGCCGGCACCTACTGGTCGGTCCTGCTGCCCTCGATCATTTCTCCGTTCGGCATCTACCTGTCGCGCGTCTACGCCATGGCCTCGGTACCTGCGGAGACGATAGAAGCGGCGCGGATCGATGGCGCGGGCGAGTTCCGGGTCTTCACGGGTGTGGCCATCCCGATGATGATCCCCGGCATGGTGACGGTGTTCATGCTCCAGTTCGTGGGGATCTGGAACAACTTCCTTCTCCCGTTCATCATGTTGTCCGACCAGAACAAATATCCGCTGACCGTTGGCCTGTACACCCTGCTGGCCAAGGGCTCGGGTGAAGCCTCGTTGTACTCGCTGGCCATCACCGGATCGATGCTGTCCATCATTCCGCTGGTTGCGCTGATGCTCGTCCTGCAGAGATTCTGGAAGCTCGACCTGATCAGCGGCGGGCTCAAGGGATGAACGAGCAGAGGCCGGCCATCGGCATCAGAACTGCGATTTTGGGCTCGACGGGGCTGGCCGCAAGCGAGATCTCGCTCGGTACCTCAGCTCTGGGTCGTGTGGACAAGATGAACGATCACGGGGCTGCGGACGTCATCAACCATGCCTTGGCCAGTGGGATCACCGTCATCGACACCGGCAACAACTACGGGGAGAGCGAACGTCGGATCGGTCTGGCCCGGCCGGACTCGGGTTGGCCAGGGTCGTTGTTGGTGACCAAGGTGGACCCAGTGGAGGGCAGCTCGGACTTCTCGGGATCCCGTGTACGGCAGTCGATTCGCGAGAGCATGAACCGCCTGGGAGTCGATCATCTGGAGTTGGTGCACCTGCACGATCCAGAGCGGATCAGTTTTGAATCGGCGCTCGCTGCCAACGGCCCGGTCCGGGCCTTGCTGGACCTGCGGGAGCGCGGACTGATCGGACACATCGGAGTCGCGGGGGGCCCGATCGGGCTGTTGCAGGACTACATCCGCACCGGTCATTTCGAATCGGTGGTCACCCACAATCGGTTCACCCTGATGGATCAGTCTGCCGTGCCTCTGCTGGACCTGTGCGCCGAGAATTCAATCGGTGTCTTCAACGCGGCGCCGTTCGGCGGGGGCTTCCTGGCCGGCTCTGGCCGATCCACCGACTACTGCTACCGGCCTGCCAGTGCTGAACAGTTGACGGCCCGCGACCGGATGTTCCGCTTGTGCTCATCCGCAGGCGTCGACCTGGCTGCCGTTGCCCTCCAGTTCAGCATTCGGGAGCCCCGAATCGGGTCCACCATCGTCGGGATGTCCTCGCCGGCGCAGGTCGAACAGACCCTGGAACGACTGCGCGTGAAGATTCCGGCGGAACTCTTCTCCGAGTTGAGGTCGCTCACACCGAGCCCGGCCGGCTGGTTCGGAGCCGACCGGATCTGATGCCGAGCAGCCGCGCCATTTCCTCACTCCCACCATTCATGGAGGCATCAGTCATGTCGCAAGAGCCGGATACCTCTGGACCATCGGGAATCACGACCGACAGGTTCCTGTTCGGCGGGGACTACAACCCCGAGCAATGGCCCGAAACGTTGTGGCAACAGGACATCGAACTGATGAGGGTGGCCGGCGTCAACGCGGTCACCGTTGGCGTGTTCTCGTGGGCGTTGCTCGAGCGGGAGGAGGGCATCTACACCTTCGACTGGCTGGACCGGATACTGGGGATGCTGCACGCTGCGGGAATCGGCGTCATCCTCGCGACGCCGACCGCGTCGCCTCCGCCGTGGTTCACCCTGACGCACCCCGATGCGCTGCCGATCCGGGCGGACGGTACGCAGCTCTGGCACGGCAGCCGCGATGCCTACTGCCCGTCCGCGCCGGCCTACCGGGCGGCCAGCTCCGCCATCGCAACCGCGCTGGCCGAACGGTACGGCTCGCATCCGGCAGTGACGTCCTGGCATGTGCACAACGAATACGGCACGTTCTGCTTCTGCGACCACGTGGCCGAGTCGTTCCGGCGCTGGCTCCGACGAAAGTACGAGGACCTCGCCGACCTGAATCGAGCCTGGTACACCGCCTTCTGGAGCCAGAACTACACGCAGTGGGACCAGATTCTGCCGCCGCGGGCGACCCAGTACCTGCACAATCCGACCCACGCAGTCGACTTCCGTCGCTTCATGTCCGATGAGTTCCTGCAGTGCTGGCGGGAGCAGCGCACGGCCATCCGGTCCGCCGGCGCGAATCAACCGATCACCACCAACTACATGCTGCCGCCGTGGAATCACCTCGAGCAGTGGAGCTGGTCGGCCGAGTTGGACTTCGTCTCGATGGACCACTACCTGGACAGCGAGGGACCGGATGGGGAAACCCACGCGGCCTACGCGGGCGACTTGTCCCGGTCCTGGGCGCTGGGCCGTCCATGGCTGCTGATGGAGCAGGCGGCCGGGGTTGTCACGCTGCACGGTAACCGCTATGCCAGCAAGGGACCCGGCCGGATGCTGCGCAACTCGCTGTCCTACATTGCCCGCGGATCACAGGGAGCGTTGTTCTTCCAGTGGCGCGCGCCGGCGGCCGGCGCGGAGGTATGGCATGCCGGGCTGGTCCCGCACGCCGGCGCGGACTCACGAGTCTTTAAGGAGGTCACTGCGCTGGGGGCCGCATTGGCCCAGATCGCCGAGGTCGCCGACCCGGCCGTCCAGGGTCCGGTGGTCGACGCAGACGTAGCCATCCTGTGGCATGCCGATGGATGGTGGGCCCTGGAGAACCGAAGTCTGCCCTCGGAGCATCTGGATTACTCCTCCGCCGTTCGCGCCACCCATCGGGCGTTGTGGCAGCAGGGGTTTGCCGTCGATTTCGTCCGGCCAGGGGCTGACCTCACCGCCTACCGTGTGGTCCTGGTACCCAGCATGTTCAGCCTCGACGACGCTGCCGTCGCTGCCCTGCGCGCGCAGGTCGGAACCGGCGGCACGCTCGTCGTCTGGTACTTCAGCGGTGTCGCCGACCAGGACCTCCACGTGACTCCAGGCGGATACCCCGGCCGGATCCGTGACCTGCTGGGGGTGAGGGTCGATGAATTCCTCCCGTTGGATCCCGCTCACACGGTGGAACTGTCCGACGGCCTCATCGGGGATCAATGGTCCGAAAACGTCCAGCTCACCACGGCAACGGCCGTGACCAGTTATCTCCAGGGAGAGTTGGCCGGACGCCCGGCGATCACCCGCAACGACTACGGGAATGGCGCCGCGTACTACGTCTCGACGCGGCTTGATCTGCCGTCCCTCAAGGCCTTCCTGAGCACGGTGACGGCGCAGGCCGGGGTATGCCCGGTGCTCGGCTCTGCTCCTCCTGCTGGAGTCGAGGTGATCCGACGCAACGGCGTGGACCACCACTATCTCTTCGTTCTCAATCATGGGTCGGAGCCGGTCCGATTGTCCGGACCGGGGACGGACCTGCTGACCGAAACCTCCACGGCTGCTGGCGGACTCCTCATCAATGCCGGAGGAGTGGCCGTCGTCCGCGAGGACGTGGGCGCAACCGAATGGTCGCTGGCAGTCGACTAGCGCGGAAGTTCGTTCATCAGCGCCTGAATCGCAAGTGCAGTGTCCGCACAGGCCCGCGTACGGCGGGACACTTGGGCCAGCTGACGATCTCCCGTCCTGTTCGGCGTGGAACAAACTCCTCGAATCGCGGTCGCGGTAGCGGGAGAGCACAGGGTGCAGAACTTCACGTATCGGATCGACCTCTGCCACCCTCTACCCAGGCGGGGCGGACACTGGACAGACCTCGCCTCCCGGGTTTTGTCCTGGGATCGCCGGGTGCGCCAGTTGGCCGACGTGAGGAAGAAACGATGAGTTCGTCCGGTGCACATGTGGGCGTCCAGCGCGGTGACGGTCTGGTCGCCCGGTTCGGCGCGGCGGCGGTCGTGCTGGCCACCGGCGACGCGGACGCCGAGCCATTCGCACCCGCGCTGCTGACCTTGCTCGACGGCTGGTCCGACGATGCATCCCCGAGCGATCTGGCCTGGGCGGTAGCCGTTCTCGTGGCCGGACACCATGCCACCGCTCCCGCCTTCGGAGCGGCCATCCGAGTCGCCGACAGCTACCTGTTGCTGCTGCACGGCGCCGTGCGGGCTCAAGTTCGGACGCCGGAGGTCGACCTCGAGCTCAGCGGAGCGTCAGCGCTCACCTGGATCGATCGGCTGGTGGCAGATCCTGTTGCCCGGATCTCGATCACCGTGGCCACCGAGCGCGAGGTGACCGCGGCCGCCCGTTCGGATCTGCGCGGCGGCATGGTCAATGGCGACGGCTTCGTCCTGACAAGCGGGCCGGCCGATGCGACGGGTACCCCGGCGACCGGTCCAGCGGTCGCTCCGGTCACCGGGCCGCAGCCGACTGCGGCGGTGCTGGCCGACGACATCGAGGCGCCCGTGGCTGGGCCAGCGGTCGTGGTTCCGGCCGCCGTCGGGCCGGCGCCTGTTGCGGCGACACCTGTTGCGCCGGCGGCTGTTGCGGGTCAGGGGGGCTATGCACCCTGGTCCTTCGCGGCTAACCCGCAGCCGACCGCCGAGGAGACCGCCGTCGTCAAAAGCGTTGCGCGCACGCTGGTTGCGGACGACGGCACCCGGATCCTTCTCGACCGGGACTACGTCTTCGGGCGAGACCCTTTGCACGACCAGAGTGTCGTCCGGGGCGCGGCGTCACCGATCGTCGTGCGTGATCCCGACCAGCTGATCTCCCGGGTGCAGGTGTTCGTAGCGGTGATCAACGGGGTGCTGACCGTGCGCGACGGCCGTTCCGCCAACGGCACGTTCATCGCCGCGCCGGGCGCTGCGGAATGGGATCGGCTCGACGACCGGCCGGTGTCGCTACCGCTGGGTTGGAGCATGCGCATCGGCCGCCGTGTCCATACCTACGCGGAGTCCGACCCCGCCTAGAGTCGTCACGCCCGAGTCGTGGGGACCACAATCCCGGCTTCACGCCAAAGTTGCGGGGACCATAATTCCGACATTTGGGACAGCAAGGGGATTTTTGCTCCCCGCTCGACGTGAAATCCCCGCTCAACGTGAAATCCCCGCTCAACGTGAAATCCCCGCTCGACGTGAAAGCCCCGGTCGACGCGAAATCGTTCAGTACGTCCCCGGCGGCGTAGACGCCGGGCGCGCTGGTCTGCATCCGGTCGTCGACCACCACACCGCGGTTGACGGCGATGCCGGCGCGGCGGGCGAGGTCGGCGTTGGATTTGATCCCGACGCAGGCCAGGAACACCTGGCACGGCAGCGTCCGTCCGTCGGCCAGGGTCAGCGACTCGATGGACAGCGGTTGGGTCTGCTCGGACCGCGGACCCCCGTCGAGCCGCAGGGACTCGGCGCCGTAGAGCACCCGGATGCCGAGCCGATCGAAATGGGCCTGCACCAGCTCACTGCCGCGGGGGTCGATCTGCTTGGACAGCAAACGCTTTCCACGCTCGAGCACCGTCACCTGCAGGCCGAGTTCGTAGAGTGCATACGCTGCTTCGAGGCCGAGCAGCCCGCCACCTGCGACGACGGCGTCCCGGCTTCCATGCTGCTGCGCGTACCGGCGGATGTCCATCGCGTCCTCGGCGGAGCGCAGCACGAAGCTCCCAGGAGCACCGAAGCCCTCGATCGGCGGAGCGACGCTGCTGCTGCCCATGGCCAGGATCAGCCGGTCGTAGACCAGCACGTCACCGGTGCCGAGAACCACATGGCGCGAACGGGTGTCGATGTTGGTGGCGATGGTGTTCAGCCACGCCGTGACACTCTTGTCGCCGTACCACTGGTCGTCGAGCAGGAACAGGCCCGTCATGGCGGAGCGCCCGTACACCAATCTCGAGATGCCCATCCGGTTGTAGAGGACGTGGGACTCCGAGCCCACCAGATGCACCTCGCAGTCGGGATGGCCACGTCGGACGAAATCGGCGGCCGTCACGCCGGCGATCCCGTTGCCGAGCACCACCACGCTGGTGATCGACCGGTCGAAGTCGTCCGGCCGGGCGCCGGCGCCGCCGACTCCTGGCTCCGGGGTCAGGTTGACCTGCACCGCGCCGGCAGTGATCCGCGCGCAGCAGGCCATCCTGGTGCTCGGCGCGAGCCCGAGCCGGCGCAGGGTGGTCAGTTCCTCGTCCTCGGGCTCGGACAGGCAGTCCATCCCGTCGAGCACGGCCACCGGATCGGCGCCGCAGACCCCCATCCGGCAGCCGGCCTCGATGGGCAGCCCGGCGCGCTCGGTAACCTCCAGCAGGCTCATCCCGATCTCGGCGGGCACCACCTTCTCGTCCGGCAGGAAACTGACCTCCGCCTGCTCCGACTCGCTCTGCTTCGCTTCGGTTTTCGCGGCCAACGGGGTGATCGGGATCAGGGCCCTGGTGGGTCCGCTCTCGATCAGGTACTTGCGTTCCGCCCAGTACGTGCGGGAGATCCAGACGATCGTCAGGAGGGCAATGATCACGCGGATGGGCCAGCGCAGCCACGGCACGCTGACACCGATGACGGTATGAACCGAATTGGCCATGGTGACGCCCGCGAACCAGTAGAAGATGTTCAGGGCCGCGGAGGCGTACACGGCCGTCACCAGGGCCTCGGAGAATACGACCAGCGCCTCCAGGACGAAGAAGATGGCGATGCTGACGCCGAGGAACAGCCCCAATCGCTCGTAGACGCGCAGGTTGCTCATCCCGGAATGGTTGGCCAGGGTGAAGAAGCCGAGCACAAATCCGGGGAGGGCGCTGACGAACAACTTCCGCGGACCGCTCCATTGCGGGTCCGGATCGTGGATGTCGGCCTGATACGCGATCTGCGGTTTGAAGTCGTAACAATTCTTCGTACACGCAACGCACGGACTGCAATGGCTGTTCGGCACCACGACGAATGGTGTCTGCCCGTAGGCCCGTTGCAGCGGTAGCAGCGGGCAGATGCTGCTGCACCAACCGCTCTTGCCCTTGAACGTCACGCCGGCGACGAAAGCATTGAGAATGGTCACCGACAGCAGTACACCGGTGGCTTCGGCGTTGTTGTTGAACAGCACCAGGCGGGCGCCGGCGATTCCGAAGAACAGCGTCATCGCGATGACGTAACCGCGGCGCCGGAGCCAGGCCGGTGGGGTGCGGGCCCTGCTGAACTTGAAAACCCGGGGAACCTGATTGGCCGCCGCCAGTGGGCAGATGTTCCGCCACAACCCGGGTGCGACGAAGAACAGCGCAGGCAGCAGCGGGACGATGACCTGGAAGAAGGTGAACAGCGCGCCGGCGGGGCGGATGAACATGGCCACGCAGAGGGCGACGTAGCAGAGCACGCTCACCAGTCGGACGACCTGCCACACGCGCTGCGGCACCCGCCTCGGGAGCTCCATGTAGGTGCGGAAGAGCGGCTGACCGGCCGGTGTCGGGGTGCCCTTGAACACGGAGCGGCTGAGCGTCAGGATGCGTCCGGGTGCCTGCACTTTGACGGGTGCCGCCGGGGGCGCGGGGAAGGAGAGGGAAACAGACTGCCCTGACGGACTTCTCGGAGTCGGGACCGGCTGGCGGTTGGCAGCCTCGCGGACCACGAGTACCTCGGTGCCGCCCAACCGGAGGATGTCGCCCGGCTGCAGGGTTGCGCGACCGGTCAGCGCGACACCGTTGAGCAGCGTGCCGTTGCGGCTACCCAGATCGACGACCGAGAGGCCCAGCGGGCTGGGGAGCAGCTTGAGGTGACGCCGCGAGGCGCCGTGGTCGGAGATCACCACGCCGTCGCATTCGCGACCGATCTCCAGCGCCCGATCGACACGGACCCGACGGATCGGACGGCCCGGCTCGCGGATCTCGATCAGCGGCGCTTCCACCATGGGTGACTCCTTCAGGACCCTGCGGGACGAAGAGGCGAGGCCAGGCAACCTTCCATCAGGAGGTAGGGCCGTGAGTGACCGATACGTGACATAGCTGACAGTCTGCCCCCTTCTGAGTCTGGCCGGGGTGGTCGACTGCGGGCGCGGATCAGCCTGCCGGGGCCGAGCGTCAAGCAGGCAGGGATTCGCGGAAGGCGGTGACCAGGGTGGTGGCCTCGGCGACGAGGGCGGCGAGCAATCGTCGACCGAGTTCGGGGGTGGCAGGCCGTGGATCGCCGAACACACCGGAGGCCGAGATCTCCCGCAAGTCAGGGGGTTCCGACGGAAAGGTCGGTGGAAACTCCGGGTACTCGGCGACCGCGCGAGCCATCTCCACATCATCCGGTTGCAGCGCAAGCACGATCGATGTCTCGAACTCGTCGGCGTGGTACAGGCCGAAGCCAGCCGGTTCGGTCGTGCAGAGCTGCTGGGCGATCTCCAGCATGCCGGGGTAATTCACCACCAGCGTCCGCAAACCCGCATCGCTGATCTGCCGGGCTGCCAGTGCCAACGGCGCGCGGTTGCCGAAATCGCCGTTGACGATGACAAACCCTTTGGCACCATGATGTTTCACCGCTTCGGCCACGTCAACCGCGATCGCCCTGGTGGTGTCGAAGGACAACGCGACCGTGCCGGGGAATGCCATGTTGTCTGTGGTCTGGCCGTAGGGCACGGCGGGTAGCAGCAGCCCCCCGATGTTGCGGGCGATCCCGCGGGACACACCGTCGGCCATGATCGTGTCAGTGGCCAGCGGCAGGTGTGGGCCGTGTTGTTCCTGGGCTCCGAATGGCAGGATCGGCAGGGCACCGGCCGTCATCAGATCGCCGACCACCGGCCACGCCAGCCGCGCCGCCTCGTGCAGAGGGTTGGTCACACGTCGCCGACCAAGAGGGTCGCCATCATTTCCTTCCGATTGTCACGATCTCTGCCGCCGACCGGCGGGACCGCAGTGTATGTCCTGGCCGTCGGCGCAGGCGGCGGGAAAAGTATGACGGGGGTTGGGAACAACGCCTGCCGAATCAGGCTCCGCGGCGACGCAATGTTCTGGCGGCGGGGCGCGTCAGTGGGGGCAGGACAGCGTGTGTCCGGCTCTACCGGGCTCGCCGAAAGGTGCTCGCCCGGGGTGGAGCTCACCGACAGTTGGAGGACTCATGACGAAGTTGCGCGCCGGTATGTCGACGATGATCGTCGGGACGGCGGGTGTGGTGCTTGCTCTGATGACGCCCGGCGTGGCGGCCGCCGGAGGAACGACGATTCCCCCGGTGCCCTCGCCGGTTCCCGCCTCGGTTGCCCCCATGGCCGTCGCCCCAGCAACGCTTCCCCCGCCGGTGCAGGCCGGGACGTCCACTGTTTCACTCGCCTCGCCGCCGACAGCCGTACCTTCCGCGTCGGCCACGGCGCAACCCGCCGTGCCGGCGACGGTCGCGCCCACCGAATCACCGACGGAGCCGCCACTTCCGATCCCGACGACACCGGCCGGTCCGGTCGTCACCGCCTCACCGGTACCGCCTACGACCGTCTACGTGCAACCGGAGACGCCCTCGGAGGCCGTGCCGACCGCAGTGCCGGCCGGCACCGGCGGGGCCGGTGGTTCGACCGGCACCGCGGCGATCCACCTGGAAGGTGTTGCCGGTGCGGTGGGCGTCGCGCTGCTGGCCGGTGGCGGCATCGGCCTGGCTCGGCGACGCTCCCGCCGGTCCTGAGCCAGGCATCCAGTCTTGATCAACGAACCGCTGGGGCAGCTCGGCTCGCACGGATTGGTGGTGACCGCCCGGCGGGGTAAGCCTCGGGTGGTCATCCCCGGTCTGTCCGCCGTCATCGGGCTGGTGCTGGTCGTCGGCGCGGCGACGGCCTACGCGAGCAATGTGCCGGGCCCGACCGACGCCGGGATCGTGCCCGGCGGGATCGTCGCCTCGACGCCCGGGCCACCAACCGGCCGTGGGACGTCGACTGTCTCGTCGGGTGCCGACGGGATGTCGACCGCGTCGTCAGAGGGCGGCGAGACGTCGACCGCGGCCTCAGGCCGCAGCGGGATGTCGGCCGCGTCGGTCTCACCCCCGTCGCCATCCGTTCGGCTCTCGCCCTCCACTCGACCCTCGACGGCCGCCGGGTCGGTCACCAGCCACGCCGGAGCGACGACTTCCGGGCATCCGGTGGGCGGTGGCCGCCCGATGCTGCTGATGTTGCCGTCGTTGCAGGTCAGTGCGCAGGTGCAGATGGTGAGGAATGTCGACGGTGTACTGGCGGTCCCGACCGATCCGTCCCGGGTCGGCTGGTGGGCGGAGAGCGCACCGGCCGGTTCGTCGCATGGGTCCACCGTCATCGACGGACACATCGACTCGGCCACCCTCGGCGAGGGGGCGTTGTTCCGGCTCGCGGAACTCGGCCCCGGTGATCCCGTCGAGCTGCGCACCAGCGCGGGCGTTGTCGTGCGTTACCAGGTCCAGGCGCGACGAGTCTACGAGAAGAGCAGAGGGCTGCCCGCCGAGGTCTTCGACCAAAAGGTGGCGTCCCGGCTGGTGTTGATCAGCTGCGGCGGTCCTTTCGACTCAGACGCCCGCAGTTACCTGGACAACATCGTCGTCTATGCAACCCCCGTGCCGGGATGAGCGGATGAGTCGCGGACCGGCGGCGGTGCGCGTCGAAAGCATGGGAGGGTGGGTGGGGGATTTGGCCGCGGAGGATTTGGCCGCGGAAGGTTTGACACCGAGAGGTCCGGCACCGAGGGAGTGGGCACCGCACGTGCAGTTCGAGGAGTTCCTGGACGCGGAACTGGATGGTCTGGCCCGGTACGCCCGAGTGGTCAGCCGCGACCGGAACGAGGCGCACGACCTGCTGGCCGAGTCGCTGATCAAGGTCCAGAAGGCCTGGCCGAAGATCGCCGGCGCCGATTCGCAGGTCGCCTATGTCCGACGGATCATCACCAACACCCTGATCTCCGAACGAAGATCCTGGGTGGCCAGGCACATCTTCACGACGCGATCGGGTGAGCTGCCGGATGTTCCCGCGGACGCCGCCACCGCTCGCGTCGAGACCAGGGATGCACTCGACCAATTGTTGCGAACCCTCGCGCCCCGCGAGCGGGCCGCCGTGGTGCTGCGTTACTACCTCGGGCTGGACGACCGATCGATCGCCGCGGAGATGGGGTGCTCGGTGTCGTCCGTCCGGAGCTACATCTCGCGAGCGCTCGGCACGCTCCGCATCACGGCGAGCGCGGTTCAGGGCTGGACCATCGAGGTGAGTCGTCAATCGGCTGAGCGCGCGGTCAGTGACAGGAATGGTAGCGACCCGAACAGCAACGACCCGCACAGCAAGGAGAATCGGCATGGATGAGGACGACCTCCGCCGTCGACTCCAGGACATCGCCAAGGACGTACCCGATGTCGAGGCTGTCCGGCGAGAACTGACCGCCCGTCACGGCGCACCGAGCCGGCAGCGCCAGCGATGGTCGGCTCTGGGCGTCGCTGCCTCGGTCGCCGTGATCGGCAGTGCGATCCTGCTGGTCGGCCAACGTTCCCAGCCTGCGGTTCCGCCGGCTCAACAACCGTCCCCCGCTTCGAGTACGGTCGGCACCCCGATGCCGGCCACCAGCGATTCGTCGATCCGCACGACGAGCCCGCTGCCCGGCAAGGCGCCGCCCACCGTGCCACGCACCGTCCGTCCTGTGCCGGTGAATTCCTCGCAGCCGATCCCCACCTCAAGTCCCGGTCACTCGCCGACGGCTTCCCTGGTCACGAGTCAGGGGCCGGCCCGCCCGCCAGGCTCGTCGGCACCGGATACGTTCCTGCCGGGCGCTTCCCGTCCTACGGCGGAAACGGTGCCGACCGTGACGGTGCCCTCCTCAGTGGTGCTCCCAGACACCCGACGCCCAGAAACTGCTTCCACCAACGCCTTGCCGCCTTCGACAATGCCAACGGCGACAACTCCGGCTGCGGCGACCCCGATAACCCCGCTGGCGCCCTAGCTCGATCTCGCCCGAAATCGATGAAACTGCAGGACTTGCCAGCCCTGCGCGCCAATCATCGCAGGTGTCGTCATCTGCGGTCTGCGGCGGTTATTCTCCTGTTGGCATTGATTCCGGCAAATACTCGGGGGCAGTCTTGTTGCGAACCACAGTCTTTTCGATTGCCTTCCTGGCTTCGATGATCGGAATCGCCGGCGTCGCCACCGCGGCCCCGGGGGTGCCGGCCGGTAGCGCTTCGGCTTCGGCCGGTAGCGCTTCGGCTTCGGCCGGTGGCAGCGCACCCACGGCAGCATCGGCAGGCCACCTGACCAGCCTCGGCATCGACGAGTGCGCCACGGACGTCAACAACGCGGGTGTGGTGGTGACCGCCACCCATCTCTACCGCGCGGGAAAGACCCAGCCGCTGCCGGCCGGTCTGGATTCGGCCGCCCTGATCAACGACCGCGGCCAGATCGCCGGTGCCGTCGGCAATCAGGCCGCGCTGTGGACCGGGAAGGAGATCGTCGAGATCGCGTTCGCGGTGGTCGGTGACAACTACTCGTACGTCACCGGTCTCAACGAGCGAGGTGACGTGGTCGGGGTCTCCGGGAATTCCGCCGACGGTTCGCAGCACGCATTCCTGTGGCGTACGGGAACGACCGAGAACCTCGATGGTCTTGGTCCTCGATCCGGTGCCGGCGGTGTCAACGATCGTGGCGAGGTGGTCGGGTACAGCTACGTCGGCGATCGTCAGCAGGCCGTCCGATGGGACGCCGCCGGAAAGCCGAAGGCCCTGACGGCGCTCGGTGCGAAGGGTGGCGACTCCCTTGCGACGAATGTCAACAACGCCGGTGTCGCGGTCGGCTACAGCTACGCAGCCGCCGGGAGCGGCGATCTGCGTGCGGTCGAATGGTCTCGGAGCGGCAGGATCACCGATCTCAACCTGCCCGGCTCGACCTACGGAACGGCGACGGACATCAACAACCGGGGTCAGGTCGTCGGCGTGATGATCAACCCGGTGTGGGCGACCACTTCGGCCCCGTCATCGTTCGTCCGCCAGCCCGGCCGGCCCGCGGTCATCGTCGCGCCGGCAGCATCGCCGGATGGCGACACCCTCACTGCCGTCAACGATCGAGGCGTAGCAGTGGGGTGCGATTTCAAGGATTCCCTGACGACGGCGACCATCTGGACGCCCGCGAAGCGGGCGGGCTGCCCTGGCGGGCCGCACGTAGCCCCCACGCCGGCAGCGGTCGTCGTGAAGTCGTGACCCCTGTTGCTCGGCGCTCCCGGGGGGAGAATGTGCATGGAAGAATTCCAGTGGGAAGAAGAACCTCGTCCAGCATGGATTCACCGGCCACCCGTCGCGCCCTCATCTTCGACGCCGACGACACCCTGTGGGAGAACAACATCCTCTTCGAGAGGGTGATCGAGGACTACCTCGACTGGCTCGCCCACCCGACCCTGGACCGGGGCGAGATCCGTTCCATGATCGACGATATCGAGGCGGCCAACACCCGGACACACGGCTACGGGGCCCGCGCCTTCCTGACGAACCTCGGCCAGACGTTCGAGCGACTCAACGCCAGGCCGGTGAGCGAGGCCGAGACCCGCGAGATCGAGCGGCTCGCCACCGCGCTGCTCGAGCACCGCATCGAGTTGATGCCCGGCGTCATGGACGTCCTCGGCACCCTCGGACGACGTCACGACCTGTACCTACTGACCAAGGGCGACTCGGCGGAGCAGCAACGCAAAGTTGCCGCATCCGGTGTGGCGCAGCACTTCCGGCACGTCCACATCGTTCCGGAGAAGGATGTCACGGTATATCTGGAGGTGGCGCGGCAGCACGACCTCGACCCGGCCAACACCTGGATGATCGGGAACTCCCCCAAGTCGGACATCCTGCCGGCCCGTGCGGCCGGGATGAACGCCGTCTACATCCCGCACGTCAGCAGCTGGGTCCTCGAGCACGCCGAGATCGACCCGGCCGACACGTCGGTCCTGCACCTGTCGGCCCTACCTGCTCTGCTCGAGCACTTCTGACGGTTCGAGCGTGGGACGACGAGCCCCGATAATGCTGTGGTGACCGACGCGCAGACCATCCCGACGCGGCGGATCGTCTCACTGGCTGCGTCGGCGTTCGTGGTGCTCGCCGCCGAACCGCTGTTCCTGCTGGTCGACACGGCCGTCGTCGGGCACCTGGGTCAGATCCCGCTCGCCGGCTTGGGGGCGGCCGGCACGGTGATGACGCTGCTCGCCCTGATCGGGACGTCCCTCGAGTACGGCACCACCGGACGTGCGGCGCGCTTCTTCGGGGCGGGGCGGCGGAATGCCGCGATCAACGAGGGTGTGCAGGCGTCCTGGCTCGCATTGATCATCGGCATGCTGGCTGTCGTCGTCGGGGAGTTGGTCGCCGATCCGCTCACTCGGCTGATCGTCGGTACTGACGGACCGGTCGCCGCCGCGGCCGAATCATGGTTGCGCATCGCCATTCTCGGACTACCCGGGGTACTGCTGGTGCTGGCCGGCAACGGCTGGCTGCGGGGTGTGCAGGACACCCGCACTCCGGTGATGATCGTCGTGGCGGCAAATGTGTTGTCCGCCATCATGTCCCCGATCCTGGTGTACCCGGTGGGGTTGGGGCTGGAGGGCTCGGCGATCGCCAACGTCGCCGCCCAATGGGTGGGCGGCACGCTCTGCGTCCTCGCCCTGCGGCGCCAGCACGTGCCGAGCCGGCCGCAGTGGGCCGTCATGCGCCGCCAGTTGGTCGTCAGCCGGGACCTGGTCCTCCGGGCGGCCGCCTTCCAGGCGTCCTACATCACCGCGGCGGGTGTGGCGGGCCGGATGGGTGCCGCACAGTTGGCCGCGCACCAGATCGGCATGCAGCTCTGGAACTTCACCGCGCTGCTGCTGGACTCGTTCGCGATCGCCGCCCAGTCGCTGGTCGGCGCCTCGCTCGGCAGCGGAGATGCCAAGGCGGCCAGGGCGACTGCGTGGCGGGTCAGCCGCTACGGTTGGGTCGCGGGCCTGGTGTTCGCAGGTCTTGCGGCGGCCGGCTGGTATCTGATCCCGCTGGTGTTCAGCTCCGATCCGGGCGTCCAGCACCAGGCGCACCTGCTGTGGCCGTGGCTGGTCGGCATGATGCCGGTCGGCGGTGTGCTGTTCGCCCTCGACGGGGTGCTGATCGGCGCCGGCGACAACGCCTTCCTGCGCACCGTCACGTTGGTGTCGGCGGTGGTCGGCTACATCCCCCTGGCGCTCTGCGCCCACTTCTTCGACTGGGGCATCGGCGGGGTCTGGGCCGGCCTGGCGGCGTTCATCCTGTTGCGGTTCCTCGGGATGGCCTGGCGCACCAGCAGCGGGCGCTGGCTGATCGTCGGCGAGACCCGCGGGTGAGCGAGGTCAGGCCAGCGACGGTTCGTCGGGCGCCGACAGGCTGAGCACGGCGCCGACGACCGCCGGCGTCTCGGTGAGACGGGCTTCCAGCGCCCGGAGTCGGACGGCGAGCCGCGATTCCTGGTCGTCGCCGGTGAGATCGACATCGGCAATCAGGCTGACCTGTCTCGGGCCGACGATCTCCAGTCGGAGGTAGGTGACCCGGGCGATCTCGGGCATGTTCTGCAGAGACTCGAGGACGGAGTCGCGCACCCGCGGGTCCGCGACCTCGCCCACCAGGAACCGGCGGTTGCGGTTGATCAGGATGAATGCCACCCAGCCCAGCAGCACGCCGATGACGATCGAGGCGATGGCGTCCGGCGCTGCCGAGCCGGTGATCTGATGGGCGGCCAGCCCCGCAGCCGCCACCACCAACCCGATCAGCGCGGCCGAATCCTCCGCGAAGACGGCCCGCAAGGTGGGATCCGACGTCGCCAGGATGTGCTCGAGGAGGTCACGGTCGAACTTGCCGGCCTCGCCGTTGGCCTGCCGCGCCGACTGCAGGAACGAGATCCCCTCCAGCACGAAGGAGATGGCCAGGACGATGTACCCGACGGTGAAGTTTTCGGCGGGGGTCGGGTCGATCAGCTCGCTGACGCCGTGGGTGATGGAGACCGCCGACCCGGCAGCGAAGAGTCCCAGCGCCGCGAACATCGACCAGACGTAGGCCTCGCGGCCGTGGCCCAGCGGATGGTCCTCGTCGGCCGGGATCTTCGCCCGCTTGTTGGCCACCAGCAGGAAGATCTCGTTGCCGGTGTCGGCCCAGGAGTGCGCGGCCTCGGCGAGCAGGGACGCCGATCCGGTGATCAGGGCCGCGACCGACTTGGCTATCGCCACCAGGAGATTCGCGGCGAACGCGATGATCACCGTCGTCAGGGTCTCTGCGTCACCTCCACTGCTGGGGATCGGCAGGCGGGATGCGGAGCGCTCCTTCGGAGCGTCAGGGGGTGCGTCGGTCACCCTTCATGGTTAGCACGGATCACGGCCGCGTCTCTCGCAGCCGGTGGGTTCGAGTCCCGACGCTGCGGGACCGACCTCAAACCCGGATGACGGACGGACCGCCGGCCTGCTCGATGACATCGAAGTCATCGTCCTGGGTGATGACGTCCATCCCGTTGGCCTTGGCCACGGCAGCAATCCAGAGATCGTTGATCTTGGCGCGTCGATCTTGTTCCGCGAGTCGCACTCGCATCTCGGCCCACCATCGGCCTGCTTCTGCGGTGATGGGCAACACCTCGACGGCCGAAGCGGCTTCGAGGGTCGACAGGCGCAGCGCCCGGGTGGCTGTGTCGGCGGCCGCAAGTACGCCGGTGTGCAGTTCGGCAACCGTCACCACACTGATCGCGGTTTCCTCGGGGAGCGAGTCGAAGTCGAGACGTCGACCCGACTCCGGTGCGATCAGCACGCTGGTGTCGAGTAACCCGGGGCGGGCGCTCACCGGGCATCGAGTTCGTCGGTGGTGTCACCGGCGAGCATCTCCAGATCCCTCGCCAACCCGGGGTCGGCCTGATGTCGGGTGAGCAACTCGACCAGATCAGCCTTGGCGAAGAACTGGGGGCGGGTAACGCGCACCGGGGCGATCTCGGCCACGGCCCTGCCGTTGACCGTGATCGTCACACGGGTCCCTCCGGCCACCTGCCGTAAGACTTCGGCGGTGTGGTTTCGGAGGTCGCGAGATGCGATGGTGGTCATGTGCGTCACCGTCGCACTCGTGCCACACAGAGCGGGTGGGCTATATGTCCGGTAAGCCGCTTTCGCGGCATCTTTTTCCTCCTGGCGTCTTCGGGCTGGTGCTGCAAGTCGCGCGCGTGATCGAGTCGGTCTCCCTCGTCTAGGCTGGCGCGGGCCTGCCGGTCGTCACCGCCGGCGGTCCGTCGTTTTCAGGGGTGCAAACAGCAAGAAGGAGCAACCGTTGTCCGTCGATGCGGAACTGTCCAGCGCCGGTCTGTCCGTCGGGATCGTCGGGTACGGAGCCAGGCTCGGGTACATCCGCACACCTGACCGCCACGGCGAATTCGCTGACGTGGCCATGGGTTTCGACGACCCGATGGGCTGGCGCACCGACACGACCTATCAGGGCGCGACGATCGGCCGCTACGCGAACCGCATCGACCGCGGCACCTTCGAGCTCGACGGCCGCACCCACACGGTGCCGCTGAATCACGGGAACACCGCGCTGCACGGCGGTCCCGCCGGGTTCGAGACGCGCGAGTGGGAGGTGGAACCGGTCGTCGAGACCGCCGATGACATGAGCGTGACCCTGCGCCGCACCAGCCCGGACGGCGAGATGGGCTTCCCCGGCAACCTGGACGTGTCCGTCGTCTTCACCGTGTCGGGAACGGACCTCACGGTCGACTACCGCGCCATCACCGACGCCCCGACGCCGGTCAACCTGACGAACCACGTCTACCTGAACCTCTCGGGCGTGCCGAGCTCGGTGGCGGACCACGAGGTCACCGTGTTCGCCGACCGTTTCGCCGAGGTGAACGCCGATTTCATCCCGACCGGTGAGCTACTCGACGTCGCCGGCACGCCGCTGGACTTCCGTCAGCCCAATCTGATCGGCAAGCGTTGGCGTGCAGCGCATCCGCAGATGCTCCTGGTGCGTGGACACGACCACGCCTACGTTCTCGACGGTTCCGGCGGTGAGTACGACGGTATGCGTCTGGCAGCAAGAGCTTTCGATCACAGCACCGGCCGGATCCTGGAGCTGTTCACCGACCAGCCGAGCGTCCAGTTCTACACCGGCAACTCCCTCGACGGGGCCATCGTCACCAGGGCAGGTGCGACGCTCCGGCAGGGTGACGCATTCTGCCTGGAGCCGCAGCACCTGCCCGATTCGGTGAACCACTCGCACTTCCCCAACACGGTGCTGCGGCCCGGCCAGGAGTACCGTAACCGCTCCGTCTATCGGTTCACGGCCAACTGACCTGAGGCCGGCCGGACGCGATCGAGGAGACAGCGCCTACTTCGTGACGCCGCGGTCGCGGATCTGGGTGGCGGTTCTCGTCGTGGCGCCTGTACCCAACACGCCGACCTGATCGCCTACCTTGACCTTCGCAACCGTGGACGTGGTGCCCTTGTCGCCTTTGACGTGCACCTTCGTCGAGCCGTTCACCACGTACGTCTCGGACGTGCCGTCGGTGGCCTTGATGGTGATCGAGCCGGCCGAAACGGCGGTGACGCTGCCGCGTACGGCGTCATGTGTGACGAAGCTGCCGGTCTTGCCGTCCTTGCTGACCCACTGGGCATGGCTGACCTTCTCCAGACGCTTGACCAGGCCGCGGTGTTTGCCCTTGTGCTCGCGGCCTTTCGCGGCCTTCCCGACGGCGGTCGTTCCGGGGGCCCCGGGTGACGCGGTGGTGACGGTGTCGACGGCCGGCACGACCGAGTCGTCCGAGGCTGACGTCGAGGCGACCGCCTGCGAAGCCGACGAGTTCGATTCGGCCCACGCAGCGCCGCCGACACCGAGTCCAGCCACTGCGACAATGCCGCCGACCAAGGCGATCTTCTTCAACATGATGTTCTCCAGGGTGTGTTGGTTCGCGCCGGCCACGCGCCGGATCTAGTTCACTGTGTCGCTGCGCTGTTCAGCTTTGCGCGGCAAAATGTTCGGACTTCGTTCAGATCGGCTGCCTCGGACCATGCTGCCTCAGACCATGCTGCCTCACACCATGTTGCCTCAGACCATGCCCCGGGTGAAGGCGTAGTGAACGGCCTGGGCGCGGTCACGAAGACCGGCCTTGCCGAAGATGTTGTTGACGTGGGTCTTGACGGTGGCCTCGCTGACGAACAGCGATGCGGCGATCTCCCGGTTCGAGCGGCCGGCCGCTATCAACGCCAGCACCTCACCTTCCCTGGCAGACAGCCCGTCCGGCAGCGGGTCGGGCTTTCCAGAAGCCGAAGCCTTTGCGGCCGCCGGCGTCGGGCCTAGCTCGGCCTCTGCCGGGCGGGCTCTCATGACGCTGGCGGGACCACCGGTGGCCGCGGCGACCAGGCGGGCCTGGACCGCCGTATCGAGCACGGCCTGCCCGGCCGCGGCAGCCCTCACGGCACGAGCGATGTCGGCGCGCCCGGCCTGTTTGGTCAGGTAGCCCCGCGCTCCGGCGCCCAGGGCCGCGATGATCGACGCGTCGTCATCGAAGGTCGTCAGAACGACCACGGCGATGTCGGGATGCGCGGCGACAATCGCCGTGGTTGCGGCGATGCCGTCCATCTTGGGCATTCGCAGATCCATCAGCACGACGTCCGGTCGGTGTTCGGCCGTTCTTGCCACTGCCTCCTCGCCGTCGGCGGCAGTCGCCACCACGCTGAGTCCGGGCGTCATGTCCAGCATCATCGCCAGGGCCTCGCGGATCGACGCCTGGTCGTCCGCGACGATCAGCCGCAGGTCCGGTTCGGTGCCCGTCGGGCTGGAGGACTCGGTCATCTTGGCTCACGTTCGTCGTCGGTGCTGGATGTCGGCGGTGCTGGGCGGGGCTGGATGTCGGCGGTGGTGGATGGCGATCCTGGTGGTTGACGGCCGGTCAGCGCGGCAGGGTCATCATGATCCGCCATCCACCTGCCATCGGGCCCTCCAGGATCGGTCCGGCCTCCACCCGGCCGCCGAGAAGGGCAGCCCGCTCGCGCATCCCGACCAGACCCATCCCGGAGCCCGGCGACCTGGCGGCGTCTGCCGAACCCACGGCAGAAGGCGCGGGACCGTTGTCGATCTGCAGACCGACGAGCCCGTCGCCGTACTCGAGTCGGACGTCGATCGGGGCGCCGGGGGCATGACGACGGGCGTTGGTCAGCGCCTCCTGAGCCGCCCGGACCAGGGTCTGGGCGGCCTCGACCGGGAGTTCGGCACCCTTCGAAGACGCCTCGCCAACCACGGTGACATCACCGGAACCCCAGAACTGAGCCTGCAGGGTCTGGGCCAGCGGCAACGTCTCGGCGCGCAGGGTGGTGACCGCCCGCCTCGCCTCCGCCATGCCCTCGCGGACCATGCTGCGGGCGTTGCCGATCGCCTCCCTGGCCCGGGTCTCGTCCCCGTTGTCCAGCAACATCTCGCTGAGTTCGAGCTGCATGCTGACGCCGGACAGCGAGTGCGCGAGGACATCGTGGATGTCACGGGAGATGCGGGCCCGTTCGGCCAGCGCTTCCTCCCTGGCCTCGGATTCGGCGGCCCGCTGGGCCGATCGTGCCGCGTCGATGGCGCTGTTCATCGCCTCATCCCTGGATCGGTTGGCCATCCCCAGGAAGACCGGAAGGGCGACCGTCAGGCCGAGCAGCCAGGGCCATCCGGAGACACCCTGGGCCTGTGCCACTCGTAGGCCGACGGCGGACAGCACCCCGCCGAGAGTGGCAACGGCGAGGGCCTGCCGTGCCGGCAGTCGATAGCCGGCGTGGCCGGCGGCCACGTAGGCGAAAGCCGAGGCCCAGCCCAAGGATCGGACGCTCAGCAGGGCCGCAGCGAGGACCGTCCAGACGCACAGGAGCGGCAGGTCGAAATGGCGGGGGACGGAGCCCTCCGGCAGGTGCCTTGCCAGCTGGAACGCCGTGTTGATGACCAGGAGCATCACTACGAGCAGATCCAGGCCGCTGAACCGGAGTGGCAGCAGCGAGATCCACGTGCCCGTCACCACGACGACGGAGAACGCCAGCTGCAGCCTTTGGTCACCGCCTGCCCTGGCTCCCGACCGGGAAACCGTGGGGGAGACCGACGACGCCGATCCGGCGACCCCGGTCCCCGCGGTGTGCACGGGTGTCGGTGTCGCCGGATCGGTCACGCTTGTCATCGTCGCACCCACGTTCTTCGTCGTGACCGTCTTGGTCCGTGTCCCGGGCTGATCAGAATGCGGAGTTGACGAGCTGGGCCGGAGCGGCGGCGGCACCGGCCATGCGGTTCGTCCGGACCTTGATGGCGATGACCCGGACGATGACGGTGGTCAGGGCCATCAGCACGAAGAACGGCGCGATCGAGTCCTGCACCAGCTCGTGGCTCATCATGAAGGTGCCGACCCCGTTGCGGAAGCTGGGGATGTTGTCGACGCTCCAGACGAAGCCGACCCGCAGCGCCATGGCGACCAGCCAGGTGATGACGAACCCGGCTCCCGTGCGGGTGTAGAGCTTGCCGGAGTCGCTTTCGATGCCGGTGGTGACGGTGGCCGCCACGGCGAAGACCGCCCCGATGGCCATGCCGACGACGTAGAGCCAGACTGCGTTCCCGACGGTCGGGATGTCGCGGAGGTAGGCCCAACCGAAGGCGGCGACGGAGACCACCGGCATCAACACCTTGTGCCAGGTGTACTCCCGGCGGCCGAACTGGGTCAGCATCATCACTCCGAAGATGCTGCCGCTGATGACAAGTGCCGTCATGAACTCGCTCATGGTGTCTTCCTCTTCTGTCTGTCTGGGTGAGGATCTCGGTGACCGGATCCCGCTGGGCCCTGCTGTTCCGGCCTGCTGGCCGCTGAGGAGAACTCTGCTCGGTTCGGCCCGCCGGGACATCAGGCTGCGGGTGGAGTCCGGGTGGAGCTGGGGCGCTCCACCCGGGGGTGGAGAGCACTCCGTGGCGGAGGTGAGGTGGAGTGTCTCGAGGGCCGGTGGGTAGGTTGGGACACCGGGTACGCGCAAACCACCTGGCCTCACGGCGCGGTGAGAGGGAGAGAAGACAAGACATGGCGAACATTCCGGCACTGTCGGTGCAGCTGTACTCCGTCCGGAACCAGCTGGCGCAGGATCTGCCTGGCACCCTGGCCACGCTGGCCGGGATCGGGTTGACCCAGGTCGAGCCCTACGATCTGGTGAGCGATCCGACCGGACTGCGAAAAGCTCTGGACGACAACGGTTTGACTGCGCCCAGCGCGCACTCCCGGCTGGCTTCAGGCAACGATCTGGACCAGGTCTTCACGGCCGCGGCAGCCGTGGGCGTCAAGACCGTCATCGATCCAATGATCGACCCGGCGCGTTGGCAGACCCTTGACGGCGTCAAGGGTGTCGCCGACGAACTGGCGAAGGCCGCCGAGAAGGCGGCTGGCTACGGACTGCGGATCGGTTACCACAACCACGCTTTCGAGTGGGAAAGCGCTCTCGACGGAACCCCGGCGCTCGAGGTCTTCGCCGGCCTTGCCGATCCGTCGATCGTGCTGGAGCTGGACACCTACTGGGCCGCCGTCGGCGGGCAGGACGTGCCGGCCGCGCTGGGTCGCCTCGGGAGCCGGGTGCGGTTCCTGCACCTCAAGGACGGGCCGATCAACAAGAACAACATCGAGCAGCTGCCGCTCGGCGATGGTGCCATGCCGGTTGCCGAAATCGTCTCGGCAGCAACCGATCTGGAGATCCCGGTGCTGGAGTTCGACGACTACGCGGGTGACATCTTCGAGGGCCTGCGCCGCGGCTTCGCCTTCGCCGCCGGGCTTGCCCGATGAGCGCGATGAGCACGGTGAGCGAGCATCGCTGTGAGGAACGACCGAGGAGCGGTGTGGATGTGGCCATGAGCGCCTGTGCGAAGAGCGGTGTGGAGTGACCGGTCCCCTCGTCGTCGGGGTGGTCGGCGCCGGCAAGATCAGCGAGCAGTACCTCGCCAACATGGCCGGCTATCCAGACCTGGACGTACGTTTCGTCGCCGACCTGTTTCCCGACCGGGCCCGCACGCAGGCGGACGAACATGGCGTTCCTGAAGCCGGCAGCGTCGAGGACGCCCTGGCCCGGGACGATCTCGAGCTGATCGTCAACCTCACCATCCCGGCCGCCCACGCGTCGGTGGCCTCCGCCGCGCTGACCAGCGGCAAGCACGTCTGGAACGAGAAACCCATTGCAGCGGAACAGGAGGACGCCGTCGCGCTGGTCGCGCAGGCAGCCGCCGCGGGCCTGCTGGTCGGCACCGCGCCCGACACGTTCCTCGGCCCCGGTCTGCAGGTGGCCCGCAGCATGATCGAACGCGGCGACATCGGCACACCGTTGACCGCGTCGATGGTGTTCCAGTCGGCCGGCCCGCACCGCTGGCACCCCAACCCTGATTTCCTCTACCAGCGTGGGGGCGGCCCCCTGTTCGACATGGGGCCCTACTACCTGACGGCGCTCGCGCAGATGTTCGGACCGGTCGTCAGGGTGGCGGCGCTCGGCTCGTCCTCGGGACCGACCCGGACCATCGGTGAAGGCCCGCGGGCCGGCGAGTCGTTCGACGTCACCGTGCCCACCCATATCAGTGCTCTCTACGAATTCGCCAATGGTCTCGAGGCGCAGGCCACCTTCAGCTTCGACGCCGCATTGGAACGGGTGGGGATCCTGGAGATCACCGGCACCTCCGCGACCATCGTGCCGCCCGATCCGAACCGATTCACGGGGGACATCCGGCTGGTCAAGGCCGGCGCTGACGAGGACCACGTCGTGGCCGCCGGCGAGCGTCCGGCCGGTCGGGGGATCGGCGTGGTCGACATGGCCCGGACGATCCGGGGCCGGAATGCCGGCGCCGGGCACCGTGCCAACGGCGGTTTGGCGTTGCACGTGCTGGACGCGATGTTCGCGACGGCCGAGTCCATGGACACCGGTGCGTTCGTCACGGTTGATTCCCGGTTCGAGCCGGTGGCCCCGCTTCCGGACGGTTGGGATCCGACCGAACGCACGCTGTAGCCGTCAGCTCCGCAGCTGGGCCCCTACAGCCGGCCCCCGGCGCGGGCCGGCCCTCGACCGTCTTGGCAAGGTCTGCCTGGTCCTGGCAGGGCCCACGGGCCTTGCCAGGACCAGGCGAGCCTTGCCAGGTGACTCGACCCGCCTGCACTGTCGGTGGTGGATGCAATGGTGAGGCGGTGATCGAGAACGGTGATGAACAGGCGGCGGTATCGGATGGACGCCCGACAGCGGTCAGCAGGGTGGAGACGATCCTCGCCGCGCAGCTCCACGTGACCGACGTGGTCCGCGAGAGCGGCGCTCTGCGCACCGTCACCTCCTTGCGGATGCAAGGTGCACCTCCGGAGATGTGCGTGGAGTTCGCCGGGCTGGCCGACCGTCGCCACTACGATCTGACCGCACCGGTCAGTGTGCTGCGACGGCGGTGACGCCCGGCCGGGCTGATGAAGCAGAACTGCCTCGGCGGAACCAGATCCCGGTCGACCTATCGCCGCGAGCCGACCTCCAGGGTCTTGCGCAAAGCGGCAATCGACACGTGGCCCAGTTGTTCGGCGCTGATGCCCGTCAGACCTTCCCTCTCCAGCTCGCCGGCCACCGTCGCGATGAACTGGAGTTGCAGCTCCTTCGAGATGCTTTCCCACCCGGGATTGACCGGGACCGGGCCGACACCGGGGACCCAGATCATCCCGGGCGCATCGTTGATCAGGCCGAAGAGAATGTAGAGCCCTTCGACGTAGACATCGATGTGGGGTAGGAACCGGTCGTCGTCCACCAGGGTCTGGATCAGCGCCCGCAGGTTCGGCAGCACGCCGATGCGATCCGCTGCTGGATCCCCGCTGTGGGTGTTGACGGCGCCGCTGACCAGTGAGCGCATGGTCGACGGATCGAGGACGCGTCCTCGATGCTGCCTCGAGAACGCCTGCAACAGCAAGGCGGCGCCGGCGATGATCGGGCTGGCACCGGAGGTTCCACCGAAGCTGTCCGTGTACGCGCTGGTCGAGGTACCGGTCCAGCCGTCTCCGGTGGTGACGATGTCAGCGCCCCAACCGAAGCAGTCGATGCGGGAGCCGAAGTTGGAGAAATAGAGACGGGTGTGTGGCACGTCCGCGCTCGCGGCCCCCACCATGATCGCCCCGGAATCCTGGAAAGCCGGATCGGAGCGGCGAAGGAGGTGGTTGCCCGAATCATCCGTCCACGCGTCCAGGTCGACGCTTCCATTGCCGCCGGCTTCGATCACGACGATGCCGGCGTCGGTCGCCGCCCGGATGGCGTCGAAGACGGCGGCCTCGATCTCGACCGGTAGGTAGGCCCCTGCCGAATCGAAGGTCTGTGCCTCCAGCAGCATCACATCACCGGCGGACATCACATCCACCGCAGAGAGAATGGCGGCCGCGGTGCCGTAGCTCCCGTCCGCCCGGTACTGGGAGACGACGCGAGCATGCGCCGCGGGCGCGATCCCTACTCCGCCCAGGGTGTTGTCCACCGCGACGACCTCACCCAGGACTGCGGTGCCGTGCCCGAAGTAGGCCGTGTTCACCCCGGAGATGAGGTGGATCCCGGCAGCGGCCAGATCTTCGTGGTTCAGTGTCCAGCCCTGCTCGACGTCGACGAAACCGACGCCGTGTCCGTCGGTGTGTCCCCACGCAAACCGTGCATCGATGCCGTGCGGGGCGGCATCCAGATAACCCTGGGTCGCGCTGAGGGGGTCGTCGGTGGCGTTGACCGTCGGCGGCGGGGTGGGACCGCCTTCGACGTAGGCGGTCTCGACGTCATCGAGCGCGCTGATCTCGCGCGCCAGAGCGACCGCGCGGTCGGCGTCCGGGGCGGTGACGGAGAAGTAGTGGCTGAGCCGGTCCCGGCGGCCGGCGCTGATGCCGTCGGTCTCGGACAGGTAGGGAACGAGACGTCCTCGTGGGTGAATCCGCTGCACCGTGCGCCGGACCGTCTCACCGGCGCCGTCCGGCATGGAGAACTGTGCGGATCTCGAGAACGGTATGCGGGCTTCGCGTTTCATCTTGACGACTACTCGAGGCGTCCAGCCCCGGCCACGGACGGGCTGGGGTACATCGCCGGCGATCTCGGTCATGGAGCTCTCTTCTCGGTCGGGTTGTAGTCGAGAAGAGTGGTGGAGAACGCCAGAAAATACGGCTCTCCCACGGGCGGGTCAGTCGAGCGGGGAGTGGAAGAACCAGAGCTGGCCCTCCGGGTCGCGGGCGCCGTACTCCCGCACTCCGTAGTTCTGGTCGACCGGTTCCTCGACGATGACGGCGCCGGCGGCAACGCTCCGCGCGTGGTGGGCGTCGGCGTCGTCGACGTTGATGACGGTCATTCCGGTGACGCCGCCGAGGTCGCGGGGCGACCGGAATCCGTCGCCGGCCGGGTGCATCCAGATCACCTGTTCGCCGGCCCTGACCTCCCCGTGCACGGCAGTGCCGTCGGGCGTGCGTTCGAGTTCGCCGGGCGTCAGACCGTAGACGCGAACCACGTATTCGTGGGCGGCGGGCAGGTCGTCGTAGATGAGGATCGTGGTGGTGCTGTGGACGGATGAATCGAGCATGGTCATCTCCTCGAGTGCCCCGAACATCTGGTCGGGGGATGGGCTGGTGGTGTGCGCGGCCAGTTGATCGGCCATGACGGTCAGGCGGTTGCACAGCGCCGCTGCGATGGCGGCCCGCCGTTGGGTGTCGACGAGGTGCCGTCGAACCGCAGCCGGAAGGTCCCAGTCGGGGTCGTCCAGGACGTGCGAGATCTGTTCGAGCGGGAAGCCCAGCCGCCGCAGCAGGCTGATGCGGTAGAGCCGGGTGACGTCCTGGGTGGTGTAGAGCCGGTGGCCCGCAACGTTTCGGCTCGACGGGCTGAGCAGACCGATGTGGTCGTAGTGATGCAGCGCCCGGACGGTGACGCCGGTCGAAGCCGCCAGCGCTCCGACCTTCCAGGACTCGACCTCTTCGCTGATCGTCATGGGAATGGCGGTAGGACCTCACGTCGCGTCAGGAGCAACCCCTCGGACCAAATACTTTCCGGTAGCGGCTCCGTTGCCCCTGGTGACGGTGCCGAGGGGCTGAATGGGCAACGGATCACCCATCGATGCAGAGTCGAAAGGTCCGGCGTACTGATACTCGCTCTATCGTCGTGCCAGAATCGGCACCATCGTGCAGTGCCGCCCCGGGGGAGATCCGTGTTCAGACGTTTCGGCCTGATCGCCCTCGCCGGCGCGATGCTCGCCATGGCCTCGACCGCCCTGCCGGCGGAGGCGGCCCAACCGGCCGGCAGTCCGATCGGCTCGACGGTCGTCGGCTCGAGCAACAAACCTGTCGTCGGCTCGAGCAGCGAGCCCGTCGTCGGCTCGAGCAGCGAGCCCGTGGCCGGCTCGAGCAACAAGCCCGTCGTCGGCTCGAGCAGCGAGCCCGTCGTCGGCGGCTCCGGTCGCCCGGTGCGGGTGCCACCCAGCCAGACGGCGGCAGACGTGAGAGGCCATGCCGCCATCCCGTTCTCCCGCCTCCGGGCGGCCGGCCAGGGTCCGGGTACGTCGACCCCTGCGGAATCAACCGCTCCCCCCTCCGGCGCGTTCGTCCCCCTGCCGTCCCGGCGGGTACTCGACACCCGCTCCGGCGTCGGCGTCGTCCGTGCGCCGGTCGGCGCGCGACGGGCGATCACGCTGGATGTCGCCCGGTTGGCCGGTATTCCGGTCTCGGGCGCAGCGGCCGTGCTTCTCAACGTGACCGCCACCGCCGCAACCGGGCCCGGCTTCGTCACCGTCTACCCCAGCGGGCTGTCGAGGCCGATCGCGTCCAACCTCAACTACGTGGCGGGCGCGACTGTGGCGAATCTGGTCGTCGCGGAGCTGGGGAACGACGGAAAAGTGTTGCTGTACAACGGGTCTGAGACTCCGGTCCAGCTCTTCGCCGACCTCGTGGGCTACTACAACCCGTCCACCGACGGGTCGAGCTTCGGTGCGGTCATCGGTGGATTTCTCCCGGTCGGACCACTCCGGGTGCTCGACACCAGGATCGGTGACGGCGCGCCGCAGGCCGCGATCGGACCTCGGGGGACGCTGCCGCTGCGGGTACTGGGCCGCTACGGCATTCCGACCACCGACATCTCGGCCGTCGCGGTCAATCTGACCGTCACCGGCGCGACCCAACCCGGTTACGTGTCGGCCTATCCGAACGGCCTGGCCGCCCCGGCCACCTCGAGCCTGACCTTTGCCGCCCACCGCACCGTCGCGACCCTGGCGATCGTCCGGGTCGGCGCCGACGGTCGGATCCGCCTCCGGAACGGGTCCGCCGGCAACATCTCGTTGATCGTCGACGTCACCGGCTACATCCGGACCGGAGTGGCCAATGCCGCGGGTTCGTATACGCCGCTCACCCCGAGCCGGGTGCTCGATACCCGGATCGGCCTTGGTGCCCCGCGCGCAGCAGTTGTCGGACCTCGGGTCCTGACGCTGCCGGTCGCCGGTCGGGCGGGAGTGCCGAGCATCGGCGTCTCCGCGGTGGCGCTCACGCTCACCGTGACCAACCCCGTGGGCAGCGGCTATCTGACGGCTTTCGCCGGCCGCGCCGTTCGGCCCCTAGCCTCCAACCTCAACTACACCGCGGGCCGGACCGTGTCGAACATGGTCGTCGTGCCGGTCGGCTCCGACGGCCGGATCCAGCTGTTCAACGGTTCTCCCACCGGATCGGTGCAGTTGGTTGCGGATGTCGCAGGCTACTTCCTGACGGGCGCCCGAACCGCGTTGACGTGGTCCCCCACGACGCTGCTCCAACCGGTTCACGGAAACCCGTTGGCGATCTCCTGCGCTACCAACTCGTTCTGCATGGCCGGTGATGCGTTCGGCAGCGTGCTGCGCTTCGACGGTCGGGTGTGGTCGGAACCGGCGGCGGTGGATCCGGACCACTCCTTCGTCGCGATGTCCTGCACCTCGACGACCTTCTGCGTCGGTGGCGACGTCGACGGCCGGGTCGTCACCTACGACGGACGGACCTGGACCGAGCCCCAAGCGGTCGATCCGGTGGGGCTGGCCGGGCTGTCCTGCGTGAGCAACTCGTTCTGCATGGCCGTCGGGCTCAGCGGCCAGATCGTCCGGTTCGACGGCCGGACGTGGCGCGGTAGCGACGTCGATGCCGAGGGTCAACTAACCGCAGTCGCCTGCGTGAGCGTCACCTTCTGCCAGGCCGTCGACCTGTCCGGCCGCGCCTTCCGTTGGAACGGGACCCGTTGGTCGTCGCCGATCCTGACGGATCCCGATCAACCTTCGGGTTCGTTCGGTGTCGGCATGTGGGCGGTCTCCTGCGCGACCACCACCTGGTGCGTTGCGGTGGAGGACACCGGGCGGGCCGTCGTCTACGACGGCTCCTGGCGCGCCCCCGCGATCGTAGGTCAGGGTGCTCCGATGTATCAGGTTTCATGCACCGCTGCCCGGTTCTGCGCGGCCACCGATGTCGACGGCGGTCTGCTCACCACGACCGGTGGGGCGTGGACGAGATCGGCCGTCACGTTGGTCGGCGCCGGCGCGGGATCGCCAGTGGTGTCCTGTGTCTCGCCCACATTCTGTGTCTCGGTCGACACCGACGGCAACGGGTCGAGATGGAACGGGACCGACTGGAGTTCGCCGTCGAGGGTCGAGCTCAACAATCTGCCGACCTCGATCTCCTGCCCCACCAGCACCTTCTGCCAGGCCGTCGACGGAGCCGGCCGGGTGTTCTCCTACGGCGGCGTGCAGTGGTCCGGGCCGACGACGATCGACCAGGGTGGGGGGTTGACCTCAGTGTCCTGCCCAGCCGTGAACTTCTGTGCGGCGGTGGATCTGGCCGGGCGCGCGTTCCTCTTCGACGGCCGTCGGTGGTCGATGCCGACGTCGGCGCTGGGGTCGGCCGGAACCAGCGACACCATGGTGTCGGTGTCGTGCAGCTCCCGGAAGTTCTGTGCGGCCGTGACGGCGCAGGGTCGCGCAGTGACCTACGACGGGGTCACCTGGTCCGGCCACCCTCTCACGCTCGGCAGCATCAACGGCCTGACGTCCGTGTCCTGCGCCGGGACCGTCTGCATCGCAGTGGGTTCCGATGGATATGCCTACCGGTTCGCCGGCGCCGTCCGCTCCCCGGGCGTCGCCATCCAGGGCGGCCCGCTGCTGGCGATCTCGTGCGCCGGCACCGGGTTCTGTGCTGCCGTCGGGCTGTCTGACGACGTGCTCACCTTCGATGGTTCCCGGTGGAGCCCACCGCGGACGATCGACGACTTCTCGCAGGGACTGGTCGGAGTCTCCTGTACCAGCGCGATCTTCTGCACCGCAGTGGATCTGCGGGGCCGCGCCCTCAACTTCGACGGTGCGGCATGGTCCCCGCCGGAGGCTATCGCCGGAGCCGGAAGCATCACGTCGTTATCCTGCGCGAGCAGTGCCTTCTGTGCCGTGATCGACGCCTCCGGCCATGTCGCCCTGGGCCGCGTGTGAGTCTGAGAGTAGCTCGTGGTCAGGGGGTCTCAGCCCGCGTACTCGAGGTCGGGGCTCGATGGCCGCAGTGCCCGGTGGACCAGCGCGGCCAGCGCGCCACCGACGAGGGGCACGACGACGAACAGCCACAGTTGGCCGAGAGCAACGTGTCCGGCGAACAGCGCCGAGCCGATGCTGCGCGCCGGGTTGACCGAGGTGCCGTCGATCGGGATGGCGACGAGATGGCAGAGGACGAGGACCAGGCCGATGGGCAGCCCGGCCACTGCTGCCAGATTGGTCGTGGCCGTCACCGTCAGCACGGTGAAGACCAGCAACGCCGTGAGCACGACCTCGACGACAAGCGCGGCACGAAGTCCATAGCCGCCGGAAGAGGCTGTGCCCCAACCGTTTGCGCCTAGTCCGTCACTGGCCAGACGGTAGCCGGAGCGGTTGGAGGCGATCAGGTAGACCACGGCCGAACCGGCGATTGCACCGACGATCTGGCTGACGACGTAGCCGGCGGCGTCGCGACCGGGAAGTCTTCCGGACAGGGCCATCCCGAGCGTGACGGCCGGGTTCAGGTGGCATCCGGAGATGGGTCCGAGGACGTAGACCAGGACGAGCAGGCTCAGGCCGAAGGCGAGCGCAATGCCGACGGGCCCGACCTGGGGTGCCAGGACGGCAGTGCCGACTCCGCCGAGGACGAGGAGGGCGGTACCGGCGAATTCGGCCAGAAGCCGGCTGACGGCGGTGTTCACAGGATGACTTCTTTCTACGAAATGGCTGGGTCTGCCGCACGACGCGACCTTCGTAGGACACCGGGATTCCGGAGAACGGCATGGACCGCCCGGTATGACGTGGGTCACCTGGGCCGGCGAGCGGTCAGCCGATGACGGGCGGGGGAGTCCAGTTGATCGTGCGCTGTACGACGGTGCCGTCGATGCAGTTCGCGTAGACCGTGTAGATCTGCGTGCCTAGTGCCGGGTCACATCCGTTGCGCGGCAACTCCATCTGGCCCGACGCCGGGTGGCCCGTTCCGTAGGAGCCGACGACGCCGGGGTCGTCGACCGACAGATCCATGCTCCGGGTGTTGGGTGTTGTTGTTCCAGCTGTGGTCTCGGCTGTCGTCGGGGCGGGCGTACTTGGCTCGCTGGTCGTGACGCCCGCCCTCGTGGGCGGGGCGCTCTGCACCGTCGTGCGCGGTCGGGTCGTCGGGATTGCCCTGGTGGGCCGTGCGGTCGGTGGAGTGCTCCGTGGCGCAGTGGGTCTCGACGGCGTGGGTGAAAGGCTTTGCGGGAAGGTCGATGTCGCCGCGGTCGATGCGCTGGACGTCGAAACGGAGGCGACCACCGCGGGGACCGGGCCCCGCACCGCCTGTGGATCGGCGGCCGGCCGTCCGATGACGAAGAGCGCTCCGATCACGAGGACGGTGATCACGGCGGCCGCCACGGTCAGGTCTGGTCGCTGTCGGAGTAGTCGCAGTTGATCGAGGCTGCGCGGACTTGCTGGTGGTGTCGGAGGTAGTGGTGGTGTCGGCGGTGGTGGTGGCGTCCGTCGGCGAATCTGCCGTGGACGAGTCCGAGGTCGACGAGTCAGAGGCGCTGGAGGATGGAGCAGTGACCGGCCCACCAGTGGTCGGAGCGGCAGTGGCCGGCTTGCCCACCGCCGCGGGCGGCTTCCGACCCCGTCGAGCCCGGCGTTGCAGGCGGTGAGAGCGAGAAGTGCGAAGCCGCCGATCATCGCGGCACCGGCCAACATCCGGACACTTTCTTTGGCGGAGAAACTTCCGGGGTCCGTCAGCCGGGTGGTGATCCTGTCGCGAACCTCCTCGCGGGTCATGGTCGGCCGCTACGCTGGCGCTCATCGGCGGAGAATCGGCCGCGCTCCATCCGTTCCCACGAAACCCAAGAAAGCGGACGATGAACGTCGACCACCTGATCAGCTCATTCGGTTATCTCGCGGTGTTCGCGATCATCGGGGTGGAGAGCATCGGCATCCCGCTGCCCGGCGAGACGGTGCTGATCGCGGCGGCCACCTACGCCGCGACCACCGGCAACCTCAACATCTGGTTCATCTTCGCGGCCGCAGCCGCGGGGGCGATCATCGGCGACAACATCGGCTACTGGATCGGCAACAAGGGCGGATACAAGCTGGCGCGCAAGTACGGACCGAAGATCCACCTCGACGAGCGCAAGCTCAAGGTGGGCCGGTACATGTTCGACCGGCACGGCGGCAAGGTGGTGTTCTTCGGCCGGTTCGTCTCGGTGCTCCGCACCTTCGCGGCGTTCCTGGCCGGCACCGTGCGCATGGCCTGGCCGCGTTTCCTCCTGTACAACGCGCTCGGCGGACTGGTCTGGTCGGCGATCTACGCGTTCGGCTTCTACGCCGCCGGCAACACCCTGAAGAAGCTGTCCAGCGTGGTCAACTACGCCGCGATCGGTATCGCGGTCGTCCTGGCGGTCATCGTCTTCCTGGTGGTCCGGAAGCAGACGAACCTGTTGGCGGACAAGGCCGAGGCGGCCTACCCCGGCCCGTTGGAGTGAGCTGTCTCCCGTCGACCGTGATTCGCGAACGCTCCGCAATCGATCTGCGTGATTGTGTGGCCGCGCTGCGGCCCGTGCACGAGAAGGTGAGCTCGCTCGGCGTCGTCGAGCTGGAGGGCCCTGGCGATGGCGTCCAGGACAGAAGGGCTGGCGCCGCCAAGGGCGCCGCGTTCGAGCTTGGCGTAGTACTCGATGCTGACGCCGGCCAGGACCGCCACCTCACCACGGCGCAGGCCCGGAACCCGGCGCTGTCCGATCACGGGCAGGCCGACGTCACGTGGGGTGACCTTGGCCCGTCGGGTGGTGAGGAACTCGCGGACCTCGGTTCGGTTGTCCATGTCCACCACGGTAGATCGGCCGGCGCCCCGCGTGGGATGCCCTGCCGGTACACGTCACCGCAGGGCCTTCCCCGTCCATGGCGGGTGCGGTGACATGGCGGGTGCGGTGACATGGAGTTGCAACCCACCGAGCCCATGTCAGGAGAACCAACTGTGACCGCCGTCAGCCGAAGCACCGCGCCAGTCGCCACCGGCTTCCGCTGGCCGCCCTGCTGGTCCTGGCGCTGCTGGGCTTCCTGCTCATCTCGACCGAGACGATGCCCGCCGGCATCCGCTCGCAGATCGCCGACGGCATGGCGACGAGCGAAGGCGTCGTGGGGCAGTTGGTCAGTGCCTATGCCCTCGGCACCGTCCTGTTCACCATTCCGGCGATCGTCCTGACCCGCGGATTCAGTCGCAAGAAACTGTTCCTGATCGGAATCGCCGCTTTCCTCCTCGCCAACACCATCACGGCAGTCTCCTCGGATGTCGCTCTGTCACTCGTCTCTCGCTTCATCGCCGGGGGTCTCTTCGGGATGTTGTGGGGCATGTTCGGCGGCTACACCGTGCGCATGACCCCGCCCACCCTGATCGGACGGGCGCTGTCGCTCGTCGCGGCCGGCGCGCCCGTCGGCATCGCCTTCGGTACGCCCCTTGGCACCGCTCTGGGCAAGACCTTCGGCTGGCGGTGGTCCTTCGGGGGTCTGGCGATCCTCACCGTCGTCGTGGTGCTCGCTGCTCTATTCCTCCGGGACGCCAGGGGCCAACCCGCATCTGCTCGGATGCCGCTCGCCGGTGTCTTCCGGACCCCAGGCGTGGCAGCCATTCTCGCCGTCATCTTCGTCTGGATGCTCGGCAACAGCACCGCCTGCACCTACATCACTCCGTATCTGAGCGCCGCCGGTTCCGGAGTGTCGGTCGAGATCCTGCTGCTGGTCTTCGGTATCGCCTCCATCGGCGGCATCGCACTGACGGCGGTGTTCATCGATCGCTACCCTCGCATCCTGGTGTCCACCTGCCTGGCCGTCTTCGCCGTGGCCGGCGTGATCCTCGTCGTGGCCGGTGTGCTCGCGGGGCGGGAATTCTCGGGATGACGGACGGTCTCGTCCTGCCGCTCACCATCCCCGTTTTCGGGTTGGTCGGACTGACCATCGCCGTGGGGTCGAGGGACTCGATCCACCCGAGAACGCCCTGACCGCAGCGGTCATCGGCCAGGCCGGGAGCCGACGAGAACTCAGCGCTAGGACCGCACCCCGGCGACCGGCCGGCGGTGCGCGCCGGCACGACAGGCCACCCCGCCGGCCGCCAGTTGACCGGTGTGGAGTACACCCTCGGCGACCTCCCGCAATTTGCGGTTGCCGTTCTGCGAGGCTGTCGTCAGGCGTGCGAGGCCCTGCGGGTAGGTGAGGTGCTCCCGGACCATCAGCACCCCGACCGCCGCCCCGATCTCACGGTTGCTGTCCAACGCGGTCCGTAGGCCGTCCACCTGCTCGAGCAGAGCCATCCGGTCCAACGCGAAGGCGGCATGTTCGGCGAAGGCGCGGATCAGGTGGAGGTCGGATCCGGTAGGTGACCCGTGCTCGGATCGGTGGTCGAACAGGAACCGGAGGTGTCCGTGATCGCGGTCGGCCGCCCGCATCGGGATCATCAGCTCCTGGACGATCCCGGCCGACGCGCGCATCTGCCTCAGGTAGTTGGTGTCCTGCGACGTCAGGACGGTGACGGGCGACTCGATCCCGATGACCGGACAGTGCGGCCACCGCAGCCAGACCGCAGCCGACAGCTCGCTCAGCCCGGGATCGCTGGACGCCGAGATGCGCAGCTGCCCGGCCGCGGTGATCCGGACGATGTCCACTGCGGCGCAGCGGACCAGCTCGGCGCCCAGCTCGGTGACCCCGCGGCGGGTGTCGGCCTGGGTCGGTCGACCATCGAGGTCGAGCACCAGCTCGGCAAGGTCACGCCGGACCGGATCCTGAGCGGCATGGTCGAGGGGATCCTGATCGAGGGGAGTGCGATCACGAGTGGCAACCGAATGATGGAGCGTCATACTGGTCCCTCCGAGTTCGGCAGCGACGCGCTGTTCGTGCTCACTGTGTCGGCCGCGGCCATCGACCAGTGGATCGAAACTATGCAGTGGCTGCCGGTTCTGCCACAGTTTGCAGCGTAGATTTGTCCGGTTCGCCCAGTGCAAGGCTATCGAAGACGGAGGATCACGGTTAGGCTCGACACCAAGGCCTTACAACGTACGTCAATGTCGTCCATCCGTCCCGGGCACCGAAAGACAGAGGTCGACGTGGCCACAACCCCCATCGACGAAGTCCCTGGCCGTCGCGAGCCGACAGCGAACGGCGTGCCGATCGCCGAGTTGTCGGCCGTGCTCGGCGTGCCGATGCCGACCCTGCGCTCCTGGGAGCTGAGGTACGGGATCCCGACGATGAATCGCACCAGCGGTCGTCATCGCCGCTACCTGCCGGACGAGGTCCACGCCATCCGCCTCATGAGGGACGAGATCTCCCGAGGGCAGAAGGCCGCGCTGGCGGCCGCCACCGTCCGCGAGGTGCTCGGCATCGGCGGACCAGCCGGCGTCTTCATCCATCGTCTGCTGGAGCAGTCGGAGGACGGGGACACAGCTGCGATCAGGGCCACCCTCGATCTGGCCGCCAAGACCCTCGGCCTCGGCGAGTGCGTTGACGACGTGCTGCTGCCGTCGATGCGTCAGATCGGTATCTGGTGGTCCGTCGGGCACTGCGACGTCACCCAGGAGCGGACGACGACCGAGTCGGTCCGCACCTGGCTGGACCGTCGCAGCGCCTTCGCACCACCGCCCACCGATACCAGGATGATCCTGCTCGCCTGCGGCCCCTCCGATCTGCACACCATCGGCCTGGAGTGCATGGCGATGATGCTGAGGCACGACGGGTGGCCTTGTCGCGTGCTCGGTGCCCGGACGCCGACCGCCACCCTGGTCACCGCGGCGACCGTGGTCGATGCGGCCGCGGTCGTGGTGGTGTCCCAGATGCCGACCGGACGTCGTCATGCGGTCGAATCCATCGACGCCGTCCACCGATTACGCATTCCGGTCTTCTACGCGGGCAACAGCTTTGGCACCCCGCGCAGCCGACAGCACATCCAGGGAACCTACCTCGGCACCCGTATCCAGGGCGCCTGCGCCCAGGTGCTGGCCGTGCTGCGGGACGGCGGCCTCACCGCAGTGGGTTGAGGCTCAGGCGCCGCGAACGGACTCTTCGTGGGCCAGCAGCTCGGAGAAGGTGAACGTGCCGGTGTGGGGTTCGTCGCGCCCGTCCATGTAGAGCCGTTTGACGGCCACCAGCATCCCGTCGGCGAGGGTGTTGCGGAAGTCGTCCCGCACCAGCCTGGCCCGCTCGGCGTCGTTGGACAGGTACCCGAGCTCCACCTGGATGGCGGGCATCCTCGTCAGCCGGAGGATGTCCCAGGTGCGGTGGTGCACCCGGCAGTCCGTCATCTGGGTGCGGGCCACGAGTTCCCGCTGCACGAGCTCGGCCAACGTCTCGCCGACGCTCGAGGTGGCGCCGGAGTCGGTGCCGAAGTGGAAGGCGGCGATCCCTGACGCCAGCTGCGACGTCGACCCATCGATGTGCAGGCTGAGCATCAGGTCGGCGTCGACCTTGTTGGCCAGCCCACAGCGCTCCTCGACGGTGGGGTTCTGGTGGGCGCCGCGCGTCAGGAAGGTCTCCATCCCGGTGGCGACCATCCGCCCCGCCAGCTTCTTGGCGATGTCGAAGGTGAGGTCGGCGGCGCGGACGCCCCCGCTGATCCAGCCGGGGTCATCACCGCCGTTGCCCGGATCGATGACGATCCGCTTTCCACTCAGGCGGGGGCCGGACTGACGCAGGTTCTGGTGTTCCCGGAGGAAGAAGGGCCGGCCACCGGTCACCATGCGGCCGATGCGGTTCAGGTCGCGGTAGGTGTCCGACCCGAAGACACCGTCCTCCGGCAGATCCCGCGCCTTCTGGAACTCGCGCACGCAGGCATCGGTCCGCGGTCCGAAGATCCCGTCCGGGCGCCCGGTGTTGTAACCCAGCTCGGCCAGGCGGATCTGCAGGGCCATCACGTCGTCGCCGCTCATCACCGACGACAGGGTGTAGGCCAGCGTCCGGTCGCCGAGGGTCCAGCGGGCATCGGTCAGCGAACGCACCGTGACCGGGCCGACGATGCCGTCGACGATCAGCCCACGCTCCTGCTGGAACTGGCGGATGGCGGCGTCGGTCTCGCGGTCGAACTCCACTTCCGCCGGGTCCATGGCCGGATCAAGGGCAGGCAGCTTCTGGAGCGAGGACAGTGCAAAACGGACGGCTGCGACGGCCTGTCCTCGATCGCCTCGCCGCAACAGCATCGGCCCGCCTCGTCCCTGTACTCTCTCGCCTCACGTGAACATCTCGACCGCAGCGAGCGACCGCGTCGTGGACGTCGGATGGCTGCGGGCCGTTCACCATTGTGCAACGCCCGCGGACGGCTTGCTGCCACATCGGTGGGATCACGCCCGAACGGCCGGACACATTGGCTGCGTCCGGCCGTTCGGTGGTTGGGGCGTGAGTCGATCAGGCTGGAAGCTGATCAGGCCAGGATGTCGGCGAACTCGGCCAGCAGGGCCGCCTTCGGCTTCGCGCCGACGACCTGCTTGACCGGCTTGCCGCCCTGGAACACGAGCATCGTCGGGATGGAGAGGATCTGGTACTGCTGCGCGATCTCCGGGTTGGCGTCGATGTCCAGCTTGGCGATGGTGACCTTGTCACCGTGCTTGTTGGAGATCTCCTCGAGGATAGGGGCGACCATGCGACACGGGCCGCACCATTCGGCCCAGAAATCGACGATGACGGGCTTGTCGGACATCAGGACGTCGTCTGCGAAGCTGGCGTCGGTGACCTTGACGGTAGCCATGGGGGAACCTCTATCTCTGTGGGGGAGCGTGGATGGGCGGCTGTGAAATCTTGTGTTCGAGCTGGTGGTGCCGGCGTCAGACGCCGACCGAAACCTGGTCGAGAGCAGAGCTTTTCGCTTCCGGCTCCGGATCGGTGACCGCGGCCAGGTGGTGGGTCGAGAGGAAGTGCTGGGCGTCCAGCGCTGCCGAGCAACCGGACCCGGCCGCTGTGATGGCCTGACGATAGGTGTGGTCGACGAGGTCGCCACAGGCGAACACGCCGGACACGTTGGTGGCCGTCGCCCGGTCGGCCCCGACGTGCGGGCCGGTCAGGACGTAGCCCTCGTCGTCGAGGTCGACTATCCCGGTGAACAGGTCCGACCTCGGGTCGTGGCCGATCGCCACGAACAGCCCGGTGACGGCCAGTTCGGACGTCTCGCCGGTCCTGGTGTCGGTGAGGGTGACGCCGGCGACCTTGGTGTCGCCGCGCACCGCGGTGACCGCGGAGTTCAGCGCCCATTTGATCTTCGGGTTGGCCTTCGCGCGGTCCAGCATGATCGGGCTGGCGCGGAAGTCCTCGCGACGGTGGACGATCGTCACCGAGCTGGCGAACTTCGTCAGGAACGTCGCCTCCTCCATCGCCGAGTCGCCGCCGCCGACGACCACGATGTCCTGGTTACGGAAGAAGAAGCCGTCGCAGGTGGCGCAGGCGGACACTCCGCGGCCGATCAGCCGCTCCTCGTCCGGGAGGCCGAGGTAGCGGGCGGCCGAGCCGGTGGCCAGCACGACGGAGTGGGCCTTGAAGACCTCGCCGTCCACGGTGACCGACTTGACCGCGCCGGTCAGGTCGACGGACTCGACGTCGGTGCCGCGCAGGTCAGCACCGAAGCGTTCGGCCTGCTCCCGCATCTTGCCCATCAGTTCGGGTCCCATGATGCCGTCGGCGAAGCCGGGGAAGTTCTCCACCTCGGTGGTCGTCATGAGGGCGCCGCCGTAGGAGAAACCTTCGAACACCAGCGGCTTGAGGTCGGCGCGCGCCAGGTACAACGCAGCCGTGTAGCCGGCCGGACCGGAGCCGATCACGATGACATCGTGGATCGTCTCTGAACCGTCGGGGGCCGTGGCTGTGACGGTGGGGGTGACGAGGTCGGACACAAGAATCCTTTCGGGCGCCTGAACCGGGCGTCGAAGGCGACATCCGCCCGATCCGCGCCCGGCACAGCGTGCTCACTGACGGTTTGATCCGCCGCACAGTCGATAGAACGCCAGCCTACCGACAGTCATTCCCGGCCAGGGCTTTGCGGCGCCGTGCTCAGGCCGTTGCGGCGTCGCGCTCAGGCCCCTGCGGCGTCGCGCTCATGATCGGGTCGACTTCTGCCCCACGGGCCCCAAAATCCGCACGATCATGAGCGCTGGCGAAGTTGATAAGCGCGGGGTGGGGGTCTAGCGGGTGACCGTCTCCTGGTCCAGTAGGGCCTTCGCTCCGTCGACGCCGCAGCTCAGTCCGACCACGACGATCCGGGCGTGGGTGGCGTCGACCGCGACGACGATGGCCGACGCCTGCTGATTCCGGTAGGTCACCGGGCTGATACCGAGGATGTCCTGACCGGCGATGCTGTTGGCGGCGAAGCACCCGGCGGCGGTGATCCCGTTGGCCAGCGGGCCCGACCTGGTGCCATTGATCTTCTTGTACGCGTCCTGGAACTGACCGGGGACGAGTTCCAGCGCGTTCGGGCCGCTGCCCGGCGCTGCGGTCGCCGCCGGTGCCGGTTCGCCGCCGGCCTGGCTGAGGGGCCCGGGCTTCGAGCCGTTGAGCGACGCGACGGTGATGGTGGCCGCGATGGCAACGGCGGCCGCCACCCCGATGCCGGTGACCCAGCGCCGGCGCCTGGTCCGGGCGGCATCGAGCGACACCACGTTCCCGCCGGACGGCGACGTCGACCCGGGGGCAGGCTCCGATTGACCGGGCGGGGTCGGCGTGAAGGACGGGACGGCCATCAGCGGCTGGAACTGGGTGGGCACCTGGCGTTCACGCTGGTCGAAGCGGGGCGGTCCCGGTTCGGGACGAAATCCAGGCTGTTCCTGCGGCGACCGGTTCGTGTTCTGGCCGGACCGCTTCGGGTCCTGGTCCGGGCGGCTGGCGGCAGACCGGGCGGCGCTCTCGGCGGCGATCGCCGCGTCGAGACGCAGGGCGAATCGCTCCGGCATTCGTGGGGACGGCAGGAGGGACAGGTCGTCGACGGTCGCGTCCAGAGCGCTCAGGATGGCCGCGGCCGATGCGTCCTCGGCGATCCGCAGGCGGAGCTGCGCGGAGACGTCGTCCGAGTAGAGGCCGGCATGCAGGTCGGCGATCACGTCGATGCTCCACGGCGGCCCCATGGGGATCGCTTCGAGCTCTGACTCGGTGCTCATCGTTTGTCGCTCCCTCCGGTGCTCTGCGGTGGAATTCCACCGCTGGCGGAACCCCGGGCGGTTGGAACAGCCCGGGATGCCGGTGGGGATGGCTCACCGTCGGAGGTTCTGACGCGGCCGTCGCCGTCCGGGTTCCGTAGGTGTCCGAGAAGAATTGCCAGCTTTCCGCGGCCGCGTGCACAACGGCTCTTGATGGTCCCCTCGGCCACCCCGAGTGCGACGGCGGCGTCGGCGACCGAGTAGCCCTCGACGTCCACCAGCACGATCGCTGCCCGTTGGTCACCTGGCAGCGTGCCCATGGCCTGCTCGATGTCCATCGCCAACTCGCGGTGCGCGTACTGGTCGCCCTGCACGGCCGGCTCGCCGGGTCCCTCCTCCGGCAACGGAACGGTCGGCCGCACCTGACGACGGCGGATCCGGTCGAGGCAGGCGTTGACGACGATCCGGTGCAACCAGGTGGTCACCGCGGATTCTGCTCGGAACCGATCGGCAGCCCGGAAGGCGGAGATGAAAGCGTCCTGGACGGCGTCCGCCGCTTCCTCCGGATCACGGAGCGTGCGGAGTGCCACCGCCCACATCCGGTCCCGATGACGAGCCACCAGCTCGCCGAACGCGTCCGGGTCGCCCGTGACGTGCGCGGCCAGCAGTTCCGCGTCGGTCCGTCCGGAATCCAGTGCTGGCACAGGGCGAGCCTAATGGCCGCGGCGCTGGAACCGGGGAGCCCACCGTGCCGATGCCCCCGTTCGTCGGGTTTGCGCAGTTCGGAGGGCGGCGAAACCCCTCGTCAGGAGCCGGACACCGTGATCTCGTTGATGTCGGACTTGTACTGGCTGCCGTCCGCGGCCATGTGCACCACGAAGATCACCAGGTACTTGGACTTGGGGGCGTTGGTCAGGGCGATCGTCACCGACCCGGGGATGGCGTTCGAGGCATTGGCGATGTTTCCCTGGGCAAGCACCGTCGTCTGCACGTAGGGCAGGTCCTTGCCGTTGGAGGCCCGCACCTCGATCGTGGTGTCCGGGGTGTCGGACGAGACGGTCACCGAGGTCGGCGTGATCGGGGCGGTGAACTCCAGGTTCAGCCCGACGCCGGGTTTGATGAGCGACGGGAACTGCTGCTTGTAGACGAAGGTCGACCAGAACGTCTGCGGGTTTCCGTCGAAGGCCTGGGGCACCTGGTCGATGTTGTCCTTCACCCCGTCGCCCATCGGGTCGTAGACGGTGGCGTCGACCGGCTTCTGGACGGCAGCCGCCGGCGCGGTCGAACTGGTCGACACCGACGAACTGGTGCTTGCCTCGGACTTCGTGGGGGCGGTGGTGGTCTTCGGGGTCGTCCTGGCCGGCGCGACCGGCTTCGCGGTCGTGTCCGGTCCGGTGGCCAACTTCTGCTGGATCGTGACGGAAGGTCCGGCGACCTGGCTCATCACCTGCTTGGCCAGGCTGGCGACCACGATGATGATCAGCGCCGAGAACACTGCGATCATCACGGTGGCGATGCCGAGTTTGACCCGACGCTCCTTCACCAGGCGACGTTCAGCCGGGTTCAGGCTGGGCCGCGAAGGTTCGTCGACCGGCGTGACCGTGGCCGCCGGGCCCACTTCGGGTTGGCGGAGCAGCGCAGCGATGGCTCCGACAGCGTGGATGCCGGACGGCTCGTCGGGGTGCAACGCACGCTCGGCCAGCGCGGACAGCGCACTGGGGATGCCGGATCGGACCTCGGCGGCCGGCACCTCGCGCCCGAGCCGGGTCGGGGCCGGGGTCAGCTGTCCGGTGCCGGGCCCGGAAAGCTTGGTCGTCCGGTCGGCGCCGGAGAGGTCGACGGTCGCCGCGGCAGCGCCGGCCGGGAGCGGCCAGGTGCCGGTGAGCATCAGGTAGAGCAGCCCGCCGACGGCACGGATGTCCTGGTCGGGAGTCGCGCTGCCGTGGGCGATGACGTGCGACAACCGCACCTGCCCGTCGAAGTTGACGCGGACCAGCGACGGGTTGATGGCGCCGAGCGCGATGCCGTTGCGGTGCGCCTCGGCCACCGCCTCAGACACCTTGGCGGTGATCGAGGTGGCCACGTCGGGTTCCAGCGGGCCGCCGGCGAGCAGATCGGTGAGCGTCGCGCCGTCCACCCACTGCCCGACGACGTAGGACTGGCCCTGCTCGGTGCCGACGTCAAGAGTCTGCGGAAGCCCGATGTGGTGCAGCCGACCGACCCGCAGGGTGCGGGCCACGGTCGCCGAGGTCGCGGTGTTGTCCGGGAGCAGTGTGACGGCCATGTCGCGGGGGAGCACGGTGTCCTTGGCGCGCCAGAACCGGTTGCCGGCGTCGTCGGTGGCCACCAGGGTGACCAGCCGGTACCGGCCGCCCACGGTGGCACCGGGGGCCAGCACGCCCAGCGGACCGCTGCTCGCCGGCGTTCCGCCGAGGTTGACCGTGCTCTCCCCGCCACTGGTGGTGCTGGAGCGGCCGCCACCGCCGGGGGGTGGTGGCGCGATCGGGTCCCGGTCGCCGCGGGTGGTGGTCGAGTCGCCCGCGACGTCCGGGCTGCCGCCGCTGCTCGAACCGCCGGTGCCGACCGGACCACTGGGATTGCGGGGACCGCCCGCGCCTGCCTGCGTCACGCGCTCGGTGACCTGCTCTCTGTCTGATCCTGGGCTGGTTCGTCGGCTGGGGCCCGTACCGGGCCTCTTACCGGGTCCGGTACCGACCTGACCGGGAGATCTTCCCATCCCGGTGGGTGAAGTCACGGTGACCGCGGCGGCGACACCGGTCGGGGCGCGCCCGACCAGACGCAGGATCCGGTTGCGGACGGGCGTCAGTTCCTCGACGCCGAGCAGGAGCGTCATGATCGCGATCACGATGCCCCCGACCACCGCCCCGATGACGAGGATCTTCACCGCATCGAACAGGTCGGTCGGGCGGAGACCGACTGTGTAGTGGACGGCAGCAAAGGCGGCCACGCCGCCGACGGCCGAGGCCACCACCATTTTACCGATGGTGCGCAGCGTGCGGGAAGTACCCATCGGACCGAAGCGGGCGCGCAGCCAGATCTCGCCGACGACGGCCCCGACGATGTAGGAGACCGCGGTGGCCATGGCCAGTCCCGGCACCACCCACTTCGGTTCCAACCACACGCTGGCCAGCAGCAACGGCACCCGGACGGCGACCATGATCCCGTTGATGATGGTCGGGGTGCGACCGTCCTTCATGGCGTAGAACACCCGCATCTGCACGAGCGTCATGGCCAGCGGTACCAACCCGATGGCCATGCCGCCGATCGTCAGCCCGATCTGCAATGCGCTGTCCTGGCTCAACTCCCCGTGGGCGAACAGGATCACCGACAGGCTGCCGCCCACCACGATCAACGCGGCGGAGACCGGCAGCAGGGCCACTGCGGACAGCCGGTTGGCGAGCGACACGTCGTTCTTGACGTCCTCCATCTCACCGGCGGCGGCGTGCCGGGAGAGCCTCGGCATGATCGCCGTCAGGACCGCGACGCCGAGGATGCCGTACGGCATCTGGAACAGCAGCGATGCGTAGCTGAAGACGAGTGGCCCGCTCTGGCTGTCGCCGGACGCGACGCGGGTGGTCACCACGACGCCCACCTGCGAGATCAGGACGTAGACGATGGCCCAGCCGACCAGACCGCCGGCCTCCGTCAGTCGCTTGTCCCAACCCCAGCGGAACTTGAACCGGAACCCGGAGCGCAGCAGCGACGGGATCATCACGGCCGCCTGCAGCACGATGCCGAGCGTCGTGCCGACGCCCAGGATGAGCAGCTGGCGGGTGGGTAGTCCCTGGGTGAGATCAGGGCCGTTGCGGGTGTCGAGGTACAGAACGACGGCGACGCCGATGACGACGATGTTGTTGAGTACCGGCGCCCACGCGTTGGCGGCGAACTTCTCCTTGGTGTTGAGGATCGCGCCGAACAGCGCGGCCAGGCCGTAGAAGAAGATCTGCGGCAGCAGCAGCCTGCCGAGCTGGGTGGTGAGTTCCGGGTCGGCGAACTTGCTGTCCGAAAGGTAGAGCCGGGCCAGCAGGGGAGCCGCCAGCACCGCGATGACGGTGGCGATCAGCAGCCCGACCAGCGCGATCGTCATCAGGCGTTGGGTGTATTCCTGGCCGCCGTCCGGGTCGCTGCGCTGCGCCCTGGTGAGCAGCGGAATGGCGACCGAGGTGAGCACGCCGCCGATCAGCAGTTCGAAGACGATGTTGGGTAGCGTGTTGGCCACCGTGTAGGAGCTTCCGGTGCTCAGCCCGCCGAGGATCGCGACGATGGCGCTCTTGGAGAGCAGCCCTGTCACCCGGCTGACGACGGTGGCGATCGCCATCAATGCGCCCGCCCGCACCACTCCGGCCGTGCTGGCGGTCTTCATCCCAGCTGCGGACGAGGCGGGCGCATTCTCCTGGACGTCCTCCGGGACGGCCGCGTCGGTGATCCGCTGGATCAGCATGGTCGCGTCTTCGGCGGCCGGGAACATCGCCCCGGGGGGCACTCCGATCCACGGGGTCTCGTTCTGCCGGACCGGACCGTGGTGCTGTCGGCCCGGCTGTTGACGGGTCATCGGTGCCCGGCGCGTCTGCTGTGCCCGCGAGAGTGCCGCCTGCTGGGCCTGTTCGCGATCGCGGCGGGCGCGCTTGGCCTGGTCGTCCTGCGCCTGCTTGAACCAGTCGGGCGGTGCGTTCGGTGGTCGTTCGGCCATCATTCGCCCTCCCGCTCCTGTGGTCGGTGCTGTGTCGGATCAGGTTCCCGTGCCGGTGCGGTTCGATCAGGTTCCCGTGCCGGTGGCGCGTTGGCGGCGGCCTGGATCGAATCGGGGTCGGGTGGGCCGGCCCCGACCGCGGCACCGCCGCGGGCACCCTCCGGTGGGTCGCTGCGGTGACGGATTCGCTGCACGATCCGCAGCACGACCATCAGGAACAGTGCGCCACCGGCCACTGCGATCAGGATGATGGTCAGCGTCCCGTAGGCCGACGAACTCACCGTGAGGGTCACCGGATCGTTCCAGTCGGCGCCGTCGGCGGCCAGCAACTGCGCCCGCACCTGGAACCTACCGGCCTTGACGACCTCGGTCTCGATCTTGAACTGCTGGGAGCGTCCGGCCGGGATGATCAGCACGCCGGGATCGGTCGCCGTCAGGCCAACGCTCTGTCCCTCCCGGATGACGACCCTGACCTTGACGCCGTAGGGCAGGTCGTTCCGGACCGTGACCACCAGCGGCGCTTTGGAGGCGGCCAGCGTGTACGAGGTCTGCGTGTCGGTGATGAAGACGCCCGCCCGGAGTGTCCGGAGGGTCTGGTCGGCGGTCGCCAGGATGCTGCGGCCGACGTGTTGGTTCGCCCGCAGCCCGATGGAGGCCGCCGGGACGAGCGCGCTGGTCAACGGGTCGAGGATCTCGCCGGGGATCGGGGTGTCGTTGCCTCTGACCCGTACCAGTGAAGACCTCATGTCGACGATCGCGGCGTTCACCCGGCCCAGCTCGCCGAGGTAGCCCGGATCGAGTTCGGCCCCCGCCGCCGCGTCCGGGTATGTGAGGGTGGCCGGAACGGTCGCGGCGGCGGCGACGGTGGTGAGGGGGCGGGCGGTCACCGCACCACCGCCCTGCAGCGTGCGCAGCAGAGCGGTGAACAACGTCAGCCCGACCGTGTTGGGCGTGAAGTCGCGGGCCTGGGTGAGGATCAGCGGAGTGCCGGTGCCGGCCAGACTGCTACCGGCGAGCAGAGCGGCCAGGTTGTTGGAGCGAACGGCCAGCCCGGAGGAGGTGCCCCGGGCCATGAAGTCCTGGACCTGGGTCAGCAGATCGCTGTCGGTGACGGCGGCCCTGATGGTCGCGCCGTCGTGCTGCGTCCGGATCCCGACCGCGCCGACCGCACCGCCGGCGTGCGCCAGCGTGCTGGGCGACAGCAGCGCCTGCGCCATGCCATGGCCGGCGAAGAACGTGAGGGTGGCGTCGTCGACGGAGCCGCCCGGCGGGTACGCCATCTGCGTGATCAGTTGCGGCCCACCGGCTTTCACCTGCAGCACCCGGCTCGCCACCGCCCGGCCGGTGGCGATGAGGTTGGCCAGTTCCGAGTCGAGGCCGGCCCGGACCATGGCCACCGCGTCCGGATCGGAGTACGGCAGTACCAGCACCTGACGATCCGCTGCCACCTGCTGCAGCAGCGCGAGGAAGACGATGGCCCGCTGCTGGCCCGTGCCGGCCACCGTGTTCGGCGCCGGGACCGTCGTCGCGGGAGTCGTAGTCGTGGTCGTGGTCGTGGGAGTCGTGGTCGTGGCGGGGGTGGACTTCGCTGTGTCGGATGTGGAGGTGGATGGGGCGGTGGTGACCGGCCGTGTCGAGGTGGCCGGGGCGGATCTCGAGGTGGTGCCGGGCGGCGCCGCGGCAGGTGGCACTGACCTGGAGGTGACGGGCCGGGCGGGGGTGGTCGGCCGGGTGGTCGACCTGCCGGTGGTCGGGGCGGTGGGCTGGGTCGTGCGCGGCGCAACCGGTCTGCTGGTGCCGGCGGGCGATGCGGTGACGGGCTGGGTGCCGGCGGGCTGGGTGGTCGGGACGGACGCGGGGGTGGTCGGGACGGACGTGGGGGTCAGGGCCGCCTGCGGCTTGCCCCTGGTGCTCGCCACCCGGTAGCCGCGGGCCATCACCCCGAGTTCGGTCAACAGCTCGGGGTCCAGCACCAGGGTCGTGGCGGCCGGGTCGATCCCGACTGCGGTCAGGCCCGCGAGGACCTTGTAGAGCCGCCCACCCGGTGCGATGAGCTTGGCCAGGTCGTCGTCGAGGAAGATGCCGCTGACACCCAGGTGTGGCCGGTCGACGATCGGCCAGAGCACGTTCACGCCCATCGGCGCCGGCGCGCTCACCGCCACGGGTGCGGTGGTGGTCGATCCGGTGCTCGTCGGTGCGGTCGAGGCGGCTGATGTCGGAACGTCGCCGGACGCGGGGACCCCCGACGAGGCCCCACCCGACGAGGCGGGCGGCGAGGTAGGGGCCGTCGAGCCAGGGGCCGTCGAGGCAGCCGCCGAGGAGGTGGTCGGAAATCCCTGGGTGGGGATGTCGGTCGTCGAGGCGTTGCCCGACCCCGATGCCGAGGTTGAACCGACAGCCCCGCTGCCGGGGGCAGCAGACGTGCTGGTGCTGGCGCTGGTGCTGGTGGTGCTGGTGCGGGTGGTGGCGACGGGGCCTGGAGTCAGCACCGTGGTCAGCAGGTGGATCTCACCGACGCGCTCGTACAGGGTCGCGCCGTTTTGGCCGACATCGCCGGAGACCTTGATCATCAGCGGGAACACCCCCCGCTGGGCCAGTTCGAGGCCGCCCGCCCCGATCGACGTCACCGCGGTGAAGGTGGTGCTCGCGCCCGGGGCCAGATCGGTCTGCACGACGGCGTTCGTCGACGGCGCCAGGATCCGCCAGTTGTCACCGACCACCGCGGAGGGTCGCCCTGGCTTTGCGATCTCGGCCCTGATCGCGGCGACGCCGGCGAGGGCGGCACCCCGCTGCCAGACGTAGCGGAGGTCGTAGAGGATGCCCTTGCTGACGTTCGTCATCGTGCCGGTGACGGTCATCAGCGGCCCACTGGTGCCGGCGACCACGGTGGGCGTGATCCCGGTGATGGTCGTGCGCAGATAGCCGGCGTAGGGGTAGGCGGGGTCGATGACCGGCGCCGCGTTCATACCGGTCACGGCGGTACTCGACGCCGTCGACGATGCTGCTGCCCTGACCTCGACGCCGCGGGCCTGGTCCTGATCGGCGTTGCCGCCACCGTTCGCGACCGGTCCCGGACCATCGGCGGCCGGTGCGGCGGCGGCGATCCCCGTCACCGAGAGGCCAACGGTGAAAGGGACCGTGAGGGCGAACAGCAGCGCGAGCAGAGCCGATCCGAATCGCCCGCGCCCCCCCGAGTTGCCCCCGGCGCCCCTCACGCGCTGTCTGCGAGCAGCTGGGCCGCGCGTTCGGCCAGCCGTCGCTCGCCGGCATAGGCCAGGCGCACCGTCATCTGGTCCATTGGTACCCACGCGACCTCGGTGACCTCGATGTCCGCGTCGGACAGTTCGCCGGCCACCGCCTCCATCAGGAAATGGTGCACCCGCTTGTGGATCCGGCGGCCCTCGACGGTGAAGGTGTACTCCACGCTGCCGAGGCGCGCGGTGATCCGGCCGGAGATTCCGGTCTCCTCGGCGACCTCCCGGACGGCTGCCTCCTCGGTGGTTTCACCGGCCTCGACGTGCCCTTTCGGCAGCGACCAGCGGAGCCGGCCGCGTCGGTCGAGGCGTCCGATCAAGGCCCCAGCGAACACCCCGTCCTCCGTCCGGATGACGAGCCCGCCCGCCGAGGTCTCGTCCGCCCGGCGGCGCCGGGGCGCGCGCGCACGGGTGGGAGCCATGGGCCCGATGTTAGTTGCACGGACCGTAGGGACACTGTTCGCCGAACGGGGACTCAGGCCGCTTTACTGGCAGGCCCGCCCGGCCAGCCAGGCCAGGATCCACTCGAGGTACTGGACGAAGGAGGCATGCGGGCCGGGGAACGGCAAGCAGAACTTGGTCACCGCCAGGGCGGCCGAGCTCGAGACCCCGTCCGGCGTGGTCGCCGCGACGGTGTGTGCGCCGACCTTCGTCGAGCGCGGGATCTCGATCTCGAGGGTGGCAGCGCCGCTGGCGTCGGTGACCACCTTGCCCACCGCCTTCCTGCCGTCGAGGGTGACCGTCAGCTTCGTCTTCGGGTCCCACGCCTTCAGGCCGACGGCGACCTTGCCACCGGCGCGCACGGTGGACGGCTTGGCCGTCACCGTGCCCTTGGCGGTCGGCTTCTTGGCGATCGTCAGCGGGATGCTGACCGTCGTCTTCGAGGGCGATGCCGTCAGGGTGAGGGTCTTGGCGCCGACCAGGGCGCCGGGCACGGTGAAGGCCACGGTCGCTGCGCCGGCGGTGACCGGGAAGGTGCCGACCGCGGCGCCGTCGATGGTCGCGACGACGCTGGTGTTGGCCGGGCTGCCCAGGCTGGTCAGGTCCAGCTTGGACACGCCGAAGCTCACCGGCGAACCGGCCGTCACGGCGCTCGGCAGTGGACCGACGACGACGCCGCGCCGCGCGAAGCTCGGGCTGACCGGTGATTTCGCCGTCAGGTAGTTGATCCAGACGTCACGATCGATCAGTCCGGTGTCCTTCACGTCGGTGGCCTTGGTGAACTCGGTGAAGTTGTCACCACCGGTGCCGAGGAACGAGAAGGTGCCGATCCGGTAGGGCGCGGCCGGATTGATCGGCTTGCCGTCGACGGTGATGGAGGTGATGTGCCTGCCGGTCGCTGCCGCCGGGTCGAGCGTGTAGGTCACGTTGTCCGACAGCCCGAGGTCGAGGAAGGGCCGAGACGAGCCGGCCGGTTGCCACATCTGTTCCAGCACGTTCTTGAACTGCGCGCCGGTCAGCGTGAGCGTCCAGAGGTTGTTGACGAACGGCAGCACGCCGTTGGCCTCCGCGTAGGTGATGCTGCCGTCCGGGGCGTAGAGCAGCTCCGCCCGCAGACCACCGGGGTTGACGACGCCGATCTGCGCGGCGCCGAGGTCGGTGGAGGACAGTCCATCGCGCAGGGCATTCGCTACCAGGTTGCCGAGGGTCGATTCCGAGCCGCGGTCATCGCGCACCGGTCCCTGGTCGGTGGTGGTGAAGGCGGTGGTGATGTCGGCGTCGACCTTGCCGATGACCTTGTTGCCGATGACGGCAGCGTCGGCGATCGCCTTCTTGGTGATGGTGTCGACTGCCGCGACCCGCGGGTACGTCGCGATGAGAGTCGCGTCGTCGGTGGTGACCCGCGGGACGTTCTTCGATGCGTAGGAGAGCACCTTCTTGGTCGCCGGGTCGATGCTCAGCGAGACCTCACCGATGTTGGTGCCGTAGGAGCCGGTCTGCAGGACCGGGCGGGTGACGCCGGGAGATCCGGGCACCGGCGCGTCCCAGGCGTACAGCTGGTGGGTGTGCGCCGTGAACAGCACCGACACCTTCGGGCTGGTCTGGTTCACGATCTCGGTGAAGGGACCGTCGAGCGCCAGGTTGCCCTCGAGCGTGCCGCCGACGTCGCTGCCGGTGGTGGCGCCTTCGTGGTACTCGGCGACCAGGACGTCGGCCTCGCCGTTCGCTGCGTTGCCGTCGGTCAGCTGGTCCGCGACGCGATTGACCGCCGTGACCGGATCGCCGATGTCGATCTGGGTGATACCGCCCGGACTGACCAGTGCCGGTGTCTCCTTGGTGACGGCGCCGATCACCCCGATCTTGATGCCGTCGATCGTATAAACGGCGTACGACGGAAGGGCCGGGGTGGTGGTGTCCTTCTGGTAGACGTTCGCGCCGAGGTAGTTCCACCTCGCGTTGTTCGGGTCGGCGATCACGCGGTTGATCAGATCGTTGTAGCCCTTGTCGAATTCGTGGTTTCCCACCGCGGAACCGGCCAGGCCCATGGCGTTCAGCACGTCGATGGTGGGCTGGTCCTCCTGCGAGGCGGAGGCGAACAACGAGGCGCTGATGTTGTCGCCGGCCGACAGCAGGAGGCTGTTGCCCTCGCCCGCGGCGGCCCGCAGCGACTCGATCGTGCCGGCCCACTTGACCGTGTTGGCGTCGATCCGCCCATGGAAGTCGTTGAAGTTCAACAGGTTCACCACCGTCGGGGTGGCAGCGGCGATGGTGGCGCGGGGAGTGGTCGCCGACGCGGACTGCGAGGTGGCGGCGAGGAACGTGCCGGCGATGACGCCGACGGCCAGCGTTCGACGGAGGAATCTCATTCAATCTCCCAGAGTTGCTGAATTGTCGTTGCTGAATCCTTGGCGGTGAGGGTCATTCGGAGACTAGACGGATCCTTGACCTCGTGGACAGGGCCGGCCCCGTGAATGACGCACGGTGTGGGGTGAACGGACGACAGCACAGCACCTTTGTCCGGTTTGCCTGGTGTTTACCTGGCGCAAGGCCATTCGATGACGATCGCATCGTGCGATCGTCATCCGCGCGCGGATACCTCGGCGCATCGAAGGCAGCCCCGTAGACTGGCATGTTGTGTCCACCTCCGACCAGTCTGTGCCCGGCGAGAACGACCCCGACGAACCGTCCGACCCGGGTGCCCTTTCGGCCCTGCAGCGCTCGGCGGTCACCGAGCTGCTCGAGGTCTTCCCGATCGTCGACGAACTGGGACGCCGGTTCGCCAGGGCCGGCCACGAGTTGCACCTGGTCGGGGGCACCGTCCGCGATGCCCTGCTGGGGCGGATTCAGGACGACCTCGACTTCACCACCGACGCCCGTCCGGAGCAGATCCTGGCGCTGGTCGACGGTTGGGCGGAGTCGGTCTGGGAGACGGGGATCGCCTTCGGCACGGTGGGGGTGGCCAAGCGGGAGCTGCGGCTGGAGATCACCACCTTCCGCACCGACCTGTACGACGGCGACTCCCGCAATCCGGTCGTCTCCTTCGGCGACACCCTGGAGGGCGACCTGCTGCGCCGGGACTTCGCCGTCAACGCGATGGCCGTCTCGCTGCCGGACCACCGCTTCACCGATCCGTTCGGCGGCCTGACCCAGCTCGCCGCAGGGGTTCTCGACACTCCCGGCACGCCGGAGCACTCGTTCCACGACGACCCGTTGCGGATGCTCCGAGCGGCCCGGTTCGCCGCCCAGCTGTCCTTCACGCCGGCGACGCGCGTGGTGACCGCGATGACGGCGATGGCCGACGAGATCACCCGGATCACCGTCGAGCGGGTCGCCGCGGAGATGTCCAAGCTGTTGCTGGCCGACCATCCGCGGGCCGGGCTGAGCCTGTTGACCACCACCGGACTGGCCGCCCATGTGCTGCCGGAGCTGCCCGCGCTGATCCTCGAGCGCGACGAACACCACCAGCACAAGGATGTCTACGAGCACTCGCTCACCGTGCTGGAGCAGGCCATCGCGCTGGAGGAGGACGGCCCCGACCTGACGCTCCGGATGGCCGCCCTGCTGCACGACATCGGCAAGCCGGCCACCCGCCGTTTCACCGACGGCGGCGGCGTGAGCTTCCACCACCACGAGGTCGTCGGCAAGAAGCTCGTCCGCAAGCGGATGCGAGAGCTCAAGTACCCCAAGCAGTTGACCGAGGACGTCGCCGAGCTGACGTTCCTGCACCTGCGGTTCCACGGGTACGGCGACGGCACGTGGACGGATTCGGCCGTTCGTCGTTACGTCACCGATGCCGGTCCGCTGCTCGACCGGCTCAACAAGCTGGTCAGGGCCGACTGCACCACCCGCAACCGCCGTCGTCAGCTGGCGTTGCAGCGCTCGTACGACGACCTGGAGACGCGGATCGCGGCGATCGGGGCCGCCGAGAACCTGGCAAGGGTCCGTCCCGACCTCGATGGCAACGCGATCATGGTGCTGCTCGGCGTCGGGCCGGGACCGGTCGTCGGGAAGGCGTGGGCGTTCCTGAAGGAATTGCGGCTGGAGCACGGTCCGCTCGAACGCGAGGTAGCGGAGGCGGCGTTGCTGGCCTGGGCCGCCGAGCAGGGTCTGGTCCCGGCCGAGCCGGGGCGGGCTGCCGCCGAACCGGTTGCCGACGAGCCGGCCGACCCGGCCGCTAGCGAACCGGCCGGCTGACCCGGGACTTGCGTTCGTACATCGCGTGATCGGCACGGTGCAGCAGCGCCGAGGCGTCCTCGCCCGGCTCGCTGATGGTGATGCCGACGCTCACCGAGATGATCAACAGGTGGTCTCCCCAGGCGATCGGCTCCTCGACGCAGCGCGCTCCGACCGCGAGCAGCCGGCTCTCGTCCGCGATTCGGCGTTCCCTCATCGGGTCCGCGTGCCGACCGTAGGAGTCGACGGAGGTGCCGACGGGGTGACTCAGGACGAACTCGTCACCGGACAGGCGCCCGACCGCACATCCCGGCGGGGCGTGTTGCTCCAGCCGCTGCGACAGGGTGGACAGCACGTGGTCGCCGGCCGCGTGGCCGTGTGTGTCGTTGACGGACTTGAAGTTGTCGATGTCGAGGAACGCGAGCATGACGGCCCGTCCCGAGTCGATCCAGTGCTCCACCTCGGCCAGCAGTGCTCCTCGTCGGCGGAGGCCGGTCAGCTCGTCGTGCTCGGCCCGGTGTCGCCAGCGATGGGCGTCGGACAGCACCGGGTTGACCAGGTCGATACAGGCCAGGAAGCACCGGTACCCGTCGATGACGGCGATGCCCACGTGCATCCAGCACGTCATCTCCTGGCCGTCCGCGACGATCAGTCGCCGGAGCGAGCTGGCCGGTCTGGCCTCGTGCGTCGATGCCGTGCCGATGGCTCGCGCGGTGTCCAGCGCGGACAGCCGGTCGGCCAGCGGGATGAAGTCCTTGACCGGGCGTCCGGCGATCTCGTCGGGCGACAGCCTGAAGACGGCGGCGCACTCCTCGTTGGCTGCGATGACGACGTAGTCGAGGGTGTGGGCGACGGCAGCCATCGGAATTGCCTGGAGCGTCGATCTGACGGCCTCGAACTCGAGCTGCGTCGGACGATGTTGATCCGGGCCGCTCCATTGCGCAGGCACACCGGGGATTTTCGTCACGTCAATGAACATAATATGGACCGGTAGCGTGAGTCTGTCCTCCATCGAGTGAAAGCAGGTATTGCAGAGGGTGATATCTGACGGCGCCTCGCCCGGTTGCGTGCTGTTCGGCGCAGTGATCGTGGCTCGGACGGCGTCGAGTCGGCGGCTGTCCGGGTCAGGGCATCGCCTCACCTGGTGCCCGGACGCTCCGAGCCGCACGGCGGGACACCCGCTCGTGGGTGGGGTCCTCCGAGACTCGTTGGGTGCGTTCCGGAGGGCGGAGATGCCGGGAATGGATCACCGGAGGTGACGGCTGGTGGTTCTTTTTCCGATGATTCACCCCATGGCCCGGAAATCATCCGAACCCGCTCGTTCGGTGACGCACGGTACAACGGGGTCGGATGGTGAAAACGTTGTCCCGACAGTGGATTTGCTACCCGCTACTACATCGGGTGAAAACGGCACCGGTCGAACTGGATAGCCGTCTCTGCAGCTTGCTGCCGCGAACTAGCCTTTGCTGCAGCAATATCGACAGCCGTGCCCAGAGGGGAACCCGAGGTGACTCTGACCAGATACACAGCGTGGAAGTGGGTGCTCGGGCTCGGGGTCTGCGTGATCGCTGCCTACTTCGTGGTGCCGGGAGACGCAGCGAAGGATTTGACCTACAACGCTGTCGGACTCTTCGCCGCGATACTGATCGTCGTCGGCGTCCGCCTGCACCGGCCGTCGTCGGCCGGTGGCTGGTACCTGGTGGCCGGTGCGACCGGGTGCTTCGTCCTGGGCGACGTGGTGCTGAACGTCTACGACCTGCTGGACGACGCGGCGCCACCGTCTCCGTCGGTAGCCGACATCCTCTACCTGGCCGGATACCCGCTGCTGTTCGCCGGGATCTTCCGCGTCACCCGGTCCTCGGGGTCCCGGGGGAGCCGCGACAGCTGGACCGACGCCGCAGCGGTCTGCGTCGGGACCATCGGTCTGGTCTGGCACTTCCTGATGGGTCCGGTACTGGTGGATCCGGTGACGGGACTGCGGACGACCGGCTTCGATCTGGGCAAACTCGTCACGATGACCTATCCGGTGCTGGACGTCGGTGTGTTGTCGGTCGTCTCCGGGACCATCCTGTGGGGCCGGACCCGCCGCACCGCGGACCAACTACTGGTGGTCGCCGTCTTTGCCATGCTGGTCGCCGACTTCTCCTTCGATCTGCTGTCGATCCGCGGTACTTTCGATGCCGCCGGTCCGGTGAACATCGGTTTTCTCCTCAACTACGTGCTGCTGGCCGCCGCGGCCCTTCACCCATCGATCGGTCGCGTCGTCGACGTGCCCGGGACGCGGGCCCGACGCCGGATCTACTGGCTCCCGCTGGCGGCCGGTATCGCGCTGTTGTCTCCGTTGATCCTGCTGCTCGACGGGTTCTCCGAGCTGCCCTTCGACCGCCCGATCCTCTCGGCCACGTCGGTGATCGTGTTCAGCCTGATCGCGTTGCGGGTCTGGCGACTGTTCGCGCAGGTCAGAGGGCAGAACGAACTGCTCCACCAGCAGAGCGAGTCGCTGCGTTGGGCGCTCACCGCCCAGCGCATGCTCGAGGACGACCTGCGCCACCAGGCGTCGCACGACGGATTGACCGGGTTGGCCAACCGTGGCCAGCTGCGCGAGCGCATCGACCAGGCGCTGGCCCGCGCTCCGTCAGACCGATTCGTGGCGCTGTGCTTCTGCGATCTCGACGAGTTCAAGGCGATCAACGAGGGCATGGGCCACGAGATCGGCGACGACCTGCTGACGGTGGTCGCCAAACGCCTCAACTCGATCATCCGGGGCACGGCCATCGTCGCCCGGCTCGGCGGGGACGAGTTCGCGGTCCTTCTCGACGACGCCGAGCGTCCCGAGGATGCGGTCGCGGTCGCGGAGCGGATCGTCTCCGTCGTCCGGCAGCCGTTCCGGCTGGCGGATCGGTCGATCACCCTGTCCTGCAGCGTGGGCGTGGCGGTGGCCGGTCCCGGCACCACCACGCAGGCGCTGTTGAGCGAGGCCGATGCAGCGATGTACGAGGCCAAGTCGGCGGGCAAGGACCGGATGGTGTTCTTCGAAGTCGCCATGCGCTCCCGGCTCCTGGAGAAGACGGCTCTGCTCAACTGCTTCCCGGGCTCGCTCGAGCGTTCCGAGTTCTTCCTCGAGTACCAACCCCAGTTCCGGCTGTCCGATCAGGCGCTGGAGGGATTCGAGGCCCTGATCGGCTGGCGCCACCCGACTCTGGGCATGATCGGTCCCGACAGGTTCATCCCACTTGCCGAGGAGTCCCGCTTCATCCTCCCGCTGGGCCGATGGATTCTGATGGCAGCCTGCCGGGAGGCCGCGAAGTGGCCGTCGAGGGCGGGCAGGCCGCTCGACGTCGCGGTCAACCTGTCCAGTTGGCAGTTGCAGGATCCGGGCTTCCTCGACATGGTGCGCGGTGCCCTGCGGAGCAGCGGGCTGGCCGCGCGGAGTCTCGTCCTGGAGATCACCGAGAGCGTCCTGATGGACGACCCGGCCGGCATCGCCGAGCTGCTGCGGGAGGTCAGGCGCCTCGGCGTCCGGGTCGCCATCGACGACTTCGGCACCGGGTTCTCCTCGCTCAGCTACCTGCGTCAGCTGCCGGTGGACATCCTGAAGATCGACAAGTCCTTCATCGATCCCTTGAACGATCCGGAAAGCGAGGGCGACGCCTTCGTCGCCACCATCGTCCGGCTGGCCACCGACCTGCGGCTGAGCACGGTCGCCGAGGGCATCGAGCACCCGATCCAGCTGGACGCGCTGGTGCGGCTGGGCTGTCGGAGCGGGCAGGGCTACCTGGTCTCGCCGTCGCTGGGCCCGGTGGCCGCTCAGAATTTCATCGAGGACCACCGCAACAGGAACGATCGGCGGCCTTCGGTCGTGGAACTGGTGCGCAACGTCTGATCCGTTGCTCCCTGGTCGACTCTTGCGCAGGTGGCCCCGCCCGGCGGACAGTTCAGCCTGGGTCGGATCGTGCGCTGTGGTTCGAGTGCTCTGGTTCGAGTGCTCTGGTTCGAGTGCTCTGGATCGAGTGCAGCGGATCGAAAGGAGGGTGGGCGTGATCGTGCGAGAGGCGACGTCCGTCGCCGGACTCCCGCCCGGCGATCCGGCAACCGAGCGGTCGCGGATCGAGGCACTACTGGACCTGGGCATCCTGGACACTCCGCCGGAGCAGGCCTTCGACGACCTGGCCGCCTTGGCCGCCCGCCTCTGCGCGGCGCCGATGGCCGTCGTGAGCCTGATCGATGCCGACCGGGCCTGGTTCAAGGCGCGGGTGGGCGTCGCGGACGAGCAGGTCGACCGCGGGACGTCGCTGTGTCACCACGTGGTGCAGCAGACCGGCATCCTGATGGTGCCGGACACCCTGCGGGACAATCGTTTCGCCGAGAATCCGCTGGTGACCGATGCCCCCGGGATCCGGTGCTACGCCGGCGCTCCCCTGGTCACTTCGGATGGACATGTGATGGGCGCCCTCTGCGTGATGGACACCGTACCCAGGGTGCTCGGCGAGGCGGCGCTGGCTGACCTCGCGCTGGTCGCCCGTCAGGTGGTGAGCCAGCTCGAACTACGCCGTCAGACTGCCGTCCTGACGTCCGAGATCGCAGCAAAGGCGTTGGTGGAGAGCGAGTTGCGACAGAACCGCTACCTACTGGACGAAGTACTGGCCCACACCGACGTACTGGTCTTCGCCAAGGATCTGGAGGGCCGGTACCTGTTCGCCAACGCTGCCGTGGACCGGGCCGTCGGGCAGGGGACCGGTGCGATCATCGGGCGGGTCGAGGCGGAGATCTCGTCGCCCCGCCGGGCACGGCGGCCGCAACCCGCGGACTCCGAAGCGGTGGAGATCGATTCTTTGACGACCTTCACCGAGGAGTGGATCTTTCCGGGCGGGAACGTCCGCACCTACCAATCGACCAAGTTCCCGCTCGTCGACGAGCACGGCCTGACGTATGCCATCGCCGGTGTCTCTACCGATGTCACCGAGTTGACGGCCGTCCGAGCCGAGTTGCAGGAGTCCGCCCGGCGGTTCCGGTCCCTGTTCGAACGCAGCCCGGTCGGCATCGGGTTGTCGGACGAGAGCGGTCGGTGGATCCAGGTCAACGACGCCTTCGGACGGCTGATGGGAGTGGAACCCGACGCGCTGGTGGGGCGGTCGGCCCTGGACTTCGCCCATCCCGACGATTTCGACCTCATCTCCGGGTCGGAATCCGGGCAGATGACCAGCCCGGATCACGTCATGCGGGCCGAGATGCGCTTCTTCTGGCCGGACGGGAGCATCAGGTACGCCTGGGTGAACATCACCCCGGCGGTCGGTCCGAACGGTGAGCCCTGGACGCTCGCGATCTCCCAGGACATCACTGATCGGAAGGAGGCGGAGAACGCGCTGCGCCGCTCCGAGGAGGAGTTGGCCGCTATCGCTGCTGTCGCCCGATGCGTGCAGTCCGGGACCGACCCACGTCCGGTGGTCGTCGCCTCGGTCCGATCGCTGTCCGGGGCCCAGGAGGTGCGGCTGCTCGAACCCGGCGGCCAGGGTCTGCTGGCCGTGACGGCGGCTGACGGCCTGACCGACGACGCTGTCCCACCGGCCGGATCGACACCGGACCTGGTGCGCCACACCGGTCGTCCCGTGATGGTGCCGTCGACACAGGATGCGCCGGTGAGCGTGCTCTGGGAACCGGTGCTCGTCGAGGGCGAGGTGATCGCCGTGCTGCAGGTGACGTGGCCGCATCCGGTCTCGACTACGCAGGATCCGTCGGTCGACGCCGTGCGGGTACTCGCCGTGGAGGCCGGCGCATCGCTGCATGCGGCCCAGTTGCGGTCCGAGCTGGAGAAGTCCGCGACAACTGATCCGCTCACCGGCGCGCTCAACCGACGGGCGTGGGAGACGAGCCTGCTCCGGTTGATGGAGCGGTCGAAGCAGGAGTCGGTGCCGCTGACCATTGCGCTGATCGACCTCGACAACTTCAAGGCCTACAACGACAGTTTCGGCCACGCGGCCGGTGACCAGCTGCTGTGCCAATTCGCCGTCGACGTCCGCGCTGCGCTGGACGAGGACGACCTGTTCGCGCGCTGGGGCGGAGAGGAGTTCATCCTGGCGCTCGCCGGCGATGACGGGCAGCGCATCGGGGGCGTGCTCCAGCACATCCGCGCCGTGGTACCCGGGACTCAGACCTGCTCGATCGGCTACGCCGTCTGGCAACCCGACGAACCGGCCGCCGCCTGCGTCGGGCGTGCGGACGTCGCCCTCTACGCCGCGAAACGCGAGGGCCGGGACCGGGTGGTGGCGGCCTGACGGGGCAGGACTGGTCACCGACCTGGCCGCACACCGACGCCGCTCAGCCGCGCTGCGGCTTCACCGAGACGACCGTGCCGTTGACGCGGACCGTGACCGCGTCCCGGTTCCTGGCCCGATCGGCGACGATCGAGTACTCGGTGACCCGCCCGTTGCGCCACCGGCAGCTGACCCGATAGCCACCCCTGGCCCGCAGACCGCTGAAGGAACCGAAACGCTGCCAGGCCGCCGGGATGGCTGGGAGCAGCGAGATCTCGCCGGCGTGACTCTGCAGCAGCATCTCGGTGACCGCACCCGAGATGCCGAGGTTGCCATCCAACTGGAACGGTGGATGGTTGGCGAAGAGGTTGGGCAGCGTGTTGTAGGTCAGCAGCCCGCGGATCATGATCACCGCCCGCTCGGCGTCGCCCAGCCGCGCGAAGAGCGCGCACCGCCACGGCCAGGTCCAGGACCGCCGGCTGTCGCCGGAGACGGTGCCCGCGGTGAACGGCTCGCCCTCCTTCTCGCCACAGCGCGCCTTGAGCGACACCAGAGCAGCAGCTGCCAACGCCGCATCCTTGCCCGGGGTGATCTGCCGTCCCGGATACACCGCGAACAGGTGCGAGGTGTGCCGATGGATGTCGGCCGGATCGTCGCGGTCGGTCTGCCACTCCTGCAGCTGACCCCAGGCCCCGATCTTGTTGGGCGCCAGACGCTTCTGCAGGTCCGCGACCACGGTGCGGTACTTCTTGTCCACCTTCAGGGTGGTCGAGGCGTCGAGGCAGTTCTGGAACAGGTCCCAGATGATCTGCTGGTCGTACATCACCCCGTTCTCGCGCGGCCCGTGTTCCGGCGACCAGCCGTCGGGGGCGACGAGATGCCCGTTCGCGTCCTCGATCAACCGGTCCTCCCAGAACTGGCAGATCTCCTTGATCAACGGATACGCCTGGGTGCGCAGGTAGTCGACGTCCTGGGTGAAAGCGAAGTGCTCCCAGAGGTGCTGCGCATACCAGGCGCTCGCGACGGTGTTCCACTCCCAGGAGTTGCCGCCGAAGATGCTCTGACTCGTCCTGGCCGTCCAGCCGCGGGTGTCCGGCCCGAAGGCATTGCGGGTGGCCACCCGGCTCGGGATGGCGACCTGTTCGATGAAGTTCGCCAGCGCCTCATGGGAGCCCGGCAGGTCGGTGCTCTCGGCGCCCCAGTAGTTCATCTGGACGTTGATGTTGGTGTGGTAGTCGGAGGCCCAGGCCGGCTGGTCCTGCTCGTTCCACAGCCCCTGGAGGTTGGCCGGCAACCCGTCGGGCCGGGACGAGCTGGCCAACAGGTAGCGGCTGTAGGCGAACAGCGCCTGCTCCAGTGATGGATCGGCCTCGCCTCCGGAGTACCGGGTCAGGCGCGCAGGTGTCGACATCGCCTGCACCGCAGGGTCCGTCCGTCCCCAGTCGACCTGGACGCGCTGCATCAGCGAGGAGAACGCGCGCGTGTGTTCCCGCTTGAGCGCGTCGAAACTCCGCCGCGAGGCCGTCGCCGTCGCCGCGGCCACCACCGGTGCCGGGTCCGAGCCCCGCCAACCGGCCGCCGCGTCCATCGCGTAGTTCGTCCGGGCGTCGACGACGAGGGTCAGCGTGGTGCACTGCTGGAAGTCGATGCTCGTGCCGTCGGCAGCGAGGGTGCCGCCGCCCGCCAGTACGCGGACTGCGCAGGCGTGTTTCAGGCCGTTGCCCATCTCGCCGGCGAAAGCGATGGTCCGTCCGTCCGAGGAGACGGTGGTCGGTGCGCCCTGGCCGGAAGCGAGAGAAATGCTGCCGGACAACGCTTTTCCGACATCCGCGGTGTAGCGGAAGATCATCACGTCGGCTTCGCGGGAGGCGAAGGCCTCGCGGAGGAATCGCCGGTTCCCGGAGACGAACCGGGTCTGGTGGACGCCGGTGGTCAGGTCGAGTGCACGTTGGTAGTCGACGACAACGTCCGCTGCGCTGCCTTCCAGACCCGACCCCACCAGCGCCACCTCGGACACGTCCAGCTGACGGGCGCCGCGCGGCACCTGCAGCAGGAGTCGGTACCGGTTGTACGCGGTGCGATCGGTGACCGAGAGGGTCAGCGTCTGACCGGGACCCGCGAACGGCCGACCAACGGCCCGCTCCGACAGCGTCACCCAGGTGGATCCGTCCGTGGAGCCGGCCAGCGTCCAGCCGACGGGATCGACCCGGGATCTGTTGGTGCCATTGGTGAGTCGCACTGCCGACAGTGCTGCCGACTTGCTGAGGTTGGCCTGCCAGACGACGGGGTTCGCGTCCTGGACCAGGGCAGTCCAGACCGTTCCGGTTGAACCGTCGACGGACCGGGAGAGATCGGTTGCGGCCGATCGACCGTCACCGTGGCCGCTCGGCGAGCTGACGTACACCGTCGTCGCACCGGCGAAGTCGACGCCGTCCAAGGCGATCTCGGCGACCTGGAAGTGGCTGACCCCGGCTGCCGGAACGAAGGTGAACCGGTACCACCGGTAGGCGGTGGTGTTCGTCAGGGTGAAGCGCTTCGTCTGACCGCGGGTCTCGAACGGGGCTGGCAGCGTGCGCTCGTCGACGGTGGTCCAGCTGCGGCCATCGGTCGACCCGGCGAGCACCCACTCACGGGGGTCCCGCTCGGGAACATCATTGGCGCTGGTGAGTGCGAAGCCCTTCACCGCAACGGGTGTCGGCAGCTCGACCTGCCAGAGCACCGCGACCGGCGGGTCGATGACGCACCACTTCGTGCCGCCTGGCCGTCCGTGCTGGCGCGGACCGTCTCGTTCGACGACGTGTCGTACGGGCCGCCCGGCGCGCTCAACACCGGGCCGCCGGCACCGAAGGTCAGCGTCAGGTTGCCGAAGTTCCGGAAGGAGCCGAAGCCCAGCATGCCGGTGTCGTATGCGCCGTCCGGTTGGCCGGCCAGCGCGTTGTCGTAGTTGTTGACGCCGCCCCAGAGGCTCTGCTCGTTGAGGTGGATGCGTTCGGTGTCCGGACCGCCGAACATCATGGCGCCGAGTCGGCCGTTGCCCAGCGGGAGTGCCTCGTTCTCCCACGACGTGGCGGGGCTCGTGTACCGGAGTGCGGTGGATGAGAGGGTCGGCCATGTCCGGGGCGCACCCGCCGCAGCACCGGCGAGCTCCGGCGCACCCGCTGCCGCGGTCCCGCGGCCCAGCAGGGTCGCGACCACCGGCGAGAGCGCGACCAGGCCGCCCGCCTTGAGCACGGTACGACGATCCGGTCCTGAGGTTCCGTTGGAACGCACCACGAGTACGGCCTCCTGATTCATCGGAGTTCTCGAGGCGGTACCGCACGAACCTGCGCGTCATTGCGCCTTCGGGCTCGAGCATGGCCGACGAGTCATCCGATGTCTAGGGCAAAGCGATACTGGCAAAAGACGGGCCGGCAGAAACACCGGCGCGACGGGATGAATTGAGGCACCGGCCGGAGTCCGTCCAGCCGCGGTAGGTCAGGCTCGACTGCCCGCGGGGCGACGACCGCTGAGCAGCAGGAACAACGGAACGCGTCGACGTCTGATGTACTCGTCGGTGTCACCTTCGAAGTGGGCTGGATCCGGCGCACACTCCCGCAGTGAGGTCACGGTCATGCCAGCTCCTGTCATGGCCGCGACGTAGTTCTCCACCGTTCGGTGGTGCCAGGTGACCTGCGCGCCCATCCAGTCTCGAAGGCGCGGTCCCGGGTTGAAGTAGTCGTCGACGGTCCAGGTGGTGCGGGGGCCTGCGGTGCGATTGTCGTAGCTGGTGATGACCGGATGCACGACGGTCATGATGAGGCGTCCACCGGGCGCGAGCGCTCGAACGCAGGTGGCGAGCACGCGGTCGAGATCGGCGACATAGTGCAGCGAGAGTCGAGCGGTCACCAGGTCCGCCGAACGAGCTGGGGGTGAGAAGTCTTGGATATCAGCAAGATCCGCTCTTCCGGTCGTGCCGACGAGGGTTCTTGTGGCCTGCTCGACCATGTGGTGCGAGTTGTCGACGCCGAAGTAGCTGCGCGCTCCTGCCGCCAGCAACAGCCTTCCGAATGCACCGTCGCCACATCCGAGGTCGAGAATCCGCAATCCAGCTGGGTCACCCACCTCGGTCAAGAATGCAGGCTCTTCCATGACGTGGTTCGGGCTGAGTCGCGTGTGCTCGCGATGGGCGAGGTACCGGTCGTGGACGCCGGGGGCGTCGTAGAACGACTCGCGCTCAGAGGAAGGCACCAGGCGAGCCTATCTGCGACGTCTTTTCGTCGCGGAGCACAGGATCGGCTCGCGGCAGCCGTAGTCCGGATGAACTGGATCCAGGCACCTACCCGCTACACCCGTTCGTATCGGGTTGCTGACTTGGAGTGACTGTCGGTGGTCCGGTCTAGGGTTTTGGTATGGGGACAGCCACCGATGTGCAGGCCGAGCGGGCGGCTGCGTTGGTTGATGAGTTGTCCTGCCAGCAGCGGGTTCTGGCCTGTGCGCAGGCGCGGCAGGCGGAGTTGATGGTGCAGTTCGCCGCGTTGCGCCACGATGTGGACGTCCGGCGGATCGCCGACCGCACCGGGGTGGGGATCTCGGCGCGGTACGAGCCGGGCGAGTTCGCGGCGACGGAGATCGGGCTGGCGGTGAAGGTCACCAAGTTTTCGGTGCAGCGGACGATGGGGATCACCCGGCGGCTGCAGGAGGAGGCGCCGCGGGTGTGGGATGCGTGGCTGGCCGGGGATGTGGACCTGCGCCGGGCGGGCAAGATCAGCAGTGCGTTGCTGCGGCTGACCCGGGACTCCTCGAAACGGTTGTTGAATTTGTTGGTGGTGCCGGTGGCGACGTGCAAGACCGCGGAGCTGCTGGGTCGCTGGTTGAACGAGTTCGTCGCGAAGGTCGAACCGGATCAGACGAACGAGCGGTTGCGGCGGTCTTTCGCCGACCGGTATGTCTCGGTCCGGCCCGATGTCGATGGGATCTCGTTTTTGTCGGCGGCGATCTCGGCGGTCGATGCCGATGCGGTGGATCAGGTGTTGAACGCGGTGGCGGGGTTGGTGGAGCCGGGTGATCGGCGGACCTGGGCGCAGCGCCGCGCCGATGTGCTGGTCGATCTGGTGTTGGGTCGGGTCAGCAACGGCTGCCACGTCGCCTGGGAAGACGACGAATTTGTCGAAGACGACGCGGTCGACGAGAACGCCGCCGAAGTCGACGACCCCGAGCGGGCCGAGCGGGCCGAGGACGCCGAGCAGGCCGGGCAAGCCGAGCGGGCCGAGCAGGCCGAGCGGGCCGAACACGCCGAGGACGCCGAGCAGGCCGGGCAGGCCGAGGACGCAGTCGACGAGCGCAGCGACGGCCCGGACGCCGGCAAGGTCCCCGACGACGCTGCGCCTGAAGGTGCCGACCTCGAAGACACGACCGCGCAGGACGTTGCTGTCCAGGACGAGTGGGACCTGCCGCCGTCGGCGTTCCGCCCCGACCCCCGCACCCAACCCACCACATACCCCGCCGACCCCGCGCCACCCGGCACCGGTCCAGGCGGCCCGGCAACCCAGCCGCGGGACCCCGAACGCCCCGGCCGGCCCGTCATCACCCCCTGCCCCCAACCGCACCCCGCGCGGCCGCTACCGGTCACCATCGGCGTCATCATCACCGTCCAATCGCTGTTCGGCTACACCGACACCCCCGGCCAACTCGCCGACCGCTCCGCCCTCATCCCCGCCGACACCATCCGCGACTACGCCCACCAACCCGGCACCCTGTTCTACCAACTGCTCACCGACCAGACCGGGAACCTCCTGGCCACCACCGAACTCGGCCGGTTCCCCTCCCGCACACTCGGCCACGCCCTCACCTTCCGCGACGGCACCTGCACCAACCCCATCTGCACCGTCCCCGGCCGACGCTGCGACCTGGACCACCTGCAACCCGCACCATCAGGACCGACCGCCGCCCACAACCTGGACAACAAATGCCGAGGCGACCACCGCGCCAAAACCCACGCCGGCCACCACAGCACCCGCACCACCCCGCACACCAACCAATGGACCACCCCCACCGGCCACACCTACACCACCCCCGACCCACCCCTGCCGGCAGAAAACTGGCCCGACCCGACACCCGAACCAAACCCGACACCACCAACCGGCCCGACACCCGAACCAGACCTGACATCCGAACCCGAGCCCGATTCCGGCCCGGCATTCACCATCGACCCGGAACCCGGGCCAGACCCCGGCGCCGGAACCGATTCGGTGACGCAGCCGAGACCGGAACCGGGTTCGGGTTCGGAACCGGAGCTGGACTCGGAACTGGGGTCAGCCAAGAGAACCGAGCAGTGACGCCCCACCCTCGTAGTCGGGGCACGGTCAGCCACCGCCCAGGTGCTGGGTGTGACAGTTCTGTCGATGCCACACGAATCGGTCCAGGATGGGCGGAACCAGCCGGAACGTCCTCCCGTCTGAAGGCGTGTCGGTCCCCGGGATGTTCCCCGATCCTGGCCACACAGCCCGACTGCTGATGCAGTAACCCGGACACGAACGACCCCCTGACAGTTCCATCGCACGGGAAGGACAGCACGGTGACCACACTCACCTATTCCTTCGGTGACTCCCAGACACCGACTGAGACCTACAGCAGTGCAGCTGATGTCGATGTGAACGGTGACGGTCACGTGGATGGGGTGTACCTGGATTTCGACGGCTCCGGGCACCATGATTCGATCGCCTGGGATTCTGACGGTGACGGGAAGGTGGACACGATCCTGGTGTCCTCGCATCACGACGGCGTCTACGACACCGCCTACTACGACCCGTCCGGCAACGGTCACTGGGACGCCGCAGAGCCGTTCGACGGGCCGCCCGCGGCCGAGGTGGAGCCGCCGGCCGACCACTCCGGTGCGTCCACCGTGACGCTGAGCCCGGACACTGCCGACCAGGTCCTCACCTACTCCTTCGGTGACAGCAGCACTCCGACCCACACCTATACGGGTGAAGCGCACGTCGATGTGAACGGGGACGGTCATCCGGACGGTCTGTACCTGGACTTCGACGGCTCCGGGCACCACGATTCGATCGCCTGGGACTCGAACGGTGACGGGAAGGTGGACACGATCCTGGTGTCCTCGCATCACGACGGCGTGTACGACACCGCCTATCACGACCCGTCAGGCGACGGTCATTGGAACGAGGCCGACGCCATCCACGGCGACGTCACGTCGGCCGGTGCCGGTGCCAGTGCGGCGACGCCGCCACCTGACCACGGCACGGATACACCGCCGCCGGCATCGGCCCCGGACACCCCTGACCTCGGGACCGACGACGGCAGTGGCGACTCGGACCACACGTGGGTGGTCGGCAGTGACGACGACCCCTTCGCCCACGTCGCGACGAGCGCTGACGAGCCGGCTCACCAGGACTTCCAGCACGGCTTCTGACTGACCGCCGCACGTTCATACAGGTGGCGTCCTGCTGCTGCAGGGGTCTACTGCGGCACAGTCCTTCTGCCGCAACGTTCTACTGCGGCACAGTTCTAGTCGTGCGTCGTCCCTACTGGTGCATCGTCACGAACGGTAGTGCGGATCGTTCAGGCTCGAAGGCGCAACCATGGAGATGCCGGCTTTCGCCTGTACCGCCCCGCGCCGGACGAGGGCTCGCATGCCCAGTCCGTAGCCGGCAGCGGCAATCAGGAACACCACGCTGACGAGCACGACCAGCAGGTAGCTGCGCCCGTTGAACGGCACGAGCGCGGCGCCGATCTCGAAACCGGCCACGTAGAAGACGTTGGTCAGGGTGTCGTACAACGCGAAGACGCGTCCAATGTGGGCGTCGTCGCAGTCGGACTGCACCACCGTGTCGGCGCAGATCTTCGACGACTGATAGGTGAACGAGAACACCAGCGCGGTGATCATCGTGCCGAGCTGGGTGAACTGCGTGCCGGCGATCACCACCACGAGGGCGGCAAAGGTCAGCAGGCAGACCAGATAACGTGTGCGGCCCACCCAGCGGACCATCGGCGCCGTCGCGATCGCACCGAGGAAGAGGCCGGCTCCGGCCACGCCGAGCACCTCGAGCACGCCGGACAGACCGGCCCGGAAGATCCCGTGATGCCGGGTGAAGTAGTGCTGGAACAGCAGCAGGACGACCAGCGTCGACATGCCGACGCAGCAGCGGACCACCATCACCATCAGGATGTTGACGCCGACGGTCCGCCTCTCGAGGGCGTGTTTGAATCCGGCGGCGAAGCCCTGCAGGATGGCTCGGATCGGCTGCGGCGGCTCGTCCGTCTCGTCGGGACCGAGGGCGGCGCGGGCGAACTTGCCCACCACGAACGCGGCGGCCAGGTAGAACAGCAGCACCGAGGCGGTGGCGATCGCCGTCGGCCCGTCACCCTTGCCGACCAACGACCGGATGCCGAGCGCGAATCCGGCGCCCAGCAGCGTCGCGATCGACCCGACGGTGGTGGCGAGCGAGTTCGCGCCGACCAGTGAATCCGTGGCCACCACGTGCGGTAACGACGCAGACAGACCCGAGCCGATGAACCTGCCCGACCCCGTCACCACCAGGGCGGCAAGGAACTGGACCCAGAGCGGGGTGCCGAACACCAGCAGAACACCGAGTACGGCGATCACGGCGCCGCGGGCCAGGTTGGCCCAGACCAATACCTGCCGGCGACTCCAGCGGTCGAGCAGCGCGCCGGCGAACGGACCCAGAATCGAGTAAGGCAGCAACAGCACCGCAAAGCCGGTGGCGATCTCGCCCGGGCTGGAACGCTGCGACGGGTCGAAGAGGATCGCGCCGGCCAGTGCGCCCTGGAACGCGCCGTCACCGAACGAGACCAGCAACCGCACCGCGACCAGGCGCCGGAGACCGGACAGGCCGAGCAGTCCCCGGAGTCCCCGAACCGACGGGGCCAGATGATGGACACCCTGGGGGGTCGCACCGAGATGCGGTTCCGGCCCGTGGGATCGCGTGCGCTGTGGCGGCGGACTCGTCGAGACCGACCCGGAGGCCCGCGAGGGTCCTGAGGGCGGGGTCGATGACGGGTTCACACCGCGAACGTTACGCAAGGAGGATGAGTACGGCAGGTCCGGTGGCGGAGTTCATCCGCCCGGGCGGATGAACTCCCCCCCCCCCCCGGGCGGGGACCCCGGTCGTCCACGGGTTGGTGCCCGGGGACC